>NZ_JAFNOY010000001.1:0-90275 GCF_026536055.1 Lactobacillus sp. B4015
CCCTCTTCCGCTTGGCTCTTGCCTTGCGCCCGACGACAGTTATTAATATTAGCAACTCTTTTTTACTTTTGCAAGTCTTTTTTACAAAAAAAAAGAATGTTATTGCTAACATTCTTTCTTTACAACTTATTTTTTAGGATTTATTTCCGTTCGATCAATATTTTTTAAAAGCAAGTTAATGCATTGGTACACATCCCTGATATCGTATTTACATCTATGTAATACCCAATTATAAATAATTGCATATATTCCGCTAGCTACCAAATTAACTTGTCTTACGGAAAAAGGTCCACGTGGACGCATGTAATTTTCGATTGCGTTAGCCATTTCCTTTTGTAAGATTTCAAAATAAGTATTTGAATCCTTGGAAATAAGGATGATGTTTAGGAAAAAATACTTATCTTTTTTTATTTTTTCTAACATTTGAAAAAAGATACTATTTAATTTATCATTTTTCTCGCCACGTAATTCCCGTCTGAGCTGCAAGGCCATAACTGAAGCAAACAGGTCACAAATATTCTCATACCGTGTATAAAAATAGCTTCGCTCAATCTTCGCCTCCTTGCAAAATTCAACTACGGTATATTTCTTAACAATGTGACCTGAAAGTTTAGCTAATAAAACTTCTTCAGATTTATTTTTTATCATTTCTGTCCTTCCTTTTTCTTATGGTACGATAAATAATATAGCAATAAAAACGCTATCATACAATATGTTTTATTAAAAAATTATTGTAAAATTGCTTTTTACTAATAAATTTTAGACAAAAAGCTTTCTCTGTCCGTTAATAGCGCTAGAAAAAAATATAATTATGTATAATAAAAAGCACAATCGTCTTTCGATGATTGTGCCTTTTATTTTTATGAGCGATCTTCACGTCGCTTCTTCCGTTGCTTTTTTGCTTTTCGAATTTTATGACGCTGTTCAATTTTATTTTTTTGCGCCTTATCTTGTTGAATAACTCGTTTAATCTTCTTTTTATAACCAGGTTTACGTTTCTTTTTTGCTTTTTTAACGTAGCCGTTTACCCGATTATCAATTGCGTACGAGGAATTGTTTCGCTCATTACGACTGTGATAATGCTTACGAGGAACCAACTCTCCGTTTTTTATTTCAACAAAATCAAAGTGAATCCCCATTTTTTCTAGACTAGCAATGCGATTCATTTCTTCGACTTTAATCAAAGTAACGGCATGTCCAGCTAACCCATTCCGGCCAGTTCGTCCGATACGGTGAATGACAAACTCTAAATCACGGGGAATTTCATAATTAACGACTAAGCTGACACCAGCAATATCTAAACCACGTGCAGCCAAATCAGTTGCGACCACGTACTGATACTGACCTGCTTCAACCTCTCGCAATGTCCGTTTTCTTTCCCGTTCAGTGATTCCACCATGAATTTTCGCCACTTTTAGTCCCTGATCCTGCAAGTAGCGGGTTAAATCATCAACGGTTTGCTTTGTATTAGCAAAAATAACAGCCAAATAGGGCTGACCCAAAGTTAACAATTGATGCAGGACTGCTTTTCTATTTTTGGAGCCAATATCAAGTAAATCATTTTTAATGGTTGGCGAAATTACTGCTGGGTTATCAATTACAATTTGCTCCGGCTTAGACATATATTTGCGCAAGAAGTTTGCTAGTTTTACCGGGATCGTTGCTGAAAAGGCAGCCAAAGTGGTGTCTTTTGGCAATCTTTGCGCAATAAAATCAATATCGGCTAAAAAGCCCATATCTAAGGTCATATCTGCTTCATCAATGACAAAGTCTTTAACATAATCTAAAAGTAAGATTTTCTTTTCAACAAAATCATGTAAACGTCCAGGAGTCGCAATAACTACTTGCGGTTTATGATTGTCAATTTTTTTAAGCTGCCGCTCACGATCACTGCCGCCGGCAAAATGAGCAATTGAAATATTTAGCCCAGCAGCATCACGTAACTCACGGGCAACTTGGTAAAGCTGCTCAGACAGTTCACGACTTGGTGCAGTCAAAATAGCCTGAGGATACTCAAGCTTTTCGTCAATCTCATTTAGAACCGGAATTATAAAGGAATGGGTCTTACCTGAACCGGTTACGGCCTGCACAACGGCATTTTTGTGTGCTAATAAAACAGGAATTACCTTTTCCTGCACCTTTGTTGGCTCAGTGAAATGTATCTTGGCTAACCCCTGCCTAATCGCTGGCTTAATGTTTTCATTGGTAAAAATATTATTCATTTTTTTCTTGATATTCCTTAGTTACCTGAACTAATTCTGCAAAGATTTGCTTAACTTCGTCCATGTCTTTAGCATTTGCGCCACTGGCCAAAGCATGACCACCACCGTCATGCTTTGCAGCTAATTCATTAATAATTGGACCCTTAGAACGGTAATGTACTCTAAAAGTGCCATCAGGCTTTTCAACAAATACGTTCCAAGCAATAATGTCTTTAATTCTTCCTGGGGTAGATACCGTACAGGACGCCTGGTCGGAATCCACGCCTAATTTATGCAATGCATCCCGTGACAATATTGCATATGCTGCCCCACTCCGATCAACTTTCATGTATTCAAGTACTTCAGCCTGCAGTTTTGCCTGCGCAAAGGTTACATCGCTAATATTGCGGGCAATTTCATTAATATTAATCCCAGTGGCTGTCAGTTTGGCAACAACGTTAAAAGTATGCACCGAAGTTTCAGGATACATGAAGCGGCCAGTATCGCCGACAATGCCAGCATATAGCGGATATGCAACCTCCGCAGTCAGCGGCAAATTTTCTTCAAGAATAAAATCGGCCACGATTTGGGAAGCTGCTGGAGCCTCATCATCAACAAAACTTAGATCGGCATATGGTTCAACATCGGGGTGATGATCAATTTTAATTAAAAAATCACCCTTGCTGTACATTTTATTAGCGATTCGAGCCGTATTACCAGTATCAGTAGTAATGACTAAAGCCCCCTGATAATCTTCTTCAGTCACCTTATCCATGGTGTTAATCCAAGCTAGATCACCCTCATCATTTTCACCTGCACACAAGATCTTCTTGTCTGGAAATTTAAGTCTTAAAGAACGTGCAAGCCCGGCTTGTGATCCCAACGCATCGGGATCTGGACTAGTATGACGGTGCAGAATAATAGTTGGATACTGCTCAATTTTTTCATATATTTTTGGGAAAGTGTTCATTTTGTCTCCTTCACAATTTTCAAAGTACTCAATTAGTTTAACAGATATTTTTCGTTAATTTGAAAATAAATCCAGAGCAATATTTTCAAATTCAGCCTCGGTAAAATCAGTAGCGGTAACACCTAAAAGTCTTATTCCATCATTTAAAAATGACTCAGAAAGCGGATTGAATAAGTCTCGGGCAGATTCATAAATATCCAATGGATTATTAGTTGCATGCTCTAATTTCTGCCTCTTTGTAACAGTTTCAAAATCGTTATTACGAATTTTTAAAACAACGGTACTAGCAAACAGATTAAGCTCCTGCAATTTCTTAGCTACTTCATTAACATAATTTCTGATATTGGTCAAAGCTGTCTGCTCATTATATACACATGGCTCATATGTTCGCTCGACCCCAATTGATTTTCGATTACGCTCATCATCGGGCACAACAGGTGACAAATCAATCCCATTAGCATGCTCTGCCATCTGATAACCCATTCGGTTAAAATATTTGATTAATTCACGCACGTGCATTTGCTGCAAGCCTTGGCCAGTGTACACGCCCAGCTCAGCCAGTCTCTGCTCTGTTTTTGGTCCAATGCCATGAAAACGGCTAATTTTTTGCCGAGCCAAAAAGCCACGTGCCTCACTAGGCAAAATAATTGTCCGTCCAAATGGCTTAGAATATTCCGAACCCATTTTAGCTAGAAATTTATTATAAGTTGCCCCGAATGAGCAATTTAGGCCAACTTCTTTTCTGATTCTATTTTGTAAATCAATAGCGATTTGAACGGTGGAATCTTGCCCCATTTTATTCTCAGTCACATCAAGATATGCTTCGTCCAGAGCAATTGATTCAACTACGTCCGTAACTTCATGCATCATTTCATGGATTTCTGCCGAAACACGGCGATATTTGGCAAAATCTGGTTTCATAAATACTAGTTTGCTTTTCGGTACTAGCCTAAAGGCCTTAATTGATGGCATTGCAGAATGAACGCCATATTTACGGGCAACATAATTGGCCGTAGCTACTACTCCATGACCATGATTTTGCCGCGGATCTTGTCCGATTACGAGCGCCTTATTCTTTAAATTAGGATGATCACGTGTTTCAACTGAGGCATAAAAAGCATCCATATCAACGTGAATAATTTTTCGATGTAAATCATTTTCCGGCAACAAGCCGTCGCTATAATTATTCATAAATCCAACGTTCAGTTGGCGATTCAAAAATCTCATTTGCGGCCTTTGGCCCCATCCGATACGGTAAATACTGGTTTATCTGCTTACCTTCTTCATTTTCTTTTTGCCATGCTTCTTCAACAACGTCAATAAATTTCCAGTAATTTTTTAATTCACTCCAGTGCGTAAAGTTGGTGGAATCGTTGACAAAAACGTCGTGAAGAAGACGTTCATAGCCATCAGGTACCTTTTCTTGCTCTTGCTTGGAAAACAGGTAATCTAGGTTTTCACGTCGAATGCCTGGCTCCGTGATTTTTTTGCCATTAATCGTTATAAAAATCTGCATATCGGGATCAATAATAATCGAAATGTTATTGGAGTGCGCTTGTCCGTATGGTGTACAGATGTGTTTGAGCACAATATCAATTCGGTTAGTTTTTTCACGCAATTCTTTTCCAGTTCTAAAATAAATTGGCATGTTGGCAACTGGACCCTTTTTAAATTTCACTTCGCCAGCGACAAAAGTTTCGGTATTCGAGTCTTCCGCTACATTAGGTTCTTGCCGGTAACCAAAAGTCATATCGCTACCTAAATATTGTCCCCGGACGAAATGCTGCGCAATCTCTTGTTCATCAGGCACAATCATGCTATCAAGCAATTCCTGCTTAGTCTCATGGATACTTTTAGAAGTTAAATCCTTTGGTTCAGGCATCGCTAGTAAAGTAATGATTTGGAAAATATGGTTTTGGACCATATCACGCAAAGCACCAGAGGTTTCGTAATAGCCACCACGGGCCTCAACTCCCAAATGCTCTGCCAGAGTCACTTGAATATTCTTAATTGTGGCACTATTCCAAATGTTTTTTATCAACGGATTGGTAAAACGAAGCGGCAAAATATTTTGAACCATTTCCTTACCAAGATAATGATCAATTCGGAAGATATCATTTTCATCAAATGAAGCAGTTATCTGCTTATTCAATTCTTCTGCAGAGGCTAAATCACGACCAAATGGCTTTTCTACTACTATTCGGTTAAAACCAGTGCTAGTCAAATTCTGATCGTTGATATGCTGCGCAATTGTACCAAAAAAGCGGGGAGCCATTGCCATGTAGAAAATGCGGTTTCCCTGAGCACTATATCGATTATCAAGGTCGCCAGCTAAATTTTTCAGCGTTTCATAGTGTTCAACATTGGTAACATCATGGGACTGGTAATAAAAATGACTAGTAAAAGCAGCTAGATCATTTTCATTAACCTCATCGTGTGTCTCATTAACGGCATCGCTGACCTGTTGCCGAAGATACTCATGTGACCAAGGGCGCCTAGCCGTACCAACAACAGCAAAGTTATCGTGAATTAAGCCTTGCTCATACAAATTAAACAGCGCAGGGTAAAGTTTACGGTGAGCCAAATCGCCACTTCCACCGAAGATAATCATAATAACAGGTATATTTTTCATGAGAAAATCCTTTCCAAAATCAGGTATGTTAACTCTATTTTATAATATTTTCCAGTCAAACTTTAGTTTTAAACAACCTTTATTAGAAAAATAAGTGGAGCTTAAGTCAAAAAAAGACTGCAATAAAAAAGATGCCTTTTTAAAGACATCTTGTTAGTTATTATTCTTCAGATGAGTGATCATCCTTGTTTTCACTGCTTGGCGTATCAGCAGGCTCTTTTTGAGCGGGCTTATCGGCAGGTGCAGCAGGTTTTTCTTCTGCCGCAGTTTCTTTAGCTGGTGTAGCTTCTTCAGCTTCTGGCGCAGCAGGTATTATCTGTTGAACTGCCATCCGGCTAAATGTTAGGTAAATTCCGTCTGCATCCAAAACAATTGTTTTGTCCTTAGAATTAACGGAATCAACTTTACCGTGCAGACCATCAATCATGATGACATTGTCGCCTTTTTTAAGCTCATTCATCATTTCCATTTTCTTTTGTTGTTGCTTTTTCTGCGGCTTAATCATTGTGAAGTACATTAGGGCAATTAACACAACAAAAATAATAATTGTCCACATGTTACCCATGCCATTACCATTATTGGCCGCTAAAAATAAAGTATTCAAATTTACACCTCATTGTCTTAAAAATATCAATTACTTAATTATACAAAAACTAGCGCAGAATTGCACTACTGCCCGGGAATTGGTAAGCCTAATTGCACATAAGCTTTTTCAGTGACCATTCGTCCACGTGGCGTCATTAATAAAAAGCCATGTTGCAGTAAATAAGGTTCATATAGCGATTCGACCGTTTCGACATCTTCGCCCGCATTGGCAGCTATTGTGCGCACGCCAACTGGACCACCATGATAATTTTCAATAATTACCCGTAAAATTTTACGATCTGTCTGATCTAATCCTTCATCATCAACTTGCAACTGCTTTAAGGAATCTCTTGTTGTCTCATAAGAAATCACGTCTTCACCTTTGACCTGTGCAAAATCACGCACGCGCCGTAATAAGCGGTTAGCTACCCGCGGCGTTCCCCGTGACCTTCTTGCCAGTTCATGTGCAGCTTGTGAAGCAATCTCAATATTAAAAACACTACTGGAGCGCTGAATAATTTTTTCAAGTTCCGTCACATTATAATATTGTAAGTGCTCGACAATCCCAAAACGATCTCTTAATGGTGCTGATAATTGGCCGGCTAGTGTAGTTGCACCAACTAATGTGAATGGCGGTAGCGGAACATGAACCGCATGGGTTGTTTGTCCCTCACCAATCACGATATCGACGTAAAAGTCTTCCATCGCTGAATACAAAACTTCTTCTATTGGTTTAGGTAAGCGGTGGATTTCGTCAATAAATAAAATGTCGCCCGGATCAAGGTCGGTTAAAAGCGCCACTAAATCGCCAGCTTTTTCGATTGCTGGTCCACTGGTACTTTTTAACTTTACGCCCAATTCATTCGCAATTACAAAAGCCAGAGTCGTCTTTCCCAATCCCGGTGGGCCATAAAGTAAAACGTGGTCGAGGGCTTCATCACGCTTTTTGGCAGCTTTAATATAAACTGCCATTTCTTTTTTAACCCGCTCTTGACCCAAATACTCTTGTAGATTCTGCGGGCGTAATGAAAATTCTGTCTGTTCTTCTTTGGGTCCCTGAATTTGGCCAGAAACAATTGAATTATCTTCGTCCACTACCTGTTTCACTTCCTTTAAGTAAACACTAAGTCCATTATAACAAGAATTACTTCTTTAAGAGAAGGGCCAAACCCTTTTTAATATATTGATCAGCCGTTGTCGCTTGTTCTTTAGCCAAAAGCGGCGTAATGCGATCGACTTCTTTTTTAGTATAGCCCAGAGCCAGAAGGGCCAATAATGCATCATTTAACTCTGGTGAGATTTCTTGATCAGGAAGTTGGTCAACGCGCTGAACATAATCGCCCAGTTTTCCTTTTAGATCTAGCACAATCTGCGAGGCCGTCTTTTTCCCAACACCAGGAAAGCGGGTCAGGTACTTAACCTCTCCTTGTTCAATTGCTTCAGCTAGCGAATTGCTATTTTCGGCAGCCATAATTGCCAACGCCGATTTAGGTCCAATCCCGCTAACACTCAGTAATTTTAAGAATAAACCTTTATCTTCTTCGGTTTGGAAACCAAATAAGGTGATGCCGATATCCCGCACAATTTGCTCAATGTAAACACGGGCCTTCTGCTTTTCCTGATATGCAAAAGGTGTCGGACTATACACTTTATAGCCCACACCATTAACGTCAATAACAATGTAGTCAGGTTTAATCACCGTTATTATTCCTACCAAATATTCGTACATGCTTTATTCATCCTTTTTAAACATTTTGCGTAAGTCATTTTCGCGTAACCGGACAATAACCACATTTCCTTTAGCATCATGATATGGGTCATTGACCTGACGCAGATTGGTCAGTAGATCGCCACACTCAGCACTTGATAGTTTCTTTTTACCCGGAACAATCCTCTGTGCCTGCTCACTGGCAATTCGTTTAATCAAGTTGGCCGAATCAGTTTGGTCAACGTTGAGGTAACTGTCCAAAATTGCCCTGACAGAATGCTCAATATCGCCTTCAAGCCAAGTAGGATATGAATGTAGAATAAAGGTATCTTGGCCAAATTCCTCAAGAAACAGCCCAATTTGCTTGATTTCTTCTAATTGATCTTTGATCTGAATAAAATCTAGACTGCCAAATTCCAGAATCATTGGCGTTAGCAAACCCTGTTGGTTAATTTTTTGTCCTGCAATTTCACGGCTTATTTTTTTAAAAGCAAGCAATCTTCGCGCTGCAACCTGATCGATTAAGTAAAGGTCTTCCCCACTGACAGCAATCAAATAAGTATTAGTTTGACCTACTAAACTTAGCTCGGGTAAGCTGCTCGCAAGTAATTCATCCCCGGTAGAAATTACATCCTCGTGTAAATCTGAATGTGAAAAAGGCGTAAGTTGTACTTGCTGGTTCACATTTTCTGGCCACGTTTTCGTAATTAAATAACGATCATCTTCTCGGGGAATATTTAAGTCGACATACTTTGATGGTGCAACTGACTCAATCGCAGCCGGTTCAGTTTCATGAACTTCATCGCGAGTATTTTCAGCCTGGTCAGGTCTCTTAGTTTCAACCACATTTTTATTAAGGTTGAATTTCAACTGATCCATTCGCGTTTCTTCTTTGGTGTTAGTCAAATTGCCAATGGCATCGGCTTGAACATCCTTGGCTAAAAGAGCGCTACTAATTGCATTAGTGATTAACCGACTGAGTTCGGTTTCCTTAGATAAGCGCACCTCTTTTTTGGTGGGATGAACGTTGACATCAACTAATAATGGGTCAACTTTAATCTTGATCACAGCGATTGGATAATGCTTTGCCGCCAAGTTAGTACCATAACCATCCATTACCGCGGTAGCTAGCTGAAAATTATTGATATAGCGGCCGTTAAGCAAAATTGAGATAAAATTGCGTGTCGATCTCGTTAAACCCGGCTTGGAAATTAATCCGGTTACTTCAAAATCATTGTCGCTACTCTTAAATGGCAGCATTTTTTCAGCAATTGAACGCCCATAGACACTTGAAACAGTTTGTTGCAAATTGCCATTGCCCGCTGTTCGCAGCAATACACGCCCTTCATTCATTAGCGTTAGCGCGATATCAGGGTAACCCAAAGCTATCCGGTTGACGATATCAACAATTTTCATAATTTCGGTTCTGGGGCTACGCAGGTATTTAAGCCTAGCGGGCGTATTGTAAAATAAATCTTTAACTGTGATTTGCGTGCCCTTAGTAGCTGCCGCTTCTTCTTGTGCCTTTTTAACGCCAGCCGCAAATTCAGCCCGCGTGCCACTAGCTCCACCGGAATTAGTTAAGATCTCAACATGACTTACGGCTGCGATTGATGCCAGGGCTTCACCCCGAAAGCCAAGTGTGCCAACATTAAACAAATCATGCTCATTACTTATTTTACTTGTAGCATGCCGGGTAAAAGCAAGATTAATCTGATCACTTGGTATCCCCGTTCCGTTATCCTGAACAATAATTTGTTTTAAACCGGCATCAATAAAATCAATCCGAATTCGCGTACTTTTAGCATCAATTGCATTTTCCAGCAATTCCTTAACTACACTTGCTGGACGTTCAATTACTTCTCCAGCCGCGATTTGATTAGACAGATTAACCGATAATTCGTGAATTTGGGCCATGATTATTTCTCATCCTTTAAATCATCTTGCCAGTTTTCCACCAGTTGCATAACTTGAAGCGGCGTTTGATCAGCTAAATACAGATTAGATATTTCATCCAAAACATCTTTTTCCTTGTCCGACAATTCAGTTTCAGTACTTGGTGCCAGCTCCTGATCTGTCACAGTTTCTGGCTTCTCATTGCTACTAAATAAATCAAGCTGTGCCGAGGTCGGTCCTAAATTGCTGCCTTGGGCTTCTAGACGGTTTAACAATTTTGTTGCTTTGCGTAAAACCTTGCGGGGTAAGCCAGCAAGTTGAGCAACATGAATACCGTAACTTTGGTCAGCTGGGCCTGGCAAAATTTTATGGAGAAAAATTAGTTTACCGTTTTCTTCAGTTGCACCAACATGAATGTTCTTTAGCCTTGGCAATGTTTGTTCAAGATCAGTCAGTTCATGGAAGTGTGTTGCAAATAACACTTTTGCCCCTACTTCATCATGCAAATACTGCACAATTGCGCCAGCTAAAGCCATTCCATCATAGGTGGCTGTCCCACGACCAATTTCATCAAATAAGACCAGACTTCTCTTAGTGGCATTTTGTAAAGCTTCGTTTGCCTCAGTCATTTCAACCATAAAAGTACTTTGTCCAGAAATTAAGTCATCAGCAGCACCAATTCTGGTAAAAATCTGATCAAAAATTGGCAGCTCAGCACTATCGGCAGGAACAAAAGAGCCTACTTGGGCCATCACTGCAATTAAAGCCATTTGCCGCATATATGTACTTTTACCGGACATATTAGGACCAGTAATTAAGTAAATATCCGTATCTTGGTCAAGTCTGACATCATTGGGGATGTACGAACCAGCCTTCATTACCTTTTCAACAACTGGGTGCCTGCCTAAAACAACTTTAACATCCTGATTAGATGTGTGAAATTTTGGTCGGCAATAATTATTTTCTTCAGCTACTTGGGCAAAGGAACAAAAAACATCTAAAGCAGCAATTTGACCAGCTAGTTTTTGCAGAGCAGAAATATATTTCTTTACTTCCTCACGCAATTTAACAAATAACTCGTATTCCAGATCAGTTGACTTAGTTTGGGCTTCTAAAATTAAGTTTTCGTGTTCCTTAAGTTCAGGCGTAATGTAGCGCTCAGCGTTTGTCAAAGTTTGCTTTCTGGTATAGCGATCAAGTGGTACCTTATTTTTATTCGAATTTGTTACCTGGATATAGTAGCCAAAAACCTTGTTGTAACCGACTTTAAGGTTATCAATTCCCGTTTTTTGTCGTTCGGTTTGTTCCATCTCAGTTAGCCACTTTTTACCATTATTCATGGCATCCCGGTAACGATCTAGTTGTTGGTCAACATTATTGCGAATAAGTCCTCCTTCAGTTGTCAAAACTGGTGGCTGATCCACAATTGTAGAACTGATCAAATCGGCAATTCCACTTAAAGGGTCAATCTCTGACGCAAATTTTTGCAAAATAGCACTATCAGACTCTTTTAACGAACTTAAAATAGACGGTACGGCTTGAAGTGAATGAGCAAGCTGTAATAATTCCCTGGCATTGACATTACCAAAGGCAATCCGACCAGTTAAACGCTCTAGATCATAAACACCCTTTAGCGCGTCATTCACATTTTCACGGGTAAAGTAGCCATCAAGTAAGGCCTGAACCATTTCTTGCCGCTTAGTTAATTCCTCTACAGATAATAATGGTCGAGCAAGCCACTGCTTTAATAGCCGCCCACCCATTGCAGTATGCGTTTTATCGAGCACCCAAAATAACGAGCCCATCTTCTTACCAGTCTTAGCTGAAGCAGTCAGTTCCAAATTATCGCGTACAGTATGCGACATCTGTAAATATTGGCTTACTTCATAGCTTTTAGCAATTTGCAAGTGCGCTAAGCTACGTCTTTGAGTCTGGAGTAAATAGCCTACAAGCTGCTTAACAGCATCTTTTTCAGCCTGATTAGTCAAATTTTGCTGGGCATAAGACATTTCCGCATGTTTACCGGTCAACTCTGCTGGCTCTGAAACAGTAATATTAGCTTTATGTAAAAAATCGCTGTCAGATGCATTAAGATGACCATTATAGACAACTTCTCGCGTCCTCAACGACAACAATTCATTAGAAACTGCTGCAAAAGTTTTTAAGTGGGTTGCAAATATTTCACCAGTTGATAAGTCGCTGTATGCTAAGCCAAAGCAGTTCTTGGTGGTTACTACAGAAGTTAAGTAATTAGATTCCTTGGCCTCACTTGGCTTATCGTTCATTAAAGTTCCAGGGGTTACTAGCTGAATAATTCCCCGCTTAACCATTCCCTTAGCCTCTTTGGGATCCTCTAATTGTTCACAAAGTGCAACTTTATAGCCCTTTTCAACTAAGGTGTCAACATAAGAATCAACCGCAACGTGAGGGACTCCAGCCATCGGGATTGGATTCTCAGATTTGTTAGACCGGTGAGTTAAAGTCAGCTCAAGAATCTGGGCACCCTTAACCGCATCATCCTCAAATAATTCATAAAAATCACCGACGCGATAAAAAAGAAAAGCATCGGGATATTGCTTTTTAATTTCATGATATTGCTCCATCATTGGAGTTAAGTTTGCTTTCGCCATTTATTCCTCTTCTTTTCTACTTTACTTTTATCATTATACGCTAAACACCGATTCAAAAGAAAAAAGACCGCAATTAAACGATCTTATTTTTTCTATTAATTAAAAATGCAAAATGGCTATCTTCTAGCTTTCACAAAGTAAGGTTAGAATTAAGCAATATGACCTTCAACACTTTGCAAATCAGGCTTGCCGTCCATTTCAACGATTGCAGTAATTGCGGCCGTAATTCCCTTAACATCATCTGCCAAACTAAGACTTGGTGTGTCAGGACGAGCAACGACTTGCTCTGGTAAAAACGGAATGTGCATGAAACCTGCTTTTAAGTCATGGAATTCTTTGTCAATCATATATTGAACTTGATACATAATATGGTTGCAAACGAATGTCCCAGCCGTTGTTGAAACAAGTGCTGGCAAACCTGCTTCACGAATAGCCTTAACCATTGCTTTAACTGGCAATTGCGTGAAGTAAGCGTTCTGTCCGTCTTCATGAATTGGCGTAGCAATGGGCTGGTAACCCTTATTGTCAGCAATTCGACCATCATCAAAATTGATGGCTACCCGTTCAGGAGTCAAGGCAAACCGACCGCCAGCTTGGCCAATATTTAAAACATAATCTGGCTTTTCCCGCACAATGGCATCATGAACAACAGTTGCACAATCACCAAACACTGTTGGAATTTCTACCTTAACGATTTCGGCTCCAGCAATCTGATCGGGTAAGCCCTTAACAGCCTCAATAGCTGGATTAATCTTATCATCACCAAAAGGATCAAAACCTGTTACTAAAATTTTCATTGTTTTTCTCTTTTCTAAAAACTAAAAAGCTAAGAAATACATCAAAACGATGTGTACGAGCAGCATAATAATTGCAATCGGAAACTGTTGCTTGATAACTCCTAAAGAATCCTTCATTTCCATCAAAGCAACTGGTAGTGAGTTAAAGTTAGCAGCCATCGGTGTCAATAACGTACCACAATAACCGGCTGTCATTCCTAAAGCAGCAACAACCACTGGTGAACCACCTTGGGCAACAACAAATGGAATACCAATACCAGCAGTAATAACGGCAAAAGCAGCAAATGCGTTACCCATAATTGCAGTGAAAAGCGCCATTCCACAACAATATAAGATAACACCTAATAGGTGGTTTCCTACTGGAAATAGACCTGAGATAGCTTTGGCAGTTACTTGGCCAACACCTGAAGCAGTGAAGACTACACCAAGTGTGGCAAGCAATTGCGGTATGATACCAGCTGAACCAGTTGAACGAACCATTCGTTGGGTATCCTCATAAGCAATCTTGCCATTCGATTTGGTTAAAATCATTGCAACAATTAGAGATACCACAGCAGCAATACCAATTGCAACTTGTCCTCCTAATTTGCTCTTACTTAAAGGAGTAAATTTGGCAAGTAAAAGAGCTAAGACTGCCAGCAAAATACTTGGGAAAAAAATCCAATTACCAATTCGCTTAACGGTCTTATCCGCAACCTTTTCGGGTAATTCCTTAATTTTACCAACTTTGACTTGCTTTAATAATGATAACAATCCGTTTACCAAAAGCAAAGCGCCACTAATTTCATATGGAATCCATTGGCCAATACTAAAGATGATTGCAAAAATAAACCAGAAAAGTCCTGTGCCCCAGCGAGCCGGATTAGTTTGGTCACGCCAAGATTCAATGGCAGCTGCTAAAAAGAATAGTCCGATTATTACAAAAAAGGCCAATAGAAGATTATTAACTAAAGCTGTCATTTATTTCACCTTCTTATTTTTTAACTTTTGATCAAACATATGATTGTAAATTAAGCATAAAACATATGCGATTAAAGTGATTGGTATTGAGTTTAAAACAACATTTGAAGCTTCAATTGGATGACCTAAAGATTTCATTGAACTAGTAATCATTAAAACTCCCGAAGAAGCAAAGAATAAGTTTTGAGCAAAAAAATTACCAAAGTTATCACTAGCTGCAGCACGCCCTTTAATCTGGTCTACTTCTAGCTCTGTTAATTCTCCTTTAACTGAGCCTGCAGCCTGAGCCATAGGATTAATTAAAGGTGCAATAAATTGGATTTGACCTTGAAAGGAAATACCAAAAATACTTGCTAAACCACGAATTCCAGTATAGATATCAAAGATACGCCCAGGAGTTAAACTCTTTAATTTTTGAATTAAATTAGTTGCAGCCTTTTTTAAACCGTGCCTTTCAATAACTCCAATTGTCGGTAAAGTTAAGAAAAAGAGCGACACCATCCGGTTATCAATAAATCCTTTACCTAAAATCTGTAAAAATTTAACGAAATCAATCCCTGAAACTAAAGCAGTGACCAAAGCCGAAATAATGACTACGGCTACAGTGTCAAGTCCTAAGGCAAAGCCTACGACTATCACTAAAACGCCAAGTAAACTTAAATATTCCATTAGCATTCCTTCCTTGTGAGAAATTAATAATAATAATTAAACATACTAATATTATTATAATTTCTTGTCAAATCAGTTTAATAAATTCTGCTTATAAAGAAAGCTGATTGCATATACCAATATATTGCAAAATAAAGAGCAATTCCCAAGTGGAATTGCTCATGTTTATATAAAGTTTAACGATTATTTTTTAATCAAGCCCAGTTATTTCGCGTGAACGAATTAATTTTCCTTTACCAACAATGTAATAGTGTTGTCCTTTTAATTTAAAGGGATCACCGTAAGTTTGGATCTTCTTATTAACCGGAATAGTCCCTATTTTGCGGCCATAACGATTATAAACTGTAACAGGATGGTCTACTTTTACCCTTTCCATTTTTAAACCAGTGACGTTGCGAACGGGTACATAATAGCCATTGCCAATAGCATAGAAGAAACGGCCAGCCGCCAAATGATGGTATTTGCTAATTTTAACACGCGAACCGGTAGCTAAAATTAAGCCATTAACGCGTCGACCATGTTCATTATATAAGTAGCTACTGTGCATGAGCCGTTTTTCCTGCTTATTAGATACCTGCTTTTGGGATGCAACATGCTTTGCTTTGTTGGCCTTAAAATTAGCAGCTAACAAATAGCGATCAGTAGCAATTGGATATAGTTTTAAACCTCGAATTTTAACCGAATTACCATAAGTTTTAACAACAGTACCCTTTTTAATGCTTTTCTTATTAATTAGTTCGCCCAGTTGATTATATGTGCGAGCATTATGCCGCAATTTACGGTTGACGCCGAAGACATTATTTTGAGCAACGTAATTATCATCATCAAGTAAGCAAAATTTTCGCTGTTTAATTTTTTTACTACCCATGAGATTCAAAGTTGAACCTGCACGCAAAATTAAATCATTTTTTCTTTTGCCATTATGATCATATAAATAAGCGTTATGCATTAATTTGGCTTGCTTTTGACCAGCAATCTTTACTACCACATTCAGACGTAATATATTTTCATTTGATATCCAAATGCCAACAATTCCCTTTGCTTGACCATTAATAAGAGTTTGTGGTTTCACTATCCAATAAAATTTAGCAGTATCGGGATAATTTTGACTGTTGAAAACACACTGTTTTGCATAGCTAGTGTCATGCGCTAGATTCGTATTAGTGGGAATAATCACTTCATGGCCTGCTGGTTGAGGCTGTGGATCCTCATACTTTGATTCGGTCAGCGCATTTTGGCTTTCATTTTGACTTTTAGGTAAAGCTGTAATATTACTATCTGCTTTTACCTGGCCACTTAAGCCTAAAAGGCAAACAGCCATCAAAGTACTTACTGTGCCACACAAAGGCCATTTTTGAGATTTTTTTACTAATATTCTTTTGCTTAGCATTAATCTTCTCCTACAATAAATAAACAAATCGCATTAAAGTTTACTTAATATTAATTCTTTGTCTTTTTATTGTAAAGGTACTTTAAACAGCATTGTTATTATATTTATTTAAGTAGGTAAAATTAACAAATGGACAAAAAAATCGCTCAACCGAGCGATTTTTATTTAATCTTTTTAAAATTACATCATTCCTGGAGCACCGGCACCAGCGGCAGCATTAGGATCAGCTACTGGTTTGTCTTCTGGAATATCAGCAACAACAGCTTCAGTTGTTAATAATAATGCAGCAATTGAAGCAGCGTTTTGAAGTGCAGTACGGGTAACCTTAGTTGGGTCAATAATACCAGATTCAACCATGTTCTCCCATTCGCCATTAGCAGCGTTGTAACCAACTTCAGGGTCTTGACTTTGTAATTTGTTCAAGATAACTGAACCATCTTCACCAGCGTTTTCAGCAATTTGACGTACTGGAGCAGTCAATGCACGTAAAACGATGTTGATACCAGTTTGCTCATCAGCATTGTCGCCTTTAAGGTCTTCAACGTTCTTGATAACGTCAACTAATGCAGTACCACCACCAGCTACGTAGCCTTCGTCAACAGCGGCACGAGTTGAGTTCAAAGCATCTTCAATCCGGTAGCGACGTTCTTTTAACTCAGTTTCAGTAGCAGCACCAACATGAATAACAGCTACACCACCAGTTAATTTAGCAAGACGTTCTTGCAACTTCTTCTTGTCAAAGTCTGAAGTTGTTTCTTCGATTTGACTTCTGATTGAGTCTTCACGTTCTTTAATTGCTTCGTCTGAACCAGCACCATCAACAATAGTCGTTGAGTCCTTAGTAACAGTGATGCGACGTGCTTTACCTAATTGATCAATCGTTGTGTCCTTTAATTCAAGACCAAGATCTTCGGTAATAACTGTACCACCAGTAAGAGCGGCAATATCTTGTAATTGTTCTTTACGACGGTCACCAAAGCCTGGGGCCTTAACAGCAACAACGTTGAAAGTACCACGAATCTTGTTCAATACTAAAGTAGGAAGTGCTTCACCAGAAACATCGTCAGCGATAATCAATAATGATTTACCTTGTTGAACAATCTCTTGCAATAATGGCAAGATGTCTTGAATGTTAGAAATCTTCTTGTCAGTAATTAAAACATATGGGTTGTCCAAATCTGCTTCCATCTTGTCGTTGTCAGTTACCATGTATTGTGATAAGTAACCACGATCGAATTGCATACCTTCAACTACTGATAATTCAGTTTCAATACCACGTGAGTCTTCAATTGTGATAACACCATCGTTACCAACTTTTTCCATTGCATCAGCGATTAAGTCACCAACTTCTTTTGAAGCAGATGAAACTGAAGCAACTTGCGCAATTTGATCTTTTGAAGAAACAGTGTGACTTACTTTATGTAATTCATCAACAACAGCCTTGGTAGCTTTTTCAATTCCGCGACGAACACCTACAGGGTTAGCACCAGCAGTTACGTTCTTCATTCCTTCACGGATGATTGCTTGAGTTAACACAACTGCAGTAGTGGTACCGTCACCAGCAATGTCGTTAGTCTTTTGTGCAGCTTCGGCAACTAGCTTAGCACCCATGTTTTCGTAGTGGTCTTTTAATTCAATTGACTTAGCAATGGTAACACCATCGTTAGTAATTTCAGGATTGCCGTAAGATTGCTCTAAGACAACGTTTCTACCTTTAGGACCGATTGTTGCCTTAACAGTATCAGCTAACTTATCAACACCCTTTAATAGGGAACGTCTTGCTTTTTCTGAGAATTTAATATCTTTTGCCATAATTTTCGCTCCTTAATTACTTAACCACTGCCAAAATATCTTTTTCATGAAGGACTAAGAATTTTTCACCTTCGTATTCAACGTTAGTGCCAGAATACTTGTCATATAGAACAACGTCGCCCTTTTCAACTGACATTGGGATCTTGTTGCCGTTTTCTGCATAACTGCCTTCACCGACAGCAACAACTTCACCTTCTGTTGGCTTTTCTTTAGCATTTGAAGCAAGGACGATTCCGCCTACAGTCTTTTCTTCTTCTTCTTTAACTTTTACGATCACGCGATCACCAATTGGTTGTAACACGTTTGTCCCTCCTAATTTTAATTTAAAATCATTTTTGTTATTTGTTAGCACTCTTATTAACCAAGTGCTAACTTACAAATATGATAATACCCCCTTTTAATAAAAAAAGCAAGAAAAAATTAGCACTTTTTTACTTAAAGTGCTAATTTTCTTTAGCCATTGCAGCGGCGGCTTTATATATTTATCTATTCTTATCTTTATCCGAATCAAGGAAATAAATGAGGGTTTGTAATTCAGTCGCCAAGTCAACATTTTGAATTCTAACCCCGGTTGGAGCTGATAACCGAATTGGCGTAAAGTTCATAATGCCCTTAATGCCAGCTTCGACCATGTCATCCGCTGTTTTTTGTGCAGAATCTGACGGCACTGTCAAAATAGCGATGGTGATCTGTTGGTCACTCAGCTGCTTTTGCAATTCACTCATTTCATAAACAGGAACGCCACTCAAAATTTTGCCCGTAATTTTAGGATTAATATCAAAAGCACAGGAAATTCGGATGTTATTGCTTCGTTTGAAGTTATAGTTCAGCAAGGCGTGTCCCAAATTACCTACACCAACTAATGCAACATTAGTTAAAGTATCTTGATTTAAAATCTTTTTAAAAAAGGATAGGAGACTTTTGACATCATAGCCATACCCACGCTTACCCAAAGCACCAAAATATGAAAAATCACGACGGATTGATGCACTATCAACCTGAACTGCTTCTGATAATTCAGTAGATGAAACTTTTTCTTTACCAGCTTCATTCAGGATAATTAGGTAACGATAGTAAAGCGGCAGTCTCTTCGCTGTCGCTGTAGGTATTTTTATTTTTTCCATTTTAAAAAGCCTCCAACTTAATATCACTAGTGAGCTTTTTTGTGAATTCACTCATCAATTAATATTATTTTACCTATAACTTACTGATATTTGCAAATGTTTTTTCACAATCTAACACAATCACAAAACACGATTTTACTGTTAATTAACCCGCTTTACATGGTAATTAAAAAATTATTTGTAAATAACTGAGCAAATACTCGTAATCAATTTACTACTGATGAAAAAATAATTTTACTTAAAAAAGGCTTATTTCTCATGCAATTGCCAGCAGTCTTGCCACATATGCTAAAATAGACTTTAGGTGAAAAATATGATAATTGCACAAGGACACGATTTAGAAAAACAATTTGGTGCCAATACGCTATTCAATCACGTTAATTTCTCGATTGATTCAAATGCAAGAATTGGCCTTGTAGGACCAAATGGAGTTGGTAAAACCACACTCCTAAAAATTATGACGGGTGAAGAAGAAGCTACCCACGGCGAATTTACCATTAATAAAGGGATCGATGTGGGTTATATCGCGCAGGAAAATGGCTTAGATGAAAGTAAGAGCATTTGGGATGAAATGCTGACCGTTTTTGCGCCATTAATTGCAAAAGGACAAAAAATCCGCGACTTGCAACAAGCAATTGCCGAACATCCGGAAGATAAGCAACTTTTAAAACAATATGACCAGTTGCAATTTGATTTTGAACAACAAGGTGGATATACCTATCAGGCGGATATTAAAAGTATTTTGAATGGTTTTAACTTCCCCGAAAAGACTTGGACTAAAATTATTGTTGATCTTTCTGGTGGTGAAAAAACTCGGCTTGCCTTTGTCAAACTGCTTTTACGCAAGCCACCGCTACTTTTACTCGATGAGCCGACCAACTATTTAGATTTAGACACACTTGACTGGCTAGAAGGTTTTCTTAAAACATATTCCGGAGCAATTTTAGTTGTCTCTCACGACCAGTACTTTTTAGATCATCTTGCTAACCAAATTTTTGAATTACAATTTGGCAAACTAACAGCTTTTAAAGGAAACTATTCCGATTATGTTGCCCAGCGAAAGCAACGTGATCAGCAACAAGAAGAAGCTTACGAACGGCAGCAAGAAAAAATTAAAAAAGACGAGGAATTTATTCAAAAGAATTTAGTTCGGGCAAAAACGACTAAAAGAGCGCAAAGCAGGCGCAAGCAACTTGAGAAAATGGAACGAATCACGCCACCTAAGCACAAAAATAAGGTACGGATTAAGTTCAAAAGTGAAAGACCCTCAGGTAAAGAAGTATTAATCTTACGGGATCTAACGATTGGCTACCCGACTAAGACAATGGTTCAAGACATTTCACTGCAAGTTAACAAAGGTGATCGTGTTGCTATTATTGGTGCCAATGGCATTGGTAAATCAACTTTATTAAAAACGATTATGAAGGACTTACAGCCTAAAGGTGGCTCAATTAAGTATGGTGCTTCGCTTGATATCGGCTACTATGATCAAGAACTCCAACTGCTCGATCCTAGCAAAACAGTGATTGATACCGTTTGGGACCGTCACAAAACAATGCCTGAACGGGATGTTAGATCAATTCTGGCAAGTTTTCTCTTTACCGCCAAAGATATTGATAAAACTGTTGGGCAGCTTTCCGGTGGCCAAAAAGCCCGGTTAACTTTGACGGTCTTGTCGCTTGAGCACAACAACTTTTTACTAATGGACGAGCCCACGAACCACTTAGACCTAGAAGCAAAGGAAGTTTTGGAACAAGCGTTACAGCATTTTGACGGCACACTGCTCTTTGTCTCACACGATCGGTATTTTATCAATCAGCTTTCCAATAAAATTGTCGAAATCAAAGAAAAGCATGCCAAAGTCTATGAGGGTGACTACACTTATTATTTAGACGAGAAAAATAAGTTTGCTGCTGATGCTACGGCTGAAGTTTCTACGAATGAGAATGAAACTGGCAGTGCAGAGCCAAAAACTAATAAGTTGTCATATCAAGAACAAAAGCAAAGAGACTCCCAAAAACGTAAGCTTGAGCGTCAAGTTGAAGAGATCGAAACCAAGATTGATCAGCTTGAACAAAAGCAAGAGCAAATTCAAACGGAAATGGCTAACCCAGAAATTGCGACAAATTTTGATAAACTTGGTCCCTTACAAGAAGAATTAACCAATGTTCAAACTGATTTGGAGCAAGCCAATAATGACTGGGAAACAGCATTAACAGATTTAGATGAATTCAATTAATAAAAAAATCCTAATTCAATTCGCAAGAAAGAATTAGGATTTTTTCTTATGTTAACAGCCAAACGGCACGACCAGAAATGCATTCTGCTGCATCACCGCCTATTAAAATTTAACCATGATAATCTAAATTAACGTAAACTAGCATAGCTTGCCCCATCTTCTGTGTTTAACTAGCAATATACCTAGTTTTATTCAATTTTATTTTAAAAACAGTTCAGCACTTATTGCTATTTAACTTATTTCATTTATAATTGCATTAACTCAATTCAAAGAAGGTGTCTCAATGGAAAAATTACGTTATACTCCCAAATTTTAAATAAATTGAGGAGGATAAAAATGAAGTACATTACAACACAAAATATTAACCAAAAGCAATTAATTAATTTGTATAACAGCGTTGGTTGGACCGCATACACCAAAAACCCAACTGAGCTAGAGGCAGCGATTAACAACTCGCTACTAACCATTGCAGCAATTAATGAAAACAAACTTGTCGGACTAATTCGCGTTGTTGGTGATGGTGTCTCAATTATCTACATCCAAGATTTGCTTGTTCAGCCATCATACCAAAAACAAGGTATTGGCACACACTTAGTCAAGTTGGTTCTTACTAAGTTTCAAGCAGTTCGGCAAAAAGTACTCTTGACTATTGACGAACCAGAAACACGCTTTTTCTATGAAAAATGTGGTTTTAGATCGTGCGATCAAGGGCAGCTAGTTGCTTTTTATCAAGAATTTTAAACTAAAAAGGGTTGACCATTTATGGTCAGCCCTTTTAATTTAACATACTGTCAGCATACGGCAATTCTAATGACGGATCAGCATTTAAAGTCAAGTCTGCAAATTGATGATCTTGGTATAAGTTGTAAGCTGCAGCACCGATCATCGCCGCATTATCACCGCAGAGCTTTAAGTCCGGCAAGATTACTTTCGGCTTGATGTTATGAGGTAAATTAGCAATTTCTTCCTCCATCCGCTCCCGCAATCCTCGATTCGCTGCAACACCGCCACCCATTATAAAGGTACGTGGCTGATACTGTTTAATTGCTCGGATGGTTTTATGTGCCAAAACATCAACAACGGCAGCCTGAAAACTTGCGGCTAAATCAAATTTATTTAATTCTTGGTGAATTTGGTCAGCATGGTGACAAGTGTTGATAAAGGCACTCTTTAAACCGGAAAAAGAAAAATCATAATCATCATCTTCCATCATTGCACGGGGAAAATGAAAAGTGTCATTACCCTGGTGAGCCCATTCATCAATCGTTTTACCAGCTGGATAATTCACGCCTAAAACACGGCCAATTTTATCATAAGCCTCACCGGCAGCATCATCACGGGTATCACCAACAATTTCAAAATGAGTCGGATCTTTCAATAAGACGATTTCAGTATGACCACCAGAAACTTGCAGTGCAAGCGCTGGGTATTCAATCTCAGCAGTTAACTGTGCCGCCATAATATGCCCCATTATATGATCAACACCAATCAAAGGAATGCCCGTTGCCATTGAGGCCGCTTTTGCTGCGCTAACACCAATAAGTAGCGCACCAACTAGTCCTGGACCATAAGTGACAGCAATCGCATCAATATCATTCCAAGTTGCATTTGCTTTTTGCAACGCTTCTTTCGTAATCTGGCTGATTACTTCAATGTGATGGCGACTCGCAACTTCGGGAACCACCCCGCCGAAACGTTGGTGACTCTTAATCTGAGTAGCCACAATTAAACTTTCCACTTCACGGCCATTTTTAACCACTGAAGTCGAAGTTTCATCACATGAACTTTCATAAGCTAAAATACGGATATCTTTTTTACTGTCCAAAACTAATCACTTTCTTTATCATCAGGTGCCAAAGTATGCACCATGTTTAACCCATCTTTATGTAAATCTTGGTAATAATTTGGTCTAACAAAATTAACGGTAAAGCCAAGACCTTGATACAACTTTTTAGCCACTTCGTTATCAATCCGAACTTCTAAAGAAATCGAATGACATCTTAATTTGCGAGCATAATCAATCATTAATTGCATCAAATAAGTACCTAGACCCTTTTTCTGCCAGGCGGGATCAACAGCAAGATTGGTTATATGTGCTTCAACCAAATTTAGCCTCATCCCAATGACCGCAATCAGTGCCGTCTTATGGTAGACGACTAAATATAAAGAGTCCTTTTTTTGCAATTCAAGTTGAAAAATTTCAGCTGCCCACGGCGTACGACCTTCGTAAGTTTTAGTCTCTAAAAAAAGAAGGTTGGCAATATCACTTTCTTTAGCACGCATTACCTGCAAAACATGTTTATCTAGTGTAAACATAAACGGTCTAAATGTAGGTTGAACCAATTTATTGCCTACGCGAGAAAAATGGCAAAATTGCTTAAACCTCTTCCACATAGTTACTGTCTGCTTCAAACGGCTTGCCAGTTTTCTTATGCCAATCTACTTCGGCTTGCGTACGCCGCAAATACCTTGGTAGCAACTGATCTGGCTCAACAGGCTGCTCATCAATTGCCAATTTGCCGATAACTCCTGCATGGATTACATTTTGCTCATCAGTACCAAAACTAACCGGTAAATCTAACTTATTGATAGCTTCTTCTTGCTTTTCAAAGCCCGTCCCGACAAAGACCACCTTTTCCAGTTTATGAGCTAGAGCATAATCCTTAACGGCTTTTAGTAATTTATCAATATGATAGTGACCGTCTTCGATAATATTAACTAATTGACCATTTTCTCTTAAATAAGCCCCTGCAAAAAAATTGTCATTTCGGGCATCAATACCTGCTACAATCAACGTATCTGTGTCTTGACAATTTACCGCTAAAGCCTTCATAGTTGATACACCAACTGCTTGTTTGGCCAAAATGCTGGCAAACATCTTAATTGTTGTAACCCCAATCCGTAATCCTGTATAAGAGCCTGGTCCAATTGCCACTGCAAAGCGGTCAATGTCTTTGAGCTTAAGGTGATTCTCGGTTAAAATTTCAGCAATTAACGGATCAAGGTGTTCACTATGATTTCGCTTATCGTGTTCACTTTTTTCAACCATCACAGTAGTATCTTCATTTAAAGCTACACTTAACTGATTAGTTGCTGTTGATACACTTAAAATTTTCATTTCAGATCATTTATCCCTTTCTCAAAACTACCTTCTAATTTTAACACGAGAAAGAGCCCGTAAAACAAAGTAGGTAATAATCATTTCCAGCCAAGGTGCAATTGCTTCTTTAGGAACTCGCTGAATCAAAGCCACTTTAAAGTCCATGCCATACAAAAAATGCAACCATAAAGTATTCATCCCTAAGTTAACTATTACCGTTACCAGCAATGTCGCGAAAATAATCCGCCAGATTTTTACCGGTTTTTTATACAGAATTAAACCGTAAATAAGCGGGCCAACCATAGCACTTAAAGTGAAGCCAATAAAAAAGCCCCCCTGGTTAGCAAATAAGGCCGATGAAACTAAATCGCTAATTCCGCCACCGACTGCACCCCAAACGGGACCAAACATATAACCTAATAAAACACTACCAATAAAGCCCAAACCAATATGAACAATTGTTGTACCAATCGTGAACCGACTTAGCACAATTTTAATGGCAACAACAAATCCCAAAAGGACTAGATCACGCAATTCGACCTTAAACATTTCCTTTGTAGTCATTTGCAGCACTTTCTTTCATTAATAAACTTGGTAATAGTATACCATTATCTCATTATAACTTGCGCCAAGCTAGTTCACAAACGGCTTTATCCTTTTTATCTTCATCGGCAATTGTGTGGTAAGACTTAATCTCATCATCAGTTTCAACCAGCTTTACGCAGGCAAACGGCTTTTGACCGTAACGAACTTCAAGATTAAACTTAATGTCAATTGCACTGACTACATGATTTTTGAGAAAATCACGATCAAGCGTGTCAATAAACCAGTTAAAGTAATGACCGTTAGTCAAATGATGATTAGTATCTAGGTCATCATAACGAACACGGTACTGTCTCTTAATTGGATAATCTTCTTGCAACCGAATCCGCGGAAAACGGGGTAGTTTCTTTAATAATGGAACCCCAATTTTAGCCATCATTTCCTTGTCTGTCGAAACTAGCTTCCGCTTAGCTAAGTCAAATAAGACCCATTCACTCTGAGCAGTGATCAATTCATTACCTTCTTGATCACTGAACGAATAATCACGATATTCCAAAAAACGATTATAGCCAACCGGATCAGTTGATAAGGTAATGTTTTCATTTGGTTTCGGCCAGCGCTTGATATCAATATGATATTGGGTAACTACCCATCCGAGTCCACGTTTATTCAACTCTTCAGTACTACCCGCACCATTATCCAATTGATGCTCGGACACGCTCATCATTAGATCAATCATTGCGGGTATTTTTAAATGCTGATTTTCATCACATTCATAAAAATTTACTTGATGTTGTTCACTATACTTCATTTTTTGCATCCCCATTATTTCTGATGATAACGATCATATAATTCATTTTTAGAAACTTGGTTTGCCTGCGCAACTTCTTTAATGGCAGATTTTTTGCTTTCTCCCTGATCAACACGCTCATCAACGAGTTCAATTAATTCAGGCCAAGACAATTGCTCAGTTTCCTCAGTATTGGGCGAAACCAAAATAACGAATTCTCCTCGTGGCTGGTTTTCAGAAAAATATTGACTTACCTCTTGAACAGTTCCCCGAATAAATTCTTCGTGAATTTTAGTCAGCTCTCTGGCAGCAACAATTTCACGTTCTGGTGCAAAAACAGTTGCCATATTACTTAAAGTTTTAACTAATCGGTGCGGTGCTTCATAAAAAATAGAGGTGCCATGAGCTTGTTCCATTTGAACAAAATACGGTTTTTGTTCTCCAGCTTTTCGCGGTAAAAAACCATAATAAGTAAAAGGCTGCGCGTCAAAACCGGAAGCAATCAGTGCAGTTGTGAAAGCCGAAGCCCCCGGTAACGGGACAACTGGGATATCATTTTTAATACATTCCTGAACCAATACGAATCCGGGATCTGAAATAACCGGCATTCCGGCATCACTAATCTCAGCGATGATGGCCCCATCCTGCATTAATTTAACTAACTCCGGAGCGCGCTCTTTGGAATTATATTTATGAAACGACAGCATATGATTATGGACACCGATTTTTTCTAACAGAATACCACTAGTTCTAGTATCCTCAGCCGCAATATAATCTGCTTCTTGCAGAATTCTTTTTGCCCTGATTGTAATATCTTCCAAATTACCAATCGGAGTCGGTACTAAATAAAGTTTCCCCTCATTTTGAGCATAACTACTTTGCCGCTGCATTATATCATTACCTTAATGTGCTTTCTTTTTTTCGCCAAAATTATCAAGAATATCCAAACAAAACATGCAATCCGAACTTGGATCACGGTGTGAGCCGTAATACATATTGCAAATATGATAGCCCGAATTATATATTTTGCGTAAAGACTCAAGACCGCTCTGCGTTTTGATTGCGTTATTATGTGCGTTATTCATCTTATCCATTTTTTCACGTAATAACTGATTTTCAACTTTCAGCTCTGTATTTTCTTTGAGCGTTTCTAAAATACTGTTTTCTAAGCTCTCGATTGTCTTGGTCATACTGACCATTGAATCATGGAGCTGCTCTAACTTTGAATAAGAATCTACCATAAAAACACCTACCTTTTCCATTGCAGAGCAAGATAATCAAGCAGATTGCGAAAACCAACATTGCTATAGCGCATCTTGTCAACTTCCAGTAAATGCTTCAACATTCTTGCCCCCGCCTGCTGGCTACCATTATTTAAATCCTGTTGAGCCATTTTTTTTAACAAAAGCAAGAGATAATTTTGCTCCGCTTTCCCCTTAGCTAAATCAGCGAGCTTGTGCGCGCTAACAAGTGCTAAAGAATTATATTCAAGCATTTCTTGGTAAAAATACTTACCTGCTTTATCCAAGTTGGTTGTATCACCTAATTCAGCAATTTCTTCCTGGTTAAAGCCATTTGCTAATAAAGCCGCCGTCCTGCCATCAGCTTTTTGCCCAGCAGAAAAATTAATAATCTGTGTTCGTGACCGCACGGTCGGTAATATTTGATCTGCATTATTAGTAATCAGAATTGTTACCACCGGTGCAATGGGCTCTTCTAGCAAATTAAGCAGAGCATTAGCAGCAGATAGCGTTAATTTTTGTGCATCATTAATTATGAAAAAGCGGACGCTGCTTTGCACGGGACTTTTGGCTAATTCTTCTTTTAAAACACGAATCTGATCAATCCCTAGGCTTTGTTTGCCCTCAGTTGTAACTAATAAGACGTCAGGATTATTGCCAGAAATAATTTGCTGGCAATTTTGACACGAACCATCTGGCTTATTTTCACCAGTACAATTAAATAGACAGGCTAGCCAATATGCTGTATTTAGAGCCTGCAATTCGTTAGCATCGACAAATAGGTAGCTATGCGCTAATTTTTTTTGTTCGAATGCATGCCGTAAAAATTCGGCCTGCTTAACGCCTCTTTGTGAAATATCAATTTTCATTAAAACTGTTTAAACTCTTCCACTGATAGCACAAAACAGGTTGCTCCCCCAACGGTAATCTTAACGGGCTGACTGCTGACATCAAAGCCAGTCATTGCCAAGTTAGGGTTTAAGTATTCCTCACGCCCCTGTGATTCGCCCTTAATAATTCGCATTACTTTTTTGACAAATTTATCTTCAATTCCAATTAAAAAGGTAGTATTTCCTTCACTTAAGAATCCACCAGTGGTTGCTAATTTCGTTGCACGAATACTTTCTTTGGCAAAAGCGTGCTGCAAACGGTTAGCATCTTCTTTTTGAACAATCGCAATTATCAACTTCATTTTAAATCAGTCCTTTAGCAATTCTCTTGGTATACAATTTTCAATAATTCTAACACATGCTTTTACCACATCATTAACCGGTTGATTGGCATCCACGACTTTGATCCGGTCAGGATAGCTCTGATTAATTTCTTGGTAACCCTGGTAAACTTTTTGATGAAAAGCTAGTTTTTCTTGCTCCAAACGGTCTTCTTGACCAGCTCGCTCTTTAGAAATCCGCGCTAACCCGACTTGAGGCTTAACATCCAAAAAGATGGTCAAATTGGGTTCAATCCCGTTAGTAGCAAACTCATTAATCTGCTTCACGGCCGCAATCCCTAGGTCTCTGCCTGCCCCTTGGTAGGCCAAAGAACTATCGACAAAGCGATCAGAAAAGATGACTTTACCAGCCTTTAAAGCAGGAATAATAGTTTCCTTCATATGTTGGCTTCGCGAAGCAGCATACAATAATGCTTCAGTTTTTGCACTCATTTTTTCATTAGCAGGATCTAAAATAAACTGCCGAATTTTTTCAGCGATTACTGAACCACCTGGTTCACGAGTCACTAGATATTGTGTTTTCAATTGTGGTGCAATTTGGGCAACCACTTGTTCTAAAACTGTGCTTTTACCGGACCCGTCTGGCCCTTCGAAACTAATAAAATAACTCTTCATAAAACTCTCCATGAGTCTATTTTACAAGAGTTCGTCCTATATGAACACCCCAACGTACTTTTTCTTTTTAGTGAAAATAAAAAAGCCCTTAAATAAGAGCTTTTTATTCTGAAATTGCATTGGTAAAACCACTAAATCTTGTATGTCGGTGACGGGCTTCTTGATACAAAAAAGCATATTTGGCTAACAAAATTTCATTTGCAATAATATTTTCTTCTGACATGTCGAGCGTGGTAGAATTAAGATTTTTTTCAATTGCAATCTCTTCTTGCAATTTTTCAATCGTTTCTGTTAGCCACTCATCGCCCATTTTTTTAACTTGATTGTGCGCCATTAGATCGAAGTTCTCCCTTGCACTGCACGTTTTAACGTAATTGAATTTGCGTATTCAATATCACTACCCACAGCAAGTCCCGCAGCTAAACGGGTTACCTTAATTCCAGCAGGCTTAATCAACTTGCTGATATACATTGCCGTTGATTCACCTTCCGGAGTAGAATTCAATGCCAAAATTACTTCTTTCACTTTATCCTGTTTTTGTAAACGAACAATTAGTGACTTAATGTTAATTTCTTCTGGACCAATGCCATCCATTGGTGACAAAACACCGTGCAGAACATGATATAAGCCACTGTACTCGCCCATTTCTTCAAAGGCCATGACGTCTTTGGGCTGCTCAACAACCATAATAGTTGATTGTTCACGACTTGGATTACTACAAATTACGCAGGGATCCTGTTCAGTAATATTACCGCAAATAGAGCAGCGGTGAAGCTTTTCTTTTACCTCATTAAGAGCAGTACTAAAATCATGAACATCTGTGTCTGGCATATCCAAAGTGTAGAAAGCCAAACGTGTAGCCGTTTTTTCACCAATACCAGGTAATTTCATATATGAATCAATTAAGTGCGCAATTGGTGCTGGATATTGCAATTAAATCATACCCTTCGTATATTTACCTAAACTTGCTTGAGTTGCTTGATCAATTTCTGACAAACCTTTATTAACCGCATCAATAATTAAATCTTGCAACATATCTGGGTCATCAGGATCAATTGCTTCTTTATTAATATCGATTCCCTTGAGTTTACGATCTCCGCTGAATGTGGCAACAACTAAATCATCGGCAGACTTGCCAACAAATTCTTGCGCAGTGATATTTTCTTGCTCTTGCGCCATTTGCTCCTGCAACTTTTTAGCCTGCTTCATCATCTGTTGCATATTCATGCCGCCCATTCCACCAAAATTAGGTCTTTTACTCATTGTTTTCTCCTCTTTATTCTAATCCTTTACGTTTACTGTATCACCAAATAGGTCTTTCGCTTTCTTAACAACCTCGTTTTCCTTGTCGTCTGCTGGTTTGTCAGCACTAGAGTCCTGTTTACGCTTTAACATTTCTTCACGGTGTGTTTGCAAAAATTCTTTGCGAACCGTAAACCAATCGCTATCTGGTACCAAAACAATTTGGTAGTCACGCTTGGTAAATTTAGCAATCTGATCCGTCAGTATACCTAATAAATCCTCATCAGAACTGGCTTTTTCAAACCACAAAGCATATTTACACTTCATTACAACCTGATCGGAACTGGCAGCAACTGGTTCTAAAACGTCTAGCAGTGCCCGTTGCGAAACAGCTAAAACTGACTGCAAGTCAGGCCAAACATCTTTAATTGCCTGCAAATCCTTCTTGGTGGCATTTTCAAGCACATGATAAACCTGTTTACGATTTTGTTCATCAGCATGCTTATTATTTCTGACTTTCTTAGGTTTCTTTTTAGTTTTAGCAGTTTCTTGCGTAGCTTTAGCAATCTTGCCACCAGAAACTGCGTTATCAAGATGAAAAATCCGGTCACTATTACTTGTTTGTTTTTTACCTAAACGAGTAACCTTTTCCGTTAAACTAACGATTTGCTTCTTTAAAGCCGTAACTTCGGCCTGTAAGTCAGAACCGTTTTTAGCTTGCTTATTATCATTAGATGCTGAAGCCGGTTCAGTTTCCTGAATAGTTGGCACACTTAATTGCTGGCTATCCGTACTTTCAACCAAAAAGACCTCTAACGGAATCTGCTGCTGGTTAGTATACCGCAAATCATTCAAAGCGGTATTGGCAGAAGCAATTAATTGGAAGTAACGCTGATCAGGCACGTCCTTAATTTTAGCAATAAAATCTTCTGTTAGAAAATTGCTTTGATTGTCACTGCCAGCTTTAACGATCATTAAAGCTGCCGTTGCCATATCAATTAATTCATCCAAAATATTTTTTGAACTAGCGCCATTTTTAAGCTCCGCCTGCGCCAAAGTTAAGGCTTGGCCAGCGTCTCTATCCAAAATCGCCAATAATATTTGCTCAATTTTTTCTTTGGCCGCAAAGCCAGTTATTTCAAGCGCAGCATCGTATTCGACCTTATCTTTTTCATAACTTAACAGTTGATCAAGGATGCTTAACGCATCACGCATTCCGCCATCGGCAACTTGCGCAATGACCGCAATCGCCTTGTCGTCATAGCTGATTTTTTCTTGATCTAGAATATACTTCATTCGCTTCTCAAGGTCAGTCTGCGAAATACGTTTAAAATTATAACGTTGTGTTCGCGAAATAATCGTCGCTGGCACCTTTTGCAATTCGGTAGTTGCCAAGATAAAGACCACATGCTCTGGCGGTTCTTCAAGCGTCTTCAGTAAAGCGTTAAAGGCACCCATCGAGAGCATATGTACCTCGTCAATAATGTAAACTTTGTATTTACCCTGCGTGGGTGCATATTTGACCTTATCACGAATCTCCCGGATCTCATCGACACCATTATTAGAAGCAGCATCAATTTCCATAATATCTGACATTGCACCCTTATCGGCAGCAAGACAATTTGCGCACTGATTGCATGGTTCGCCATCCTGCAAGTTGGTGCAGTTTAAGGCCTTGGCAAAAATTTTAGCACAAGATGTCTTACCGGTACCACGCGGACCTGCAAAAAGAAAAGCATGAGAAATAGTGCCGCGCTTAATCGCATTTTTTAAAGTATTGGTAATATCTTCCTGGCCGACAACACTGTCAAAAGTGCGCGGCCGCCATTTGCGGTATAACGCTTGATAAGCCATTAATATTTCTTTCCTAGTAAAAAACTCTTAACTCTTCGAAAGAGTTAAGAGTTTGTAAATGTCTAATAAAAGGCACATGCCTGAGCGACCTTAGTGCTGCTACCTTCCGGTCCTGACACGCTTCAGAGGTCAAACATTGCCCAATAGATATACTAACTTATTTTGCAAAATTTTTCCACTAATTTGCGGAATCTTTTCCGATTTCCTGCTCATTTTTTAAAGCTTTTTTGGCTAATTTTTGTTTACGACGAATTGCCCGGAAAAAATCCTTTAATATTTGACTAGCTTCTTCGCGGTACAAGCCGCGAATAACCTGGGGATGATGATTAAATTTACTGACGCTAAACAAGTCAACCACACTGCCTGCCGCACCAGCTTTGGGATCCAAGGTGCCAAAGTAGACGTTTTTTATTCTGGAATTGATAATTGCTCCAGCACACATTGGGCACGGTTCGAGCGTGACAAACAAGCTACAATCGATTAATCGCCAAGTATTTAGCTCAGTGCATCCCTGTCTAATTGCCATCATTTCGGCATGTTGCGTAGCATCTTGATCGAGTTCGCGCCGATTATACCCTCTACCAATAACTCGACCATCTGGATCCACCAAAATTGCACCAATCGGAACTTCACCTTTTTCTTGCGCTTTATTCGCCTGCTCAAAGGCTAATTGCATGTACTTTTTCTTTTCTTCACTCGAAAAAGACATTAATTATTCACCGCCTGCAAAATATAGTAACCCTTGTCCCGGTCTAAGATAGTGCAATTGCCAAAAGTGGCTTTTAAAAGCTTACGTGCGCTTGGCTCACCCTGCTTTTTTTGGATGACAACAAGAATTTTGCCATCTTTAACCAGGTGATTTTTAGCACCCGATAAGATACTGGTAACAACACTTTTACCAGCACGAATTGGTGGATTAGTCACAATTAGCCCAAATTTTTTGTCATCTGCTATCTTCTCATAAACATTAGACTGATAAATTGCCACATTGCTTATTTGATTCATGGTGGCATTTCTCTTTGCTAGCGCCAAACCGCGCTCATTGACATCGGTCATCTCCACGGTTTGCTCTGGCCAAAATTTCGCAGCAAAAAGGCCCAAAGGACCATAACCTGCTCCGACATCTAAAATTCCTTTGGCGGGAAAAGAAACTTGGGCCATCTGCTTAATTAAAACGCCTGAACCATAGTCAACCCGCATTTTTGAAAAAACACCTGCATCAGTTGTGAATTTTAGGTCTATTCCAGCAACATGATAGTCAACTACGTGTTCATCATGCTCCGTAGTTGGATTAGCCGCATAATACATTTGATTTTTTTGCTCAGTCATAATTTTCTCGTTTCCTAAAACAGTCTGTTCTAGATAATTTTAGCGAACACAACGCTTTTTGCAAACAGGTTTACTTGATCAATAATAAAAAAACTAGTTGACTTATGGTTCTACGCCTAAGCAAACTAGCTAATTTTTAATTTTTTTCATGAACACTAACGGTTTTAGTTATTGGGAAAACCCGTTTAGCATAGTAATACCGTTTAAAGTTAGCTGGCCAAACCGTTACCCCAGCTCCTGGCCAAGAATGAAGAACTTTATTTTTACCAAGGTAAATCCCGATATGATAGCAAGCTGGCTTTGGCCGACCATAGAAAATCAAATCTCCGCGTTTTAAGTGCTTTAAACTCACTGTTTGCAAAGTCTTGCTTTTAACGAAGGAACGGCAACCCCATTCATGTGTTGCATGCCACCGTGGATTAGCTGGCGACGGATCAATTCCGGTTGCGTACATGCATTGCATAACCAATCCAGAGCAATCAACGGAAGTACCTGGCTGTTTAGTCGTGAAATTAACCCACGCAGTTTTCGCCTTCTTATACTGATATCCGCGCTTAATAAATGCCTTTACGTAATCCTCTCTAGTTGAAGCATAATTGAGGCTTTTATCAAGGGGACTTGAGTAAAAGCCTTTAATGTGGAGATCTTTCATATGCAATTGGCGATATTTAGCTGGAATTTGATAACGGCGAACTGTCAAAATCGTAATTTTATCACTTGTCGCTGCAGTTGCATCATTTGTTGCAGGAGCATATAAACGCCAAGTTGTCTTCAATTTACGATACCAGTTAGAAGGAAAAGTTAACTTAAAACTACCGGTTTCATCAGTTGTAAAAGTTTGGCAATTAACGTATTTTTTGCCGTTCCACTTTTGTAAATAAACCGTTCTTTTTTCTGGTGTATTTAGCATAACCTGATCAGTGATGTTGTCACCCGCAGTCCATTTATACTTAGTTGCTAACTGCTTAAACTCAGTCTCTTTGTTAGTTTCCTGATTATTGTTTGACTGCGTTGCGGACGGCTGATTATTGGCATTTTCAATATCCGCCGCCATCACAGTACTTGTAGTCATGTTTGCTACTAAAAAAATGGCGGCTAGGCTGGCAAAAATACGTCTTTTATTTTTCATTTTTTCCTCTTTTTATTTCATTACTCTAACATTTTCCAAAACCTATCATATCATAAATTAAGTATTTATAAGCTATGGTTTTAATAACTTAATGCCCGATAACCATCACCACGCCAATGTTTAATAAAATTACTTGTATTAATTGATGCTTTTTTTCCAGTCCATGGATCATTGTAATAAAGTCGTTTCTTATAATATCCAGTTAACGTTAATGCGTGATTGGAAAAACCATCAATGCCACTAACCCAAACGACGACTAAATGTGAGCGCAAAAGCTTATTCTTTATTGCTGTTAAACTTGTCCCAGTCATTACTTTTGCCGTTCCAAGATATTTTTTAACAACTCCTTTAATACCATTAGGCGCTACCCAATATCCTGCTGGATATTTTTTATATGGTGAGCCGATAAACCCTTTATTTGGATTACTGCTTCTCGGTGTTAAATTGGCAACTTCAGTTTTCGAAACAGGAACACCTGCAAAATTAAGCATCATTGTTACAGCCGTCATTTCACATCCAGTTGGTAATTGTGGTCTCTGCGATATCGCAGCTGCCTTGTTTTTTACACCAATAATTTTGCCGTTTTTAATCAAATATTGGGTTTTAGGTGTTGCAATAGACGTCTCGCTTCTTTTGCCATCATCTAAATAATAACTGTAACTTGCTTTATGTGGTGTCTTTCTTACACCACTCAACCGCTGACCGTTTTTATCGAACAAATAATATGAATTACCGATTTTAATTTGTCCAGTTACCTTTTTGCCATCTTGATAATAAGATGTTGCACCATTTTCCGTTACCCAGCCTTCTAAAGTTTTAGATGACTTTGAACTTAAATTAGCTTGGTTTTTTTGCGTTTTATTAGCAACTACTTGCGTTTTTGGCGCCTGAGGCTCATTTGTTGCGGCAATTACAGAGTTAGCCGTACTAAACTCAAACGTCGTAATTGCTGTTAATAATAGTAACCAAAATCCTTTTTTCATTTGTTTACGCTTTCTATTTATCTAAATTACTTACATTATAAAGTATGACCAATAGAAATTGTAGCTATGTAAATAAAAAACGTAATTTTGCCTGTTACTCAAATTGATTTATTTGCTCTATTATTTATAGTTATTTATAAACATTAGTTAAACACTTTTAAATAAATACCGTTTAAGGAGAAATATTAGGATGAAAACAACTATTGATGATATACATATATACATAAATATAGATTTATTACTTCACATCATTTTACTTGTACTAATTGTGCTAGTTCTTATTTTTTATCGGCTTTATTATTGATCATAATACAACCTATGATAACAACAAATTATTTAAAAAAATTAAAAAAAGGACTGGTGCTAATACAATTGGAGGTGGACAAGAATATTACCTTAGATACTGGGTATGGCAAAGAAAAAAGAGAAAAGCAATAATCAATCTGCTATCTTCAATGACAAGAGACCAATTTTATTATCCTGATAAAGCTTGGCGAAAGACTTGATTAGTTAAGTTACCAAATAGAAGAGAATGTTGGATTAATGCATCTGATTTACGTCCAGACTATTTTCCAGACTATTTTAATAATAATTATTAATACAAAAAACGCGCATCTGCAATTCGCAGATACGCGTCTTTTTTAGCTTGTCCAGTTGGACCGTAACTATTTCAAGGTTACAGTAGCGCCAACTTCTTCAAGCTTAGATTTAATGTCGTTAGCTTCGTCTTCAGAAACGCCTTCCTTAACGTTCTTAGGAGCGCCATCAACAAGATCTTTTGAGTCCTTAAGGCCAAGTCCAGTGATGTCACGGACAACCTTAATAACCTTAACCTTTTCTTGACCAGCTTCAGTCAATTCTACATCGTAGCTTGACTTAGCAGCTGCGTCACCACCAGCAGCACCTGCAGCAGCAACTGGAGCAGCAGCAGAAACGCCAAATTCGTCTTCAATAGCCTTTACAAGGTCATTTAATTCAAGAATTGAAGCATTCTTTAAGTCTTCAATAATCTTTTCAGTATCTAAAGCCATATTTATATATCCTCCGAAATATTTTTATTAGATATAAATTACTATATTTTATTCAGCAGATTCATCTTTTGAATCAGCAACAGCTTTAACAGCGTATGCGACGTTGCGTACAGGAGCTTGTAATACAGAAACAAGCATTGATAGCAAGCCTTCGCGTCCAGGAATAGCAGCAAGAGACTTAATGTCTTCTTTAGAAGTCAACTTGCCTTCTAGCATACCACCCTTAATGTCGATTACATCAAAATCATCTTCATATTTTGAAACAATACGAGCTGGTTCTGTGATGTCATCAGCATTATCAGTATAAACAACAGCAGTAGGGCCAACAAAAGCGTCATCAAGACCTTCAATGCCAGCCTTAGCAGCAGCACGTCTTAAGTATGTGTTCTTAACAACCTTCATCTTAACGTCGTTTTCACGAAGTTCCTTACGCATGTTAGTAACTTCTTCAACAGTCAAACCAAGGTAATTAATTACTAAGATAGCTTTTGCAGATTTAAGTTCTTCAGCAAATGCGTCAACAAACTTTTCTTTTTCAGCAATAGCAGCTTTACTCAATCGAATTCACCTCCATAAAATTCATTAATAAATTCCATAAGGCCTTAAAAAACTCCATGCCAAGCAAGACATGGAGCATTAGAATCTTCATTATCTTCCGGCCTCGGCGGGAAATTAAGGCGTTGTGCCACCCGAGTCTTAGGTAGAATTTACTTTAATAACTATAACAGGATTAATATTTAATTGCAATACAATTATTTATTTTTAGTCTTGCTATTTTTCTTAGTCGTTTCTTTAGCCTTAGCAGTTTTTGCCTTTTTTTTCACTTGTGTTTTTTTCTTATCAGCACTAATTAATTCAAAAAGTTCACCGGATGATTTGTAAATTACCCAACTTGCTAAGTTGACAATGTGATCGCTAATCCGCTCTAACAATCTAATAATGACAAAGTAACTGGCTGAGGCAACGGCAACATTTGGATCTTGCTCAACACCATCAATAATCATTTGCCGGGCTTTGCGGTAATCTTGGTAAACATCTTCATGTCCATTAAGCATTGACCGAGCAGTCTTTTCATCATCTTGAACATAGGCGGTCAAAACTTGAATTAACATTGTCCGAACTTGATGAGTCATGCCAGAAATGAGTTTTTCAACTTCGGAAATTCGCGGGTTTCCTTTAACGCGAACAGTTTCAACCGCAATGCTATTGGCATTTTCACCGATTCTTTCCAAATCAGTTGTAGCCTTTAAAATACTAATTACAACCCGAAAATCTGTAGCAACAGGTTGTTGCAATGCCATTAAGTCGAGTGCTTTTTTCTCAATCTTAATTGCTTCTTTGGCTACAACCTTATCTTCTTCAATCATTTCCTGCGCCATCTTTTTATCGTGATCGACGAATGACCGGGTTCCCTGATCAATTAAATCATTAACTTGGACACCCATTTCCATAAATTGCGTGTTTAGCTTTTTCAGTTCGTCTAAAAATATTTCGTGCATAATCCACCTCCATAATTAGCCAAAACGGCCGTTAAGATAATTACTAGTTATTTCCTTTTCTGGGGCCAGGAACATTTGCTCAGTTGTACCAGATTCAATCAATTCACCATTCATTAAAAAAGCAACTTGATCAGATACCCGACTGGCTTGCTGCAAATTGTGCGTAACCATGATAAAGGTATATTTTTTCTTTAACCCCATCAAGGTTTCCTCAATTTCTGAGCTGGAAATTGGGTCTAGTGCCGAAGTAGGCTCATCGAGTAAAACCACTTCTGGTCTTACCGCTAAAGCGCGCGCAATACAGATTCGCTGCTGCTGTCCACCAGAAAATGCAAGAGCATTTCGTTGCAAGCTATCTTTGGTTTCCTCCCAAATGGCTGCTTGTTTCAAGCTTTCTTCTACTCGCTGTTCAATCAGCTCTTTGTCTTTGACGCCAGCGACACGCAAGCCATAAGCAACATTATCAAACACCGAAAACGGAAACGGTGTTGGTTGTTGAAAAACCATGCCTACTTTTTTTCTTAAAGCCACTAAATCCAAATGAGTTCGATAAATATCTTGCCCTTCCAGCAAAATTTTGCCAGTGATCTTAATATTTTCAATATCATCATTCATCCGGTTCAAGCACCGTAAAAAAGTTGACTTACCACAACCCGATGGGCCTATCAGTGCCGTCAGTTTCTTAGTTGGAAAAGCAAGCGTAATTCCGTGCAATGCTTCAAAATCGCCGTAACTTAATTTAACGTTCTCGGCTTCCATGATATTTGTCATTTTACCGCTCCTTTAGCCAAAACTACCCTGAATATACTTCTCAGTGATCTCGCCTTGCGGATTAGTGAAAATGTTAGTAGTCGTATCGTATTCCAGTGCATGTCCCAAATGGAAAAACGCGGTATACTCACTAATTCTAGAAGCTTGCTGCATATTATGCGTAACCATCACCATTGTGTATTTTTTCCGCAACTGCTTTAACGTATCTTCAAGCTTAGCAGTTGAGACCGGATCAAGCGCACTTGCTGGCTCATCTAAAAGCAAAATTTCTGGTTTTAACGCAATTGCACGGGCGATACAAAGTCGCTGCTGCTGTCCACCTGACAAAGCTAAGGCACTTTTATCCAATTTGTCTTTAACTTCGTCCCATAAAGCAGCAGCCCGCAAACTTTCTTCAACTATCTGGTCTAACTTTTGCTTGTCCTGTTGGCCATTTGCTTTTAACGCGTAAACAATATTCTCCCGGATTGATTTTGGGAATGGATTTGGTTTTTGGAAAACCATCCCGATTGCCTTACGTAATTCATAAACATTAATCTTTTTCTGGTTAACATCAAGATCATGAAACATAATCTTGCCGTCTACCCGAGCAACCCGGTCATTCATCCGGTTCAGAGAACGTAAAAATGTTGATTTACCAGAGCCCGAGGCACCAATTAAAGCAGTAATGGTATTTTTCTTAAATCCAAGACTAACATCAAACAACTTTTGAATTGTACCGCCATAAAAGACACTTAAGTCCTCTGTGTACACGGCACAATCTTCTTCAGGAAAAGTCTTAATGTAAGTCTTTTGCGTTTGCCAATTTTCCATAAAAAATTCCCTTATTTAATTTTAGCGGCCGTTAACCGATTATAGAGCCAATTACCAAGAGCCCGTGCGCCAAAATTAAAAATAATTACAACAATTACGAGCAAAGCTGAGGTAGCGGCTGAAACAACATTAACGTCGGGAATAATTCCTTCCGTATTAACTTTCCAAATATGAACAGCCAGAGTTTCAGCAGGACGCATTACATTTAAAAAGCTAGTTGGACTGAACATATTCCAATTAGAATAATCAACCGTTGAGCCACTTTGACCTGCCGTATAAATTAGGGCAGCCGCTTCACCGAAGACACGACCAGCACTAAGAATTACACCAGTAATGATCCCTGGAAGAGCAGCAGGTAGAACAACTCCACGAATTGTTTTCCAATTAGACAACCCCAGTGCCCAGCCAGCTTCACGCTGCGTTTGTGGCACACCTTTTATGGCTTCTTCAATGTTGCTAGTTAAAATAGGTAAATTGAAAAAAGTTAGTGCTAAGGCCCCAGCAATAATCGAAAAGCCTAAGCCGAATTGAACTACAAACAGTAAATAACCAAATAACCCAACAACGATTGAAGGCAGTGAGCTCAAGATTTCAATTGTTGTTCTGATTAGTTGCGTTAACCAGTTATCAGCTGCATATTCGGCCAGGTAAATTGCTGCTCCCAAAGCAATGGGAAGAGAAATTATTAGCGTCAGCAATAACAAATAAAGTGAATTAAATAATTGGTCTCTAATCCCACCGCCTGCTTCAAACGATGAAGAAACGGAAGTTAAAAAGTGCCACGATAGGTGCGGAACACCAGAAATTAAAATATTTCCGATAATACCGGCCAAAAGCAAGATTACGATGCCTACTAAAAAGTAAATTACACAAGTAGCAATCCGATCATTTCTTTTTGAATTCATAATGCCACTAACTCTTCTTTCCAATTAAGTGTACTAAAAAGTTGAACACTAACGACATAATCAAAAGCAGCAATGCCAGTGTCCACAAAGCATTATTAGGTAAAGTGCCCATAACGGTATTACCCATTTGACTAGTCAGCTGACTGGTTAAAGTGGCAGCTGGACTCACTAGGTTATATGGCATTAACACGGCATTTCCGATTGCCATTTGAACTGCTAAAGCTTCACCGAAGGCCCGTGCCATTCCAAAAATAATCGCTGTCATAATTCGTGCGCGAGCAGCCCTTAAAACAACGTGAAAAATGGTTTGCCATTGGGTTGCACCAAGTGCAGCGGATGATTTGCGCAATTCTTTTGGCACTGCCTTAAAAGCATCAACAGTTAATGACGTAATCGTTGGTAAAACCATTACGAATAAGATTAATGTTGCCGTTAAAATACCAAATCCAGTTCCACCAAAAATTGTCCGAATAGCTGGTACGACCACAGTTAATCCCAAAAAGCCATAAACAACTGATGGAATTCCAACTAGTAATTCCATTACGGACTGAAGAAAGTTAGCCTTTTTACCAGATTCATATTCTGTCATAAATAAAGCAACGGCAATTGCAAAAGGCGTCGCAATTATTGCTGCCAGTAAAGTTACTGCAAACGAAGTAACAATCATTGCTGCCGCACCCACGTGCTCAGGACCGGCACTAGGATTCCAATCCGAAGAAAATAAAAAGTGGAAGATATTTACTTTATCTGTAAAGAAAGTGGCAAGACCATGCATTCCAACAAAGCCGATAATTGCCACAATCAAGACTCCGATTAAGACGATTGCCAAAGCGGTCAAGCCTTTGCCCCAGCGCTCCTGCCTAGTTTCTTTGGACGGCTTAGTCAAACGCGCAATATCGATGTTACGGGGATTAATGCCCTTAATCTTAACATGAGGAACTTTTTGCTGAGCAATCGCTTGTTCAACAACTTCTTGCAAATCTTGTTCTTTTTTAGCCATATTAATTACCTAATTTCGTAATTTTATTTTGACTATCACGATAAACTTTCATTTCATGAATACTAAGATAGCCAATCTTTGGAACCAAATCTTTTTGGACCTTTTTGCTCAATACATATTTAATAAAGGCGGCCGTTGCTTTGTTAGGCTCTCCTTTAGTGTACATATGCTCATATGACCATAATGGCCATTTGTTAGTAGGAATGTTCTTATTAACTGGCTGTACATGGTTAATGCTAATTTTTTGAATGTTTTCATCATTAGCATACGGGAAGGAAATATAAGAGATGGTTCCCGGTGTCGAATTGACAATTTTCTTAACCGTACCGTTAGAATCCTGTTCTTGTGAATTAATGGCATCCTTGCCCTTTAAAATCAAATCTTCAAAGGTAGTTCTAGTACCACTACCACGAGAACGATTGATGACAATGATTGGCAGATTTTTACCGCCAACCTGGCGCCAGTTTTTAATCTTACCGGTAAAGATATCTGCTAATTGCTGGTTAGTTAAATTTTTAACCCCTACACCCTTATTAGCAATAGGTACAATCCCAACGATTGCAACTTGATAGTCCTTCAGTTTCTTTTCGTCGATTCCCTTTTGCGTTTCAGCAAAAACATCCGACGTACCAATCTGGACGGCCCCCGCTTGTACTTGACTAAGTCCGGTACCAGAGCCACCACCTTGGACAACAATATTACTGTCAAGATGGGCTAAATGATAGTCATTGCCAGCTTGCTCAATTAACGGCTGCAAAGCACTTGAGCCTACGATTGTGATTTTTTGGCGGTTTTGACTGCAACCAACTAAAAAAAGCGGCACAAACAAAAGGATTGCCAGCAATTTGCCCACATTATTTTTACGCATGATAATTCCCTCAATTAGACAATTAGATTATGCTTTAGTTTAACAAATCTTTTGCAATTGATAAATAATAAACATCAAAAAGTCGATAAAAAAAGCAACTCGCCTAAACGGCAGAGTTGCTCTTTAATTGTTATTTATTAGTCCAAGTTTAATGGATCAAGCTTGATCCCTGGGCCAAAGGTTGCAGCAACTGCAACACTCTTAATGTATTGACCCTTAGCTGCTGATGGACGTGCACGTAAAATAACGTCACGAAGTGCATCAAAGTTTTCAATTAATTGTTCATCAGTAAATGAAACCTTACCGATAGCAGCATGAATAGCAGCTTGACGGTCAACACGGTATTCAACCTGACCAGCCTTAACATTCTTAACGGCCTTTTCAATGTCCATTGTAACAGTACCGGTCTTAGGGTTTGGCATCAAACCTTTAGGTCCTAATACACGACCCAAACGACCAACTTTAGCCATCATTGTTGGTGTTGCAACAACAACGTCAAAGTCTAAGTAACCATTTTGAACTTTTTCAACCAATTCGTCTGAACCAACTTCGTCAGCACCGGCAGCCTTAGCTTCTTCAGCTTGTGCACCTTCAGCAAAGACAATAACCTTTTGGGTCTTACCAGTACCGTTTGGCAAAACAATTGAGCCACGAATTTGTTGGTCAGCTTGCTTAGGATCAACGCTCAAGTTGTAAGAAACTTCAACTGATGCGTCAAAGCCAGCATATGAAGTTTCTTTAACAAGCTTCATTGCTTCAGCAACTGAATATAATTTCTTTGAATCTACTTTTTTAGCAGCTTCTACATATTTTTTACCATGCTTTGGCATGTGATTTCCTCCTTAATATGTGGTCAAGCGAGCCAATGGCTCTCCCACCTAAATTGTTATAAATAACAGGATTAGTCTTCGACTTCGATACCCATGCTTCTAGCAGTACCTTCGATCATCCGCATAGCAGCTTCGACATCAGCAGCGTTAAGGTCCTTCATCTTAGTTTCAGCGATTTCCTTAACTTGATCCTTGGTTACCTTACCAACTTTCTTGGTATTAGGTTCACCAGAAGCCTTGTCAATTTTAGCAGCTTGCTTCAGAAGTACTGGAGCTGGTGGAGTCTTAGTAACGAATTCGAATGAACGATCTTCGTAAACTGTAATGACTACAGGAATAATCATGCCTTTTTGGTCAGCAGTTCTAGCATTGAAGTCCTTAGTAAAACCAACAATGTTAATACCTGCTTGACCCAAAGCAGGACCAACTGGAGGTGCGGGTGTTGCAGCACCAGCTGGTATTTGTAATTTGACAACGTTAATAACTTTTTTTGCCACGGTCAAAACCTCCTTGATTCCGTGCGTGGTTAGAATGGAAAAGTTACCTACTTTTCCTCCCACAATAATAAAAGTACCTTAATATGGTACCATCGATTAATTAGATTTGCAATATCCGACGAAATTTTAGCTAATTTTCTTTACTTGATCGTAATCAAGTTCTGTAGTGGTTGCCCGGCCAAACATATCAACAGAAACAAACAACTTATACTTATCTGGTTGAATTTCCGTGATTTTACCTTCAACACCATTAAAGGCACCGTCAATAATTGTTACAGTTTCACCAACTTCATAGTCAATTTGTGGCCGTTTAGCTGGCTCACCTTGTTGACGCAATAAGCGGTTAACTTCTTCATCTAATAGCGGCGAAGGCTTGGAACCACCACCATGTGAACCAACAAAGCCAGTTACATTAGGTGTATTACGAACAACAAACCAGCTTTCATCGGTCATGACCATTTCAACTAAAACGTAACCCGGAAAGATTTTTTCTTCGACTTCTTTTTTCTTGTCGTTAACTTTCTCGATTTTCTCTTGTTCAGGAACCATTACCCGAAAAATGTAATCTTGCATCCCCATGCTTTGAGCACGAGATAAGAGGTCAGATTTAACCTTGTCTTCATAGCCTGAATAAGTGTGAAGTACAAACCATTGCTTTTTAGTTGTTTCAACCATTACATAAATTCTCCTTTTAAATTTGGCAAACAAAAAAACCTCCAAGTAAGAGGTTCTTCTTAATTAACTTCATTATATCACGAATAGAAAATCATTGCTATTTACATAAACATCTGCGTCAAAATACTAAACAAGTAGTCCAGCAATCCAAGGAATAAAGCGAATAAGACAGAGGTAGTAATTACAATGCCCGTATCATGACGGTTTTGCTTAGCACTTGGCCAAGTGACTAACCGCATTTCATGTCCTACACTCTTAAAAAACTTAATCATTAATCTTTACCTCGTTTCCTTATGCACCGTCATTTTACCGCAATGCTTACAGAATTTCTTTAATTCAAGCCGCTGGGTGCGATTCTTGCTTGCGGTGATTGAGTAGTTACGCGAGCCGCAGATGCTGCAGGCTAATGATGCTTTTTTCACTGCCATAATCTCACTTCCAAACTATTGTATTTTAACAAAAAAAGATAATGTACGCAATTAAGTACAAATTAAAATTAAATAATTAACTAGCCATTTAGTCAAGATATCTGCTTTTAATGCAATTAAACAAAAACAGTTGCCCATCATCGGACAACTGCTTTTAAGTGGTCAAACAAAGCGTGACCACTGGGCGTAGAACATTGTATAGTCGGATTTACTTCTTAAGATTTTCATTTACGAAGGATTCGATTTTATCGTCAGAATAATCGAGAAACGGAAGCATTTCTTCTTCCGTCTTCATGGTATCTCTACCATTCTTTTCCATGAAGTAGTCCCAAAGGGCATCTCTAACTGGAATATCTGAATCACTCCAGTCAAAAACTTCTTTCATGTGACGATCTAACAATGCAGTCTTTATTTCTTCTGCCATCTTAATCTACCTCCTAAAATTATTCTACATTAAAGATTATATCCTATTTCCAAAGCCATAGCTATTAAAATATTATTTTAATAGGCTTGCGCGCATTTTTCTGACCAAGCGCGAACGCGCCCGAACTAAGGTAAGCTGACTTACTTTTAGATAGTTGATTACCTCTTCTTGCCGATATACGCCAATAATAATTAATAAAGTCCATATTTCTAACAACGAGAGATTACTAATGGCTTCCTCTACGCTTTCAGATAATGGCACACAAGAAACTAAAACTGCTGGACGGCGAACAGGCTTCAGCCCATTGGTAATTGCCGTTTCCAGTGAAATTGCTTGTGTCGAAGCTCGTCTACGATATGCCATGTGATAACGTAAGACAGAGCGAACACGGTTAAGCAGACGAACTTTATAATAACTGCCGAATGTCCCTTTTCCTTCTTGATATTTTAGTGCTGCTTCGTGACACACAATCAAGGCTTCCTGGTTCCAATCCTGCTCATCATAATAACGAACATAATATTGCTGCTTAACATGGTTTATTAATGGGCGATATAAATTGTAGAGTTCTGGTAATGCATCTTGGTCTCCCGCTTTTATTTTTCTAATTAAAATTGCTTCCTGTCTCATTTTACTTGCTCAACCTTCATTTTGATTCTTTTTTCAGAGCATTTAGTTATGCCCAGGTTCAAGAATAGAAAAAATTGGTCATAAACTTGACAGAACCTATGTTTATTTGGCACGAGCAAGTTGAAATGTCGAAAAGGCGCATTGCAGAAAAATCATTCTGTCACTTGCCAAGCAAAAATAAACAAAAAACATTCTACTATCTCAGTAGAATGTTTTTTAATTAATTAAGCGGATTACGACTATTGAGCATCTGGTAGAGCAGCACACCGGTTGCGACACTGGCATTGAGTGATTGGACGTGACCGACCATTGGCAAAGTTAACATTTGATCCATCTGTTCTTTAAGCAGACGCGAAATTCCTTTACCCTCGTTTCCGATGACAAGCACGGTCTTACCATTACTGTCCCACCGACGATAATCCGTTCCCTTCATATCTGTTCCAAAAAGCCAGTAACCACGTTTTTTTAGCATTTGACTTGTCTGAACCAAGTTATTAACGCGAGCAACTGGCACGTGATCAATTGCTCCAGTTGAAGTCTTGGCTACAACCGAAGTTAACCCAGTCGCATGCCGTTTAGGAATAATGATAGCGTCAACTCCGGTAGCGTCGGCTGTCCGTAAAATTGAGCCCAAGTTATGCGGATCTTCAATTGAATCGAGCATTAACAGAAATGGCTCTTTTTCGTCACGATCAAATTGAGCAAGCAAATCATCTAAAGCCGCGTATTCAAAGCTAGCAACAGTTAGAACCAAACCTTGGTGATTGCCGCCTTGAACCAACCGATCGAGTTTGTTTTTAGGGACAGTTTGGACAATAATGCCCTTCTTTTTCGCTAACCCAAATACTTCATTAGCAAAACTTTCCTGGACTCCCTGCTGTAAAAACACCTTATTAATGCGGTCAGCGTCTTGCGTTTTGAGAAAATCAAGCCCTGCATGCTTACCAAAAACAAAATCTTTATCATTTGAAGTCATATTGATCAATGCCACCTTCCTCTACTGTCTTAATGCACCATGCATTCAATTCGGCAATGCGGTCCGTTTTATTCAATAATTCCAAGTAGCCCCAAACTGCTTCAAAACCAGTGGACAATTGGTATGTGGCTAAACTGGTATTTTTGGCTTTAGTATACGTTTTCGAATTGCGTCCTCGCTTAAACGTTGCAATTTCATCGCTACTAAGTAAATTTTCATCTTGCAGTTTTGTAATTAATGCCGCCTGAGCTTTCGCAGAAACATAGTGCGTTGCCTGCCGTTGTAAAGCCTGCGGCTTAACAATTCCACCTTTAATTAGGTGCTGGCGGATTGCAATTTCATAAACTGCATCCCCTAAATAAGCCAGTGTTTGGCCATTTAACGTATCCGGATTCACAGTACTTTCGACTAACTTCCTTAATTTATTCACGTATCCACCTTGTTCCTTGTGGGGTGTCCTCCACTGTAATTCCCATTTCTTTTAATTGCGCGCGCAATTGGTCGCTTTTAGCCCAATCCTTATTTTTCCGCGCTTGTTCGCGTTCTTTAATCAACGCGGTAATCTCATCTTCGTCTTCAGCAGCAGTTGTTGCGGTTAACTGCGTCGTTTCAATACCAAAAACCGCCAGCCAATCATGCAGCAATTGTTTTACTTCTTTTAAAGCCTCTTTATCAGCATTTTTTGCAGCAATATTAGCATTAACAACTGGCAATAAATCATAAATTGCAGCTAGCGCATTTTGCACGTTAAAATCGTCATCCATAGCCGTGATGAATGCCATTTTCGTTTTCTTAATTGTTTCTTCTAAAGCAGCTGCCTGAACACTGCTCGTCTGATCGCTAAGTCGGTATTCCAAGTTATTCAGCGTGTTTTTGAAGCGTTGCAAAATAATTTCTGCTTGCTGCAGGTTTTCCTTGGAATAATTGATTTGACGGCGATATTGCACGCTAGCCATCAAGAAGCGCAGAACTTGCGGGTCAACTGTTTTCAGCAAATCATGCACCGTCACAAAATTATGCAGCGATTTCGACATTTTTTCTGCCTCTGCACCAACAGTTACAAACCCATTATGCATCCAATAATGAACAAATTTTTTGCCAGTTGCGGCTTCACTTTGTGCGATTTCATTTTCATGGTGCGGAAATTCTAAATCTTGCCCACCGCCATGAATATCGATTGTCTCGCCTAAGTACTTTGTAGCCATCACGGAACACTCAATGTGCCAACCTGGTCGGCCTTTGCCCCAAGGCGAATTCCACGCAATTTCATCTGGCTGCTTCTGCTTTTTCCATAATGCAAAATCGATTGGATCCTGCTTTCTTTTTTGCTCCTCTTCGTTGATGTGCTCGGAGGCACCCTCTTCCAGTTCAGCGATATTCTGACTGCTTAATTCGCCATAATGCGCAAATTTTTTAGCATGATAATAAACATCCCCGTCGGCCTCATAGGCATAACCTTGAGCAATCAGTTGCTTAATAAAATTGATAATTGCCGTTATTTCATGAGTGGCACGCGGATTTTTGGTTGCTGGCTCAATATTTAAGGCTGCAGTATCTTCTTGATAGGCTTTAATGTACCGCTCTGCTAATTCAGGCACCGTGGTCTTTTCGCGCCGTGCTTCATTAATCATCTTGTCGTCCACATCGGTAAAGTTAGAAACAAAGTTAACGTGATAACCCCGATATTCAAAATAGCGTCTGATAGTGTCAAATGCAATGGCACTACGAGCGTTCCCAATATGAATGTAGTTGTAGACAGTGGGGCCACAGACATACATCGTAATTTGTCCAGGGCGAATCGGCTGAAATTCTTCTTTTGTTTTGGTCAGAGTATTATAAATTTTCACGATGGCCAGCTTGCCTTTCTAAAAAACATTTATCTTCATTTTAACAGAAAGTGGCGCATATTCTAGCATGGACTATGAGAAAATAGCGGATTGTGCCTGTCCAGCTTAGCTTTTTTACCTTCAAAAAATACGTGGTAACCATAAATCGGCGCACTGCACACAAATTTGATAATGTCCACCCTTCTTTTACCAACCTATTTTTTGCTAAATTAGACAAATGGTTCTTGCCTTCGAGTATGGTATAAGTCATAAAATGAAAAATAATCAAATTATTAAAGATACTAAACTAGCAGTAGCATTTCACATGCTACGCTGTGAATATTTGAAGGAGTTAAGATGAAAAAACAAGTAATGCTAGTTGTTGGTGCAGGGCAAATCAGTCTTGCGATTGCACGAAGATTAGGGGCTGATTACCAAATTATTGTTGGTGACAAGAACTTAGAACATGCCCAAAAGTTCGAACAAACTTTAACAGAAGCCGGCTTTAATGCTAAAGCAAGCGAAATGGATTTAGCATCACGAGATTCAATCAAAGAAACCATTAAATTTGCTACGACCTTTGGTGAGATTAAAGCTTTAGTTAATGGCGCCGGATTATCACCAAGTCAGGCCAAAACCGAAGATATTTTAAAAGTAGACTTGTACGGCACAGCGGTCCTACTCGAGGAAGTGGGCAAAGTTATTGCGAAAGGTGGCGTTGGGATTACTATTTCTAGTCAATCTGGTCACCGTCTTCACGCCTTAACAACTGAGCAAGATCGTCAACTCGCTACCACTCCAACCAGTAAATTATTGCAATTGCCAATTCTGCAACCAGAAGACATCGCCGATACGCTCCAAGCATACCAGTTAGCAAAAAGGTGTAATGAAAAAAGAGTGATGGCAGAAGCAATCAACTGGGCTAAAAGAGGAGCACGACTGAATGCAATTGCTCCCGGAATCATCGTAACGCCTCTTGCTCTAGATGAATTTAACGGCATCAGAGGCGACTTTTACCGAAAAATGTTTGCCCAGTCCCCTGCTGGACGTCCAGGAACTGCAGATGAAGTAGCGAATGTAGCGGAGTTGTTAATGACACAGCAAGGTGCATTTATTACCGGCTCAACTTTTCTAATTGATGGCGGAGCTACGGCAAATTACTTTTATGGTCAGCAAACTGACAAATAATTTCAGTCGAAAACCAATTTGCCGCTAAAACGCAAAAGCACACCACCTCGTTTCGAGATGATGTGCTTTTTATTTCTACTATAAGATAGTATTATAAGCCGTTTTCGCTCATTTGCTTCAAGGTTAAGTCCAAGTGCTGCATCACTCTTTGCTTACCTAAAAGTTCCATTGCTTCACCAATGCCAGGGCCAACCATTGATCTAGTGGTTGCAATTCTGATTGGCATAAATAGTCTTCTACCCTTAATGCCCGTTTCTTGACGTGTTGCTTGAACAGCATTCATGATTTGGGGAGAAGTAAACCGTGGAATCAGATCAACTTGCTTCTTAAATTCTTCGATTACAGGTCTAGCTTCGTCTTTGCGAATTTCATCAATTTCTTCTTCACTCAAGTTCTTCGGTGCATCAAAGAAAATTTTGGCCAAATCAACAATTTGCTTAGTGTATGACATTTGCACTGAGTAAATATTTACCAGTTGCCGAACCCATTCCATCTTTTCTGGATTTGGATCTTGTTCCACTAGCCCAGCTTCTTGTAAGTTATTCAAAGCCAAATCAAGCAAGGTGTCACGATCGGCCTTCTTAATGTATTGGTTATTAATCCACTCAAGCTTCTTTTGGTCAAAAGCAGCAGGAGAGTTTGATAACCGTGCTGGGTCAAATTGTTTAATCAATTCACGTTGAGTGAAAATCTCATTTTCGCCCACAGGTGACCAACCAAGAAGGGTAATAAAGTTAAACATGGCATCTGGCAAATAGCCCATATCACGGTATTGCTCAATAAATTGCAAAACTGATTCGTCACGCTTGGAAAGCTTCTTACCAGTCTCAGAATTGATAATCAATGTCATGTGACCAAATTTTGGTGGTTCCCAGCCAAGCGCTTCATAAACTGCTAATTGCTTTGGCGTGTTGGAAACATGGTCATCCCCACGCAGCACGTGAGTAATTTCCATCAAGTGATCGTCAATAACAACTGCAAAGTTATAAGTTGGCATACCATCACGTTTTTGAATAACAAAATCGCCACCGATCGTGTCTGATTCAAAACTCAAATGGCCCTTAACAATATCTTCCCAGGAATAAGTTTCCATTTCAGGAATGTGAATCCGAACAACTGGCTTCAAGCCCTTGGCCTTAGCTTCTTCTTGCTTTTGCGCAATTTCGTCAGCTGTCAGGCCCTCATATTCATAGGTGTAGTGCGGTGCAATCCCCATTGCGCGCTGCTCTTCACGTTGTTCTTCAAGCTCTTCTTCAGTTTTATATGAATAATAAGCTTTACCTTCATCAATTAATTGCTTGATGTACTTATTGTAAATATCTTTACGTTCTGATTGCCGGTAAGGACCAAAGTCACCGCCCTTATCAGGACCTTCATCCCAATCAATTCCAAGCCAGCGAAGGTTATCCATCTGAGACTCAGAACCACCTTCAACGTTCCGCTTTTGGTCGGTATCTTCAATTCTTAATACAAAAGTACCTTTATTATGGCGCGCAAATAGATAATTAAATAATGCAGTACGCGCGTTACCGATATGCAAATGTCCCGTTGGACTTGGGGCATATCTTACCCGAATTTTTTGTTTTGCCAAAATTCATGCCTCTTTCAAAAAGTAAATCTCAATAAACTAAGTTTAACGGTTGAACCATAAAAGTTCAATGGTTGCTTATCCTAAAACCAATTTCAATGCCTGTGGGATGCTAGCCACTGGTATCACTTCAATGCCAAGGTTCTGCAGGCTAGCCCGCATGTTGTGTTTAGGAATAAAAATGCGCTTAAAACCTGTTTTAGCAGCTTCTTTAATGCGGGCATCGATTTGATTGACCCGACGCACCTCACCGGTTAAACCAACTTCACCAACAAAACAATCTGTCGGTAAAATTTCTTCATTTTTATAGCTGGAAGCAATTGCCATTACTACTGCTAAGTCGACAGCCGGTTCATTTAACCGAATACCACCAGTAGCTGTTAAGTAGACATCCTGGTTTTGGAGCATTAAATTGCCCCTTTTTTCTAGCACCGCTAATAATAAGCCTGCGCGGTTAAAGTCAATTCCAGAAGTTGTCCTTTTCGCATAGCCAAAGGCTGTTGGTGTAACCAGTGCCTGAATTTCAGCTAATATTGGGCGGGTACCTTCTAGTGATACGACAATGGCCGAACCTGTTGAATTTGGCAAGCGCTCATCAAGAAAGATTGCTGACGGGTTGGTTACTTCTTGCAACCCCTTATTGACCATTTCAAACATTCCGATTTCATTGGCAGCACCAAAACGATTTTTAACCGAATGGAGAATCCGGTACGCATGATGCTCATCGCCTTCAAAATACAGAACTGTGTCAACCATGTGCTCAAGAATCTTAGGACCCGCAATGGCACCTTCTTTAGTAACATGCCCGATCACAAAAACCGTAATCGCATCCATTTTCGCGATTTTCATTAATTCACTGGTCACTTCACGTACCTGTGAGGCCGACCCAGTCATTGAATCAAGACTAGGTTCGTTCATCGTTTGAATCGAGTCGATTACGACAAAATCGGGTTTAAGGGTGTCAATCTGTTGCCTAATATCCTCCATATCAGTTTCTGGATAAAGCATCATCTCATTACCACTAAGACCTAACCGGTCAGCGCGCAATTTGATCTGATTGGCAGATTCCTCACCGGATACGTATAAAACCCGGTAGGTTGCGGACAATTCACTCATGATTTGTAACATTAAAGTTGATTTCCCGATTCCGGGATCTCCACCGATTAAGACCAATGAGCCTGGTACTATTCCACCGCCTAAAACACGGTTTAATTCACCCATGCTCGTTTTGATCCGCTCTTCTTTTTCAGCCTTAACTGCGGTAATCTTAACTGGTTCATTAATCCCAGTTTTCTTAATTAAGCGGCTCGGACTGCCCTTAGTGGAACGAGCTTGGACTGTTTCAGTCTCTTTTTCAAACTGATTCCAAGCACCACAATTAGGACAGCGGCCCAAATAACTGGCAGAAATATAACCACAGGAATGACATTTGTACTTAGTTTTAATCTTCGCCATTAGTCCTCCTTGTTTGTTGAACCAAATCCGTTTGCTCTAATCCGGCTAACTGGAAGGTCATCATCAGCTTTTTGGTATTTCATAAAAATCCCTTGGGCAATTCGGTCGCCTTTATGAATTTTAATCGGCCTAACTCCATAATTAATGAGCTGTGCAAAAATTTCGCCTTCGTTAGCTTCATTATTATAATAATCAGAATCAATCACACCAATGCCATTAGGCAAACTCAAGCTACGCTTGAAAGTATTCGATGAGCGGTTTGCCAGCAGCAAAAACTCGTCTTCTGGCATGTAAGCTTTGACCCCAGTCGGAATAAGAAATGGTTTTAAAACCTGCTCCGCCATTTCATAATCTGGTTCATATAATTGGTGCCCGTTTCTAATTAAACGAAAAATCCGCACAAAATTCAGTCGCCAAATGCTGGGAATCACCATATCTTTAGCCGCCGCAAAATCATACCCAGCGCTCGCAATTGTCTGCCGCCTAGGCAAAATAATATTTTGATCTTGATACTTAGATACAACTTCAAAGCCACGTAATTTAGTCATTTTATCTCCTTTAAATCAACAAGAACTATTTTACCTTAATCGCAATGATTTATCCTTAATTTGCGTAAGTTCAAAGAATTTATTAACTTATTTTTTAAAAAGTGGTCCCTAGCTATTTTAAACAATCCGTTAGTTACTCTTTACCTACCTAGTTGAGGCTGCCCGCCTAAACTTTTTGCTTTTTTTTAATGCAGATATTCTATAATAAGATACGCAAAAAAAATATGGTTGTTTTTTAAAAGGAAAATTTATGTTTAATGTTAATAACCCGCACCAATTCTTTCAAACCGATGATGATAACGGCGTTATGGTATGTCGCTGGACGATGGACAAAATCAAGCGCAAAGATGGCAAAGTTTGGTTAATGAACCACTTTTTTATCAATCCTAATGCAAATAAAGCTGAAGTCTTAGATCAAGAAATGCGCGCCGCAATGCTTGTTGCCCAAGAATCCAACTTAAAAATCTGGCCACTTGATCCTTTAATCATCGCATATTTTGCTGAGCATCCCGCATTTGACCAAATTTGGTATCACCGGCCTTGTGCTAACTAATTAATGCCAGAAAAATCAAGTTGAATAAGCCAAAACTGTGCACTTTTTACTAATCTTAATTAGACTACTCTACTTAGTTAAGCTAAAATGGTAGTTATTAACTTAAGGAGGAATATATAATGACTAAAGAAATTACCAATGACGCTATTGCCAATTACACCGCTGATTTGGCTAAGCATCCTAGTTTTAATATTGCCAGTCACGCTGCCCAAGAAAACGGCATCTACAAGGCAAGTCAAAACCTGCAATCAAAGATTGATTTAAACCCAACTTTTTCTGTCGAAATTGAAACTGGTAAGCCAGCTGATCAAAAGCAATCCGGTCGTTGCTGGATGTTCTCTGCCTTGAACACCATGCGCCACCCATTACAAAAGGAATATAAAGTTAAGGACTTTGAATTATCGCAGAACTACACCAACTTCTGGGATAAATTCGAAAAATCTAACTGGTTCTTTGAAAATGTGATCGCTTCAGCTGATAAGCCACTTGGTGACCGTAAAGTTAGCTTTTTGTTCACTACCCCACAACAAGATGGTGGTCAATGGGACATGCTTTGCGGTTTAATTGAAAAATATGGAATTGTGCCAAAATCTGTTTATCCAGAAACTGCTAACGCAACAAACTCTAGCGCTTTGAATGACACTTTAAACACTTTATTGCGTAAAGATGGGTTAGAACTGCGCGATTTAGTTAACAGTGGCAAGTCCGAAGATGAAGTTGAAGCACGCAAGAACGAATTCTTAAACGATGTTTTCCGGATCTTAGCAATTTCACTTGGCGTTCCACCAAAGAAATTTGACTTTGAATACAAAGATGACGATGGCAACTACCACCGTGAAGCTGGAATTACACCAAAAGAATTCTTTGATAAATACGTTGGCATGAACCTGGAAGACCACGTTTCAATTATCAACTCACCTACAGACGATAAGCCATACCACAAGGTCTTTTCTGTTGAATACCTGGGCAATGTTGTTGGCGGCAGACAAGTTCGTCACCTTAACTTAACCATTAACGAAATGAAAGACCTAATCATCAAGCAATTAAAAGCTGGTGAAGTTGTTTGGTTTGGTTCAAATGTTGGTAAGGATTCCGAAAGACAACTCGGTTTACTCGACACTAACATTTACAAGCGCGATGAATTATTCGACGTTGATTTCTCAATGACTAAGGCCGAAAGACTTGATTCTACTGAAAGCATGATGGATCATGCTATGGTCATTACAGGTGTCGACTTGGTTGACGACAAGCCAACTAAGTGGAAAATCGAAAATTCATGGGGTGAAAAGCCAGGATTTAAGGGTTACTTCGTTATGAGCGACTCATGGTTTGACTCCTTCGTTTACCAAGCTGTTATCAACAAGAAATTCTTACCAGATGACATGAAGAAAGAATTTGACGATGGTGCTAAGAACCCAATTCAACTTCTTCCTTGGGACCCAATGGGTGCTTTAGCTTTTAAGTAAAATAATTGGTTAAAAAAATGCGTTACTGCAATTAGTAACGCATTTTTTATTTACCGTAAAAGCTTAATTCATGCTAAGCCAACCTCATTAACAAAACGCATGAATGCGGCCTGCCCAGCAGGTGTTTGTTTAAAAACACCTGCATCTTCTAAAACGCGAGCAAAAACTTGGCCTAATTCATCTTGCAATATCTGGTTTACGTTAGCAGCCTGAATTGGCTGCCGTTCTTTAATTTTTTGGGCCCACTGCAGGTGAATCTGCTTAATAGCATTAGGCTGCCCTAAAAGAAATTTCTTAACCTCGTTCATCTCTGGTACTAGGCGCGGTGGCAAAATCGCTAGTCCTAATACTTCAATTAAACCAATATTTTCTTTTTTGATGTGCTGCACATCGGGATGCGGATGAAAAATTCCAGCCGGAAAGGCGGCTGAAGTTTGGTTATCACGTAAAACGAGGTCAAGGACATAATCACTGCCCTCTTTACGCGCTATCGGCGTAATGGTATGGTGCTTTTCGCCGGCACTGACGGCACGCACATTAACTGTTTCATCCGAATATGTTCGCCAAGCAGTAAGAATTTTGGCAGCTAAAGAAACCAGTGCTTCCTTGTCTATGCCGCGCAATCGAATCACCGACATGGGCCACTTAACTAGTCCAGCATTGACGGTGGGAAAGCCAGCAAACTGCAGCTTAGTCGTAATTGGAGCCTCATCCATTGGAAAACGGTGCTTGCCGCCTTGGTAATGCTCATGTGACAATATCGAACCGCCCACAATCGGCAAATCGGCATTGCTCCCCACGAAATATCCGGGAAACTGATCAACAATTGTCAATAAGTTATTAAAAGTTGATCGCGCAATTGTCATCTTTTCATGCTTGGCTGAAAGAAAAATACAGTGTTCGTTGAAATACGCATACGGTGAATACTGGAAGCCCCATAATTCATCATTAAGCTTAAAGCGAATAACGCGGTGATTTCTGCGCGCCGGATAATCCGCACGGCCCTCATAACCCTCATTTTCCAGACATAATTGACATAACGGGTACCCAGTTGATTGTGTTTTGGCTGCTTGCGCAATCTTCTTTGGATCCTTTTCGGGCTTGGCCAAATTAATGGTAATCTCTAACTTGCCATACTTACTGGGCGTAACAAAATAGATATTTTTAGCAATTGCTCGCGTCTTAATATAGTCGCAGCGTTTGCTCAGTTCGTAAAAATTGTTAATGGCTTTACTGGGAGATTTTTGGTAAGTCTGCCAGAAGCGCTTATTAACGACGCTAGGTCGTGGTGTAATCAAAGCCATTAGATTGGCGCCAATAATTGCCCGTTCAGCGCTATCCCCTTTACATTTACCATTTGCCTGTGCAATTTGAACTAATTCATCTTTTAAATCAAGCAAGTCACGTTTGCTAGTTACCGCGCTGACAGCAGAATCGCCCACCATACTTAAAATTTGGTTTCGCAAATATATTCGATCTAAGTCAGTGTAATCGCTATTGGCAATTACCTGCGTAATAAATGCTTCAACTAGCTTTTGTTCAGCCATTTTTTATCCTATTCATGTAAAATCTTGGTGCCATCAGAGGTGGCAGCTAAATAAAATGATGGTGCATAACCAATTTGGTGCTGGTAGACCGCTGCCACATTTTCCTGAAAGGCTGTCACTTGTTCCTTAGCTACGAGTGCAATCGCACAACCACCAAAGCCGGCTCCCGTCATTCGCGCACCTAACACGCCGGGCTGCTTCCAGGCAGTATGAACCAGCGTATCCAGTTCCTTGCCAGTAACTTCGTAATCATATTCGAGTGAAAGATGTGAAGCATTCATTAACCGGCCGAATTGAGCTAAATTGCCTTTTTGCAAAGCCTTTTCTGCTGCCAGTGTCCGCTGATTTTCCCACACAGCATGTCGGCACCGCTTTAACAGCATTTCGTTAGGTAGCAAGTAGCCGTATTCATCAAGTAAATGACCGGTTAGTTCCCCCAAGGCTCTGATATTAAGCTCTGTTTGGAGTATTTTTAATCCTTCTTCACTTTCCTTACGCCGCTCATTATATTTGGAATCCGACAATTCCCGCTTCTTGTTAGTATTCATGATAACGATTAAATTGTTATTTAACTTTAAAGGCACCATTTTATAATGCAATTTACCCGTATCAAGCAAGATAGCCTGATCACGCTGGCCCATTGCCACGGCAAACTGATCCATGATACCTGAATTAACCCCGATAAAATTATTTTCGGTTTTTACGCCAAGCTTGACCAGTTCTAAACGGTCAATGGTTAAATTAAACTGATCCTTCATTATGAGACCAATTAACATTTCCAGCGCTGCCGACGAAGAAAGACCGGCACCATCAGGGATGTTGCCACTAATGTAAATGTTTAATCCGTGATCAAAGTGTGCACCACTTTTAAGCAAATAATGCATCATCCCCTTGGCATAATTAACCCACGAATCCTTTTTGACGTATTTTAGCTGTGCCAAATCGACCGTTACAATACCAGTTTTAGCAAAATTAGCCGAATAAAAGTTAAACTGTTGATCTGTTCGCGGACTAACTGCGCCATAGATGCCTAACGAAATCGCACACGGAAAAACATGGCCACCATTGTAATCAGTATGCTCGCCAATCAAATTAATGCGCCCAGGAGAAAAATAACAGCCTGAGGGTTGGTCATGATAAATATTGGCAAAATCTTGTTTTAATTCTTCAAGTTTCATTGCTACCGCCTTCGCCCAAAAAATAAAGCGTTATCATTTTTACATTCTAATTATACGGTTTTCCGTTGAGCTCAACAAGTGAATTAATTAGCACAACATTTTCATTTATTCACCACTCAAATACCAAATAAAAAACGACTTTGCTGTAAGTTGCAAAATCGTTTCTTTTGTTTTTACCAAATATGTAACAGCCGATCGGGCTGCAGTTTGGTTAAATTAAACTGGTGAACATGCTGCGGTTTACTTTGCGGAAATATTTCCATAAAATCGGCCAGATTCACTAAGCCGGTCGAATATGTCCACACGCCCTTTACCTTTTTTATTGGATCAAGCATTTCGTTCCTGATCGGACAAGCAGAAATTAAGAAATGCTTGTGATGAAATTTAAAAACAAAATACGGTAACCGAAAGTCATTAATAATTTCTTCTTTTGTCTTACCAATCGTAACCACATTTCGGTATGTACCATACATTTCAGTAAAGCGGTCATTAAACGAAAAATAAAAATTTGAAATGTGAACATGGGGAAAATCTTCTTCCGCTACCTGGTCAGGAACTGCAACAACATGAGCAAAATGATCTAAATTACTTTCACGCTGTGACAATGCTTTCCCCAACTGGTTAGGACTAATAACGTGTGCCCATTCCGGAACCGCCAAATTTTCCTGATAATTAATATACATTTGCCTGACCACTTCAGGCTTAACCCAATCATATTGCCTGCGAATTTCATTGCGGTTCAACAAATTGCGCAAGTTCTTATGATACATCAAATCAACAATAAACAATTCATAGCGATAGCACTCAACCCACGGCTTATAATGCTCAATGCTTTCTTCAACGATGTGGGTACTATCGACAATTACTGTTTCGCCACGTTTCATCTTCTCTTCTACGAGGTAGTCCACCACTTTTTCCGTTTGTTCATTTGCATATCGCGGAATTACTTGATGTAAGCAATCGGTATCTTCTTCATAATAGTAAGTTAAATTCGCCAATAATAGCCTTATTTGATCACGACTAATTGCATAAGGCTGTAAGTGATGACGAGCAATAAATGAAGATTTTCCGGAGCCGGGTGCGCCTCGTAATAAAAATATTTTACGCATACCTATTCTCCAAACTAAGAATGTAAAAACTCTATTTAGTATCGTAATAAATTTTAACATACATCTAGAAGATTCCTCACATCTAACTAAAAATGCGTGAGAATTTTAGCGCAAAATTTCTTTTTTCGTGATCTGTAAATGCTCATCAAAGGTGTAAATAATTGGCTGTGCATTAGGTACTTCAAGCTTAAGGATGTCATAATTGTCAATGTGCTCAAGTTTTTTGATTAACGCCCGTAAACTTGATCCGTGAGCAACAATTAATTGATCCTCACCCTTTAACAATCGACTTGCAACTTGATCATGATAATAAGGCAGCAACCGCTTTTGCGTCTGGTAAAGGCTTTCAGCCCGCGGTAACCGTTTCCGATCGCATTGATCATAGCAAGCCGCTGTCACCTCATCACCTGCTGGCGGAACTTCATAAAACCCGCGGCGCCACCTTCGCACTTGTTCTTCGCCAAAGATTGCCCGGGAAAGATCTTTATTGATCCCCCGCAATTTACCATAATGCCGTTCGTTTAACCGCCAAGTCTTGGTAATTGGCAAATATAAAAAATGACAAGTTTCCGCCACAATATTAGCGGTAATAATTGCCCTTTGCAAAACCGAGGTGTGAATGTGGGTGGGGTAAAAGTCGGGAACCTGCTTAAGCAATTCTCCCGCCGTCTGAGCCTGAATCCGCCCCTTGGCAGTTAATGCAACATCATTCCAGCCCGTATAAACATTAGCAAAATTAGCGGTACTTTCACCGTGTCTAAGAAGCACCAATTTGACCATTTTAGCCCATCCAATGTCTAATTAATAAAAAAATACCAAAAACCGTAAAGATAATGCCTAAAATCATAAAGGGGCCAAAACTACGGCCATTATTTTTATACCGGCGATTAAAGGCATAAGCCATATCATATAACCCAACGATCAAAACAATAATCGCCGTAAATAAACTCACTTCAAACTTCATTTGTTATTCTTCCTCTTCTTGATTGCGATCCGAAACAATCATCTTGTTGTTACGCCCACGCTCACATTCAACCTGAAAGTTAGTGTGATTAATGCCCAAAAACTGCAATTTTCGGCTAATCTGCTGGTTAATCTGTTCAATCTGCTTAGCCGTTAAGTCAGGAGTAACATTTACGTGAGCATCTAGCATAACGTAACGGTCGCTATAACGCCACAAATGAACGTGATGAATGTTCTTGATTTCGGGAAAAGACAGGACAATCTTATTAACTTGGTCAAGATTAATATCAGGATTAGATTCCATCAAGACGTTAGCAGCCTTCATAGTTAATTCCCAAGCCTCATGAAAAATAAAGAGAGAAACTAGTAAAGTCATTAACGGGTCAATCCAAGTAATGTGCCAAAAGTAAATAAAAATTGCGCCGACAACGACCGCAACACTAGATAAAGCATCACTCATCATGTGAATAAAGGTGGAGCGGACATTAAGATTCTCTTGACCGTCTTGGTGCATAACGAGCATCGAGATCACATTGGCCACTAAACCGATAATGGCCACAACCAACATAATTTGCCCACTAATTTCCGTTGGACTCCAAAAACGTTCGATTGCCTCAATAAATAAAACAATGCTGATGAGCAGTAAAACGATCCCATTGGTAAAAGCGGCGAGCGTTTCAGCACGATCATAGCCAAAGGTCTTTTCTTTGTTGCTACTCCGATTACTAATTAAATGCGCCACAAAGGAAATGATAATTGCACCGACGTCACTTAAATTATGCACCGCATCAGATAACAGTGAAAGTGACCCAGAAACAAAGCCACCGATAAATTCCGCGGCAGTGATAATAACATTAAGTGCCGTAACGTAGGCATAACGCTTAGTTGTGTGATCTTTCATATGTTTTTTCCTCATGTAATAGTGTAACAAAAAGTCCTACTTTTGACAGTAGGACCTTACATATCTTCTGCGGCAACATTATAATCGATTATTTCGAATTTGCCATTATTATAGAGTATGCCCCTAGTAACGCTACCGTTATCAGGGAAAATAATATCATGGAGCCCATCACTTTGGTTCCAATATTTAATTGCTAAGGTTTTAATGAAATCACCGTGCGAAACAATTAGCACTCGCTGTTCATTCCTAGTTAAATCACCCAAAACCGAAATTGCCCTGACCATGCGGTCATCAAGTTCTTCCTTGTTTTCAGCTAAATGACGGGGATCAGCCTTTTTAGTTGCTTCCCGGAATTCATAGATTCCAACTTGGTTAATAATCTTGGTTACATCATTTTCGGGACCAATTCCGGCAGCTAAACTAACCTGTTTCCAGGTATTTTGAATATCGTCGCCTTCAAAAGAACCGAAGAAAACCTCCCGAAATTCGGGTAACTTTTTTATTTTACCGATTTCTGATACTTGATTGGCATCCTTCATCAAGTGGACTGTATCAATCGCACGTTTTAAATCGGAAGAATACATATTGTCAAAACGAACTTGACTAAGCGCCCGCGCTGTTACCTTCAGGTCGTTAATACCCTTAATCGTTAACGGGGAATCACACCATCCCTGCACTTTGTCCAATTGGTTGAACATTGTTTCGCCATGACGTACTAAATAAATCTCTGTTGCCAACTTGCATTCTCCTTCCATTTAAATAATGTGCATAAACTATAACATATATGCCTTATAAAAGAAATAGGCAGCCTGAATGAAAGCCAGTGCAGCAATAAAGACACGGACATATTTGGCCGGAACAACCTTTAAAATATCCATGCCTAAATAACCGCCAATAAACATACCAACTGCAAGTGGAATTGCCTGCAGCCAATAAATATGTGAAGTAAAGGCAAAGACGATTAAAGCGACCAAGTTAGCTAGACCACACACCACATTTTTAATTGCGTTTACCACAATAAACTTTTCATTAGTGATATATGTTAGCAAAACTAGTACGATTACGCCACCAGCAGCTCCGAAATAGCCCGTATATACGCCCATTGCCAGCAAAGCAACAATATAAAAAATCTCTTGCCAAAGTGGCCGTTTGTGCGGTTCTAAATTATGGTGCTTGGCAGAAACAATGACCATAACACCAGAACCAGCAATAAAAAACGGAACGACTTTTTCAAATACTTTGGAGGGAAAGGACAATAGCAAATAACAGCCCAAAACTGACCCTAAAACGGTAAACATGGCGTAAAAGGCAACTTGTTTCCAATGACCTTTGAGTTCTTTAAGAGAAGAAATTGTTGAACCAATTCCGGTCCAAATCAAGGCGGCATCATTAGTAACATTGGCATATACCGGCGGAATCCCCACCGCAAGCAGCACGGGATATGAAGCCAGTGAGGCCATGGATGCAACTGATGATAATAGGCCACCCGAAATTCCGCCAAAAAAGATAAAAATTATGGTAAAAAAAGATAACATTTAAATTAGGACTTCCTTTTTAGCAATAATATCTATTATAATGCAATTAGTATCAAATTAAGAAGGGATTTTTACATATGGCAAAATTTCAGTCTTTAATCTTCGTACCTGAGGGAGCTATCCTTAATGAAGGAGTTGCTGAAAGGAATGCTCTCCGGCAAACATTAGATGAAGTCGCTAGCGGTTTTGGACCAAAAGAACGAATACAATATGCTAACCTGCTCAGCCAGATCAAGTTTTTAACTTTCAGTGATCGGATTGAACTGGTTTTACAGACTTTTTGTCGTCATGAATTGTATTCAGCAAGAAAAATCTTTTTTCAAAAGATGAAAAAGCAAAAGCAATTAGTCAAAGACGTTGGGCCATTTCTTGGAGAATTAAGTGATATGGATGACCAAATCAAATTAATTCTGTGTTCCAAGGAAGACCGGGAAACAATCTCCTCGCGCTTAGATGAAAGTGAATTGCTCAGTTATTTTTCAGCAGTTTACACTCAAGATGATTTTAAGGAAAGGTTACCGAATAAGGAGATTCTAACCACAATTGTTCAAGAGCAAAATGTTGATCCAGCTACTTGTTTAGTCATTGGAACTGATCTCGCTGATGACATCCAAGGCGCAGAAAATGCTGGTTTAGCTTCTCTTTGGATTGCACCAAGAAATGTTAAAACGCCAATTCATCCTAATCCTACTATCCACTTAACCACATTAAGCGATTTGTTGTTTTACCTTGAACTAAGCTAGTTTATAATAAACAATAAAACGGATTGTGAGGTTGCGAAAAATGAAAAAAGCTGCTGTAGTTTTTGCCGATGGCTGCGAAGAAGTCGAAGGCTTGAGTGTCGTTGATGTTTTACGCCGACTAGGCGTTCAAACTGATATGGTTGGACTTACCAGTAAACAAATTAATGGTGATCATCATATTCTGTTGACTTGTGATCAAGTTGTGGACGAGCGCCTACTTGACTATGATGTAGTTGCGTTTCCGGGTGGTAAAACTGGTGCTGAAAACTTACGGGCTAGCGAACAATTACGCGACCTAATGGTTAAACGGCACGAAAATGGCATGTGGGATGCAGCAATGTGTGCCGCTCCCATAGCTCTCGCAAAATATGGTGTCTTGGATGATGCAGATTATACTTGCTATCCTGGTTTTGATGAGCAAACTAAAAAAGATGCCCCAACTGGACATTTTAAAGAAACGATCACGGTGACAGATAATGTGCACAAAGTTATTACTAGTCGTGGTCCAGCAACAGCCTGGGCATATGCCTATGCGATTGCTGAAGCACTGGGAATTGATACCCACGAGATCAAAGAAGGCATGTTGTATAATTATTTAGCTGCAAATATTTAAAATTGCGACTAAAAAAAGACGGAACTGAATAGCTCCGTCTTTTTTTATAATAAAATTGCCAAGCGCCCTACTTTCTAACTGTTTAGTAATTAATAACCGCAATTTCTTTTCAGAGCTAGCGTTAAAATATGCTAAGATTTACTTGCACGTAAAAATGCAAATAACTAAGCAGGAGGTAATAAAATGTGTACGAGTATTGCTGTGACGGCAGATAACGGAGATGTATTTTGGGGAAGAACAATGGATTTTACCTTTGATCCATTTAAGCCAAGTGCTGATAGCAAAATGACGGCTTATCCCGCAAAATTCGAATTAAAAGGGTTGCACCAAAGTTGGACAACTAAATATGCGTTCATGGGCATTAATGTTAATAACTCGCTCTTTTTTAACGATGGGATTAACAGTGCCGGTATTGTTGGCGATGCCCAGTACTTGGAAGAAGCTTCCTGGGACACGGCTTCAAACCTTGAAAAACGTGGTTTAAAACCTATTATTGGTGAAGAAGTCGTGAGCTACGTCTTGAGTAATTTTGGCTCTATTGCCGAAATAAAAGAGGCTTTCACTCATTTAGGTCAGGAAAAAACAACTTATCCTGATTGGGAAGAAGCCGATACCGGCATCCCGACCCCAATTCCCATGCACTATACTTTTAGCGATGCTGAAGGTCATAGCGTTATTTTAGAACCGGTAAAACAAGGTGCATTTAAGATTTATGATGGTATCGGGGTCATGACTAACAGCCCAGAATATTCGTGGCACCTGGATAATTTGCGTAATTATTTACAGTTGACCAACCATAATTTGGGCCACCAACAACTGACTGAAAAGCTAAATATTAAGCAAATTGAGAGTGGTTCCGGCTTAATCGGCTTACCCGGCGATTATACTGCGCCATCGCGTTTTGTACGCGGAACCTATCTTTCCAAGTTTTTAGCGCCATTTCATTCTGATCAGGGTATTACCCAGCTATACAATGTCTTTAAAGCGGTAATGATTCCCCGTGGAATTGAGCATCTACAAGAAAATAGCGCTAAATGTGATTATACGGGCTACTGGGCAGGTTACGACGTCACTAACAGAAGTTTATATGTCCAGCCTGAAGACTGCCCTACGATGACAAAGTTTACCCTGGATCCGGCGATCACCACAAAGGTAACTGAGCCTATTCAACATGATTTTCAGGTTTTAGAAGCTAAAAAATAATCGCTGAACCCCAAAAATAGCAAAAGAAAAAGGATTAGTAGTCGCAATTGACTTAATACTAGTCCTTTTTTGTTTGCTAAAAATTAATTGCATAATAATTAATGACCAGCTATATTATTAGTTAACCGTCTACTTTTAATTAACGGAAAGAAGCTAATTTTATGCTAACAGATGCTCATTGCCATTTAGAAAATAATCAAGAACTGGCAAATTTGCTCGTCAAAAAACAGATTACAACAATTGTTAATTGCCAGACACCAGAGGAATGGCGCATTAACCAAAAACTGACCCGAAACATGGAGCTACTTAGCTTTGGCATACATCCATGGGACGCTAACAGACTAACCCTGCAAGAGGTATTGCCCTATCTTGAGCAAGCTGACGTTGTAGGTGAAATCGGGCTCGATTCTGTTTGGACAGAAAATAGCTTGGACTGCCAAAAGGAAGTTTTCACTGCACAAATTGAATGGGCACAGGCATCCAATCGGCCAGTTATTCTACATACCAAGGGATGCGAAAAGATCATTTTAGCTACAATCAGGCAATTTCCTAATCGCTATTTAATTCATTGGTACGATTGCAGTAATTACCAGCAGGAATATGTCGATCTTAACTGTTATTTCAGCTTCTGCCTAGCTATTTTAGACGATGCTAACGTAATTAAGCTGGCAAAAAGGTCCCCTTAAATCGCTTGCTAATTGAGACAGATGGCTTAAGTTCGGTTGAGTGGTTGGAAAATAAACCGGTAAAAGTCGAAGACTACCCTCTTATTTTAGACCAAACACTAACGGCCTTAGCAGACTTGCGTCAGGTTGATAAAAATATGCTGGCAAAGCAAGTCGCCGGTAATTTACAACACTTTTTAGGAAAGTAATAAACTTGTCCCATTAACTATGAATTATTGTTTCAGACTTTCTCTGTTGGAACCGATCAAGAAATAAGGTAGCCATTAACAGAATTAGGGTGCCAAGAAGCAAAGTGATTAAACCATGAGCAAAATTAACCTGCATATTATTAAGATCGTAAGCTGTAGAGCCAGAAATAGCTCTGAGCGAGTTAAGGTAAGTAGTAGGTAACCAAGCTGCAAGCGCCCTAATTGGCTCAATAATTACCGTCGCTAAACTCCCCACGGCAACGAGGAAAGTCGCCACCAGCATTGTCGGGAATAAATACCGAAAAATTCGTGCCAGTAAGTTGACATAAACAGTAATCAGTAAAAATTCAAGTAATTGAATAATAATCGTCTGCGGAATTAATTCAACTGCCGGAATAACATCCAGTATAACTTGCCTGCTTGTTATTTTATAAACAACATAAGGATAATTTATATTACCCATTCCCAAAATTAAAGACGAAACTAAAAACACCACAAAATTCAGGCCAAGATACATCAAGCTAACAAGTAATAGGTCTATTCCAATATTGGTTAAGATTTTCTTACCAGAACTAATAGGAATAATGGCGGAAATGTCATCACCATTTTTATATGAACTAGTAAACAAATATGACAAAATAAGAATAATGACTAAATTAAATGAAACAGGCCAGAACTTATTATTTAATTCTATTAAAAGCTGAATACCCGTCATGGCACTTAAATCTTCATATGGAATTGGATGTTTAATTAAATTTTCAAGAAATTGTTTGGTTTGCTTAAACCAGTCTATTTCCTCATAATTGTTTTCACTAAGTTTTAACTTATCAGAATTATTATTCGATATTTCATAAACCTGGTGCCATTGCTTAACCTTCACATCACCAGCTAGTCCGGAATCTTTAGTCGAATTCATAGCTTTAGTCTTTGACTGGAGTCCAGTTTTAGCTTGTTGAGACTTAATTTTGGTTTCAGATTTTGAATGATAGCCCTGAACTACAACGTGATTAGCACTGATAAAGCAGTTATTTTGTCCTTCAAATAAAGTGCCATTTACCAGAAAATTCGAGTCAAGATCAAGAAAGCCAAATAATACAATAAACAAGACACATATAATGATTGTTTTGAAATTTTGTTTAATGATCTTTTTAAACTGAAATGAAAAGTACGAGTTCACTGCACCACCCCGTAAATCATTTGTTTTTGTAATACCATCTTATGCAAGTTAGAAACTTCTATGCTGTTATTTTTATATGAGATGCCAATAATACACTTATTTCGTCGACTAACTTTTTCTTTAAGCCGCGCAGAAGCTTTTAGGCAATTTTCTTGATGAAGGTGATTAGTGTTTTCAGCTATTAAAGAATAAGTTACATTACTAATAAAATACAGTATAATTAGTAATTTGTGTTTAGCTATCTTTGTATAGGCATAAATAGGTACTTTGGCATATTCATATATCACCCCAAAAACTAATTCACCTGTCGAATTAGCATAAAATTTCCACTGACGTTCAGCAAACTTCAAATAATTTAAGCTATTAAAGCTTAAATTTAAATGGTCGTACCTTTTGGCGAATATTTCCTTTTTTATTGCTCCAAAATAAGGCTGTTCAGCAATTAAAACTTTTACTTTTGCAAAAGCGGCCAAAATAGTGATTGTTCGCAAAAAACCTCTTTGGTAACTGAAATTTTCAAATAATATTCGAAAGATCTGCTCTTTATGAAACTGATAAGAAGTAGATAAGTTATTAATAGTTAGCATTTAAAACTCCTTAAAAATAACAGGGATAATATCTGTCTGAATATTCTCAACATGCTTAAGCTGCTATATAACTTAAAAATACATTACTTTGAAGTAGTTTATTAACTGCTTAATTTATTAAGATATTATTATTCCGCTAATCATAAATTAAATTAATTAGTTATAACTAGTAGGAATAGCTTATGATACTAGAATATCAAAATTTTAAGTTTCAAAAAAAATCGTTCAACCTATTGAACAAGTTTGGCATTAGCAGTTTTAAAGTGTACCATTAACAAAGGTTTAGATTACTTTTTTGGTGTAAATCTTTTTAATCCGTTTAAAGCTTTTTTTTAAGTCGGCAGCAAGTTGTCCAGTACCAAGATAATCTAAGAAAGGAAAGAAAACTTGCAGCATTCTTGTTTCATCACCAGTTTGGATGTAAAGCATAACTTCATGAGCAAATTTTAGCCGAACCTTCTCAAAAATAAAGGAATAGCCCATTTCGATGGCATCAAGTTCTGTAACTAATTTCTTTACCTTGGCAAATTTTCGATAAAACAAAGTGAAAACAGCGTTTAGGCATGTATTCCATGCCGAATGCTGCCACTGGTCATAGGCTTTTTGCTGGTTTTGGCTAAGCTTCTTGATTAGTAACTTGGTCAAACCGTATATGCGGTTACTGGGCAGCAAGCTTAAAGTATTGCCAAAATTATAAACGTCTTCGTAATACCATTCATCAATTTGTGACAGCAACTCTTCGAGTTTCTCCAAATCTTGGGATAAGAACAGATTCTCACCTGTAGCTGCCATTAGATGATGGCAGGCAATTGCAGCTCGAATTAACTCACGTCGACTTGTTGGGCTTTGACGACTTATGGTTAAATATTTTTTAGCAAGTGACCTTAGGACATCATAATTATTTTCTAGATAAGCTGTGCTAATATCGCTGATATCCAAGTATGCATTCAAGCTATTTGCCAAGAACTCCTCCGGTTTAATATGCAGCCGTTCAAGCATTTTGATAACTTTACTAAACGACATATCACCCATTCCCTTTTCCCAATAATAGAGTGATGATTTTGAAGTAATACCTCGAGAAGTAGTTTCTAAACTAGATCTTTTTTCTTCACGTAATTGTTTAAATTTTTTACCGTATATTTTATCGTACATAGAGGGACCTCAGATGAAAAAGAACTTATTGAAAAAATTTGTAATGACGATTTTAATTGGAGACTCAGTTGTTACGATTCCGGCATTAATTATGCATGCAATCGCAACTAGCAATATTTTCTTAGGCTAATTCAAGCTAATATCTTTTTTTAACAATGTTAAGGCCATTGTTAAGGCCATTTATGTACTAACAATAAGCCTTTTGGAATTACCTTTGAAGTATAAATAGAAAAATCAGACATTAATTAAATTTAATACAAAAGTTACTACTCGATTCCGTTAACTTATGGAATCGTTTTTTTGTAATTACATCAATAAGTTAATTGCTTTAAAAGTTTTTCCTAACTAATTATTATGTCATAAAACTAGTAACTAAACATGTTATCAGTGTGCCTGAAATGGCTCTAAACCAGTAAATTGAGCTAATACAGACCAAAATAGCCCAATGCAATTAATAAAAACCCCGAAGTTAGGACAACTTTGAGTTTTTATTATTGCTAAAAGACCCTGGAATCAAGAAGTCCATGTCGCGTTAATGCAACTCGTTAGATGACGGATTGATAGAAGGCCTCTTTGGCATACTCAAACGGAAAATGTTCTATGGCTTTGAAACCCAGTTTAAGAATCTAAACGAACTGAAAGAAGCAATTCCAAAATATATCAGTTACTATAATAAGCAAAGAATCAAAGTAAAATTAAAAGGACTAAGTCCGATTGAATAACGGGCATTAGTCCTTAATTAAAATTTATTAGATTGTCCTAATTTTGGGGTCTACATCATTACTTGGGAGGTTTTTAATTTAGATTAAGTTTTATTCGTTGTAATTTACCGGGTCCTGCTTATGTTCAAAAATAATGGTTAAAACGAAAATTAGCACAATACTAATAATTAGGCAGATTATGCCATTTTTAATATTCAATTGTGCGTTATGGAATCTCATACTTAAACTGCCAGTGGCAACATCAACAGCATTAAGATACGTTATCGGAAACAAGCTACTAATTCTTTGTAATGGCTTAAGAACTGTGATAGCCAGATTACCACCAATTATTACTAGAAGCGCAAGTAACAAAGTCGGCAACTTGTCACGCATAATTTGAGCAAGTAATCGCACGAAAGCAACCCAAAATAACATATTCAATACTTGTAAAAAAAGTACAGGTACAATCAGATTGCCAATCGGAACACAACTAATAGTTACTTGAGCGTCATTTAGATGAAAAGTGTTAACAGGATATGATAAACTGCCTGATCCTGAAACTAACGTTGCTAACAAAAATATTACTAGGTTTATTAGAATAAAACCACCGACTATTAAAACTACCCCAGTGATTATGTCATAAATAGCTAATTTGCCAGGTAGGAGCGGCAATATCCGCGAAGTTTTTATTCTTTGATGATACGAATCTGTTAGTAGCAGTGTAAGAGTAAAGAGTGCGATTAGTGAAAATAAATACGGCAAATATTGAGCATTAATTTGAAGCCAAAATTGCCAACCAGTTACTGGCATTTTTTGACTTTCGTAAGCCAATGGTTGTTTTCTTAAGTAACCATAAAAACGTACATTTTTGGCAGCATCAAATTTGGCTTGTTGATCACCTATTTCCGAACTATTTAAATATTGACGCTCTTTTTTCTTTTGTAACCAGATAAGTGTATAAGCTTTCGCAAGATGATTAGCTTTAATCGCTGCTAAAATTATCTGATTTTGCTTTAAGGTTTGCTTATTAGCTAATAAATTACTGCGAGTTTCTTGGTAATGTGGACTTTTCGAAGAAATTTGCGTTAATTTGGCTTCTAATTTACTATCTTGATGACGTAAATCGGTAATTGCCGTTTGTGTTTCGTGTTCAAGCGTAAAATACGATTCAGTCCGTTTATTCATAAAAAAAACAGTTATCAAGATTATGACAATTAAAGAAAAGCTTAAAGGAGTTAGTTTGTTTTTACAAACTTTTTTTAATTGAAAAACACAGTATGACACTTTAGTTTGCTCCTGTTCGTTGTTTTTGTAATTGATCCATCAACAATAAAATCATGATTAGCAATAAAGTGCCCACAGTTAAAGTAACTATTCCTTGATTAAAATTTATTCCGGGATTGTTTAGCTCATTAGCCATTTGACCTGATACGACTTTAAGAGCACCTAAATACGTACTTGGTAACCATGCTGCAATTCGGCTTAATGGCTCAATAAACGTTGTTGCTAGACTGCCTCCAATCATTAAAAAAAGAACTATCAATAAAGTTGGTAACTGTTGACGGACCAGTTTAGCCACCAGCTGTACAAAAAGAGCTATAAATAGAAACGAAAAGATCTGAACAATAAAGTTTTTAAAAAGCAGGCTGCTGGTTGGAACAACATCTGAAACAAACTTTTGGTGAATAGAATGAAAAATAATGTATGGATACTGAATGTTGCCTGGACCATATAGTAGTGATGCAATTAGAAATAAAAATAAGCTTACCAAGCAAAAAATAATTATGCTCGTCGTAAAGCCGGCAGCACTGCTTGCTAATAAACGCTGAAGAGGTGATTGCGGCGTAACCGAATCAATATCTAACTTGTTACGGTATGAGTCTGTATAAAGATAAGCTAAGATAAACATAATAATTAAACTAAATAAGAGCGGCCAAAAATCGGTATTAAACGTAAGTAGAGCCTGAACTCCAGTAACAGGTGCATCACTTTCATATGGCATCGGGTGTTCTTTTAAATAGGCAAACCGTTTCTTAAAGGCTTCAGTTTGGTACTTTTCCTGGTACGATAAATTAGTACCATTTAATTTTGTAAAACTGGCTAACTGCTTTTTATAAACCGGACGCCAATTATTGTGCTTAATATCAGTTATTAAATCGAGATTGGTTTGTACTTTATTTTTTAAATTCTTGACGTCTTTTTGTTTAGCTTGATAATTCTTGCTGCCAGGTGAATATTTCTTAAGTTCCTTTTCGCCTTGAGCAAGAATACTTTTTTGAATCTTAATATTTCCCTGAATACTACCTTCAAGAGAAGTATCACTATTCAGGCTTTTAGACATCATAAAATAAAGCCCTAATGTGATAAATGCCAAAACAAATATCGAAATTAATGTTAGATTACTCTTAAAAACTTTTTTTAATTGAAAAAAAACGGTTGAACTCATTGTCTTACCTCGCGTATTTCTTGCTCTTTTAATACCAAACGGTGAGAATGTGCAACTCTAACCTCACTGCTATAATGCGATGTCAGAATAATACATTTATTATTCTGAGTAACTTCTTCATCTAACCGTCTATAGAGTTTTAGCCGACTTGTTTCGTCTAGCCCATTAGTAATTTCATCCATTAAATAATACTGAGCGCCGCTTACAAAGTACATGGCCACAATCAGCTTTTGTTTCATCCCAAGTGAATATTTTTTAATTGGTACCTTAGCATATTCTCTAACTTTCAAGAAATCCAGCTCAGTCCTGATATCGGCAGACGAATCCCATTGTTTCTTGACAAATCTAAGGTAATCCAAACTATTTAAATTAGAATTAAACCAATCATTACTTTCAAAAAAGAATACTTTCTTCTTAATTCTAAAATATGGTTGTTCATCCCACATAATTGCTCCGGCTGAAACAGGAATTAAATCTGTCAATGCTCTTAGAAAGCTAGTTTTACCTAAGCCATTTTCTGCTGCAATCTGGTAAAATTGTCCTGGTTCAAATTGGTAACTAAAATTGTGTAAAATAGGCTGACGTGTCTTAATTGATAGGTTATTAACCGTTAGCATGGCAGACTCCTTAATAATATCTAAAAAATTAAATAGCTTAAATTTATCTCTTAATAATACACTAATTAAACTAAGTTAAAAACAAATAATTATCAGAAACCGGTACTAAATATATTTGCATTACTAATTTTAGAATCAGATAATTTTATTTTTTTTGGTTCTTTCTTCAACGATCTTTTTAACCTTAACAAATGCCTTTTTCATTTCCATACTCAAATCGGCAAAACCCAAATATTCAATAATTGGGAAAAAATGGTTAATTATTTCAGTATCATCTGTAGTTTCTGAGTAATTTACCAATTCAGAAATGAAGGTTAAACGAATTTTTTCAAAAGCAAAGATATCATCAATCTTTAGTAATTTAAGCTCTGAAATTAGCTTGCTACTATATTTGCAATCATTCATAATCAAGATAACAGATGCATTAAAAATTGTGTTCAAGGCTGCATGTTCCCATTTAAAGTAGTTTTTGGGCTTATTTTCAAGATATACCCTGATTAAAAGCTTGGCTAAACCAAATATTCGTTTATTAGGCAAAAGAGATAAAGTGTTGCCAAAATTAAAAATATCTTCAAAGTTCCATTCCTTAATCTCTGAAAGTAGTTCCTCTAGGTTAGCTAAATTTTTAGGCGAAAAAAGCAACTCATTAGTAGAATACTTTAAAAAATTACAAGAAATTGCTGCTTTTATTAATAAGTTCTTATCTTGGGAACTTTCTCGCAATTGCTTGAGAGAAATTATCGCCAGATGTTTAAGTTTTTGTTTATCATTTTCTAAATACGCATCACTAATTTCGATCATATACTGATACTCATCATTTAAGCCAAAATATAATTCTTCACTCGGTATCCGCATACGGTTAAGCATGGCAACCACTTTATCAAAGGGCATGTTTCGTTGCCCTTTTTCCCAATAATACAGAGAAGACTTAGAAGTTATGCCAATTGAGGCATTATCAAGACTAAAATTTTTTTGTAAACGTAGCTGTTTAAATCTTTTACCATATTTTGAATCAATCATAATCAAGCCTCAATAAATTCCAGCATGTTACTACTATAATAATGTTTTATCACTTATCAATAAATAAAAAATTCCACTTTTTAAGCATACAAAAGTGGAATATCATTATATTGCAAATTCAATCTTAAAATGGCTGAATAATTTTAGTTTAATCATACTACCATTCCTAATTATTATCAATATATTCATATATAGCTTTTTGCCATGAATATAAAGTGGAATCACGAAATTACGATATTCTAAAGCTTACTTCCCACTAGTCACTTACAATTTTGCCACCATCAATTTGATAATATTCATCAGCAACTGACTTAATAACCCGATCATCATGACTGGCAAGCAAAACTGTAACTCCTCGCGCACGTAATTGCTTCATCAAGTTTTCAAAAATCTGAACAGATTCTTTATCCAAACCATTAGTTGGCTCATCAAGAACAAGTAACTCCTGCCTTTCCATGAATGCTTGAACAATTGCTAGCTTTTGGCGCATTCCTAAAGAAAACTTTTTGACTTTTTTATCTTTAACTTTTTCCAAATCAAAAACTTTCATTGCAGCAATTATCTCATCTTTACCCACAATATTTTTTATTGAAGCAAGATATTGCAAATTCTTAAGCGCAGTGTAAGATTTGATAAATCCAGGAGTTTCAATGATTGCCCCTACATTTACTTGTCGCTCAGTATTTAAGCCCACTTCCTGGCCTTTAAGAATAACCTGCCCCGAAGAGATTTTTATTAAGCCAAGAATTGCTCTAAATAGCATGGTTTTACCAGAACCATTAGTACCAACAAAACCAATTATCTTACCTTGATCGATTTTTAAATTGATATCATTTAACACAGTTTCATCATTTATTTTTTTAGTAACATTAGTTAATTCAAGATAGCTCATTTTTGACTCCTTATTTTGTTTCAAGTCGCTGGTTAATTTGCTCTAGCGAAATTATTAAAGCAATGAACCAGATTGCATTGCTGATATTTACACTCCAGGTTACGCTATTAGTAACCATGATTAAATAATTGCTCTTTAAAGCCAATGAAATCACACTTAGCAATAATGGAATGATCCATCCTAAAATTCGTTCAATTAAAGAACAAGTTAACGCCAATAAGATAAAAACCGTAAAACTAAGCCAAAGAGTACTGAATAATTTTACTAAAAACCAATAATTAAGCTTATTTTTAGTCATAATTACAATCAAACTAATAAATAATAAATTATATACAAGAGAAAATAGCACGACCGTCAACAGACAATTTTGGAAAATAGTGGTTCGCTTCTCATTTCTTATAACCACTAACGGATTAGCAGCCAAAAGTTTAGTTTGCAAAAGATTAATTAAGTAAAATTCTCCACCTAAGTAATATAAAAGCCACGCTAGATTAGCCATCAAAAAATTGGCACCAGTTATCGGAAAGGTGGTAAACATATTATGCTGGTAAGTAAAATCAATATTGGTACAGTATTGCCACCAAGAGAAAACTTGAAAGCACATAACCATAATTTTCCCTAGACGATTATTAGAAAAGAGCTCGGGTAAGTATGTTCTCCATTTCATAAGCGCTCTCTCCGTTCATAAATAGTCCAGCTAAGATACCAGCAAACTAGTATTATTCCCACTAAAATCATAGATGAGCATAGCAATTTGAATAGCTGATTTCCAACTAAGTAGTTGGAATTAATAAAATTGTTGAATAATGGAAAATGAATAAAATCAGGCGTCACATCAGCTAAAAAGTACAGTAAACAATTGATAAAAAAATAATTTATTCGCTTTAGAAAGTAAAATAAGACTAAAATTATGCTTTGAAAAAATAATAGATTGATAAATGCAACCAGTATGACAAGAAAAAAGGGTTGCCAATAAATTTGCGATATTCCGGGATCTAACAATAGTATTGGTTGTACTACACAAGTAGTTATAAATGCAGTTGTTAGACTGCATATACTAAGCCACCAAAATAAAAACAACGGCCAATCACTTTGATACTTTATGCGAATATTTTCAAAGAAAATTGGATATGGCCTGACAGTCATTACTAACAAAACATTGGCAAAAGCAGTAACGGAATAAAAAGTATTTGGCATCAATAGCTGGTAGATTGCTTTCCTTTTGCCTAACCCACGTTCAATTCCTGTGAAATGATATAGCAAAATTAATGCTAAAATATAGCCAATAACAATGACAAATAATCTTAATTTATTTGCTTTGATAGTTCGCTTAATTGAAGACATCTTGTTTGCTTTGCCTCCAAGTTAAGCCAAAGACAGCTAATAGAATAACTAGCAAGTAGCCCAATAAAATCCATTGAGTATACGAATAACTGTTACTGTATGTTGGTGTTAAAACGTAATATAGGGATGCTTCAATCTCGCCAGTCAAATTTGCTGCCAATAAGGTGATAAAACTAATAACAAAAGGAATGATTGTTTCCACACCCGAATGTATTTCAAAATAAGACGATACTAAGCCCATCAGACTGAATAGTCCGCTAAAGACAAAGGCAATGAGGATTGTGCAGAGCCAAAAGAGTAACGTATTATGAATAAAGAAATTATAGCCCCATCCAGAAGGACTGATTATCTGATGGTCTCGTCCTGTAGGAGCATTAGTTACGTGAAAATTAATGAAGAAATAGCCTGCTTCAATTAAAAGGGGCAAAATTCCAACTAATCCCCCAACGATAAATGAACTGGCCGTGGTTGAAAACAAATATTGTTTTTGCGTTCTTCGTGAAAGAAGCTGAGATAGGCGATGATTTCTTTTGTCTTCTTGAAAAGTACTACTAGCCGCCAAACCACACATCAAAGGTAAGATCAAGTAATAAATGGTAGTTCCTGAACCACTAAAATCAAAACCGGTTAAATGCAAAAAGGCATTATTTACTCCACTAGTTGCATTAACCTGATTGATTGTTAAAGCTTGAATAACAACAACTAACAAGCCGATCAAAACCGCTAGTAACGTTTGCCAACGCAAGCACATTCTTTTGATTTGCATTTTTATTAACATATGTTCACCAAGTTAAAAAATTAATATATCACCAATAAAATTTATATTTATCATAAGTTACTTTAGCTTTAGATCGTTAAAAATCTTATCTATTTAATTAGTTAGTTTGATTAAAATTATTTTAAATATTAAATAATAATATTAATGATAACCGAATAATAGACAAAAAAGGAGGCTTGTTCCATGGACGGAACAAACCTCTTGGTTTATCTTTATAGCAACTAACTAAAGATATTTTGCCTTAATACCGGGGATATTCACCAATCAAAAGGGCGGGAATGTCTTTATATTCCATTGCACCTAGCCATTTCTGCAACTCCTTAACAGAAGTTTGGCCAATTGCCTTATCAGTGCCAGTTAGCTTGTTAGCAATTATAGTCACTTTTTTCATCTGCTTTTTTGCTGCTTTCATATTCATAATATCAGCATAATCCATTACCTTAAGCTCGGCTTTAATTAATGGTCGCAGGCTCTTTTTCTTTGAATTAATATTGTACAGATCGCTCACAATATTAACCCAGCCTTGATGCTTGCCTGTCTGATCTACTAAATGAACTTGAACGCCATTACGTAAAGAACTAACTTGGTCAATTTTAAATAATACTCGGTCATTAATCAGTTGCTGTACTTCTTCTTTCGGCAGCGTGGCTGCCTTATGAGCATGAAGAGAAATCCTGGCATCTTGATTAAGACGAAAGACATAACCGGCCTTAGCCAATCTCTTTAAAGCTTGCTTATCAGTCTTTCCTTCCTGCTTTTGTTCAGTATTAGATGACGCATCAACAACCGCAGTAGCAAGTGCCCCAGTCGCAATTGAAAATAGTGTTACGGCAGCGGATATTCCAAGGAACTTTACGCCCTTTTTCATTAATAATTTCCTCCGATAAGTAAAAAATAGTTCTTACTATTGTAACATGGCAAATACCTATTATTAACCATTTTTATAACAAAGTTTAATTACTTAATTTGTTTATTTATTTTAAGTATATTGTTATTTTATTATATAAAAAGACTCGTGAAAGTTATTTTCACGAGTCTAAATAAGAATTAGGCCTTATATAATTCTGCTTGCTTTAATGCTACACGCTCCGAAATTTTGATAAATGGAATATAGAAGAGTGTACAGACGAACAAAATAATAATTTGAACTAGCACAACTTTCCAATCACCAGCACTGGCTAGAAGGCCACTAATCAATGGCGGTGTGGTCCAAGGAATATAAATACACAGTGGCTTAACAAAACCAATGGCTGTTGCAAAGTAACCAATTAGTGAGCCAATTACGGGACTTAGCACAAATGGAATAATCATTGGGATGTTAAAGACAATTGGAAAACCAAAGATAATTGGCTCGTTAATCTCGAAAATACCTGGAACCATACCCAACTTAGCTACCTCTTTATAAGGCTTATAATGAGAAACCAGAAATACGGCAATTATTAGCGCAATTGTCAGCCCCGTACCGCCCATTTGAGAATAAACAGTTACAAAGTCCGTATTAATAATGTGAGTAGGCTGCTTACCTGCGGCAAAAGCAAGTGAATTTTCATTCATATTTACCAAGTTTAACGGATCAAGCAATGACCCATTGATAACTGTTTGGTGAATACCTAATGTATATAAAAAGTTACCAGTTGAATAAATCAATAAAAAGCCAGGCAAAGAGGTGTTGACGGATCGAAGCGGTTCTTGAATCAGTCGTGAGATCAATGTAACCAGATCGGCATTATTAGCAGCAAACAAAGCGGCAATAATGCCGAAAATGCTTAAAGTAATCAATGAAGGCAGCAATACTGAAAAACTCTGGCCAACTGCAGGGGGTACTTGATCGCCCAAGTTAATTTTTAGTGCCTTCACTTTTGAAAGTTTCATATAAATTTCTGTTGCCAATAATCCAATAATTATGCCAGCAAACATTCCTGTTGTACCAATTTGTGAATATAAAATTGCACCAGTAACATCAACCGCTTTTTTAGCACCGATAGGAGTTACACTAACGTGCAAAGCCAACATAATGAAAACCGATGATAAAGCAACGGCAGAAGCCGAAATTGGGTTATCAAACGACTTATTTTTGGCTAAAAAATAGGCAATCATCGGAGCAATTAAAATACTTGCAACATTTAAGGTCCCATTGTTTAGAGCCAAACCAAAATTTTGAAACTTCACTAAAGTCTCACCTTTAAATAGCCATACAAAGACTATGTTATTAAATAAGCCAGCTACACCAGATAAAATAAACATCGGCATTAACGTCGCAAATGCATCCCGTAATGAGCGCAAATGCACCTGATTACCTATCTTAACCGATATGTCGGTAAATTTATCCAAAAATCGTTGCAGCTTTGGATGAGCCTGTGTACTAGTCGAATCATTCATATCGAATTCCTCCAAAAATCAAGATAAATCACGGCCATTAGACCGAATTACCTTTTTCAGCCAATAATAACTTTTCTTGGGTACCCGCTTCATATCACGGAGATCATGATTAGTTCGATTGACATACACAACGCCATAACGTTTGTCCATGTCACCTTGCGAGCTTAAAATGTCAATCAGGCCCCAGCCTAAATAGCCAATTACATCAACGCCATCTTCTTTAATGGCTGCCTGCATAGCCTTAATGTGACTGCGATGATAATCAATCCGGTAATCATCTTGAATCGGCGTTTTACCATCCCATTCTTCACGCACGCCAATGCCGTTCTCTATGGGAAACACTGGCAAATGATAACGCTGATAGATTTTATTTAAAACATCACGAAAACCCAGCGGATCAATCTGCCAGCCCCACTCACTTGTTTGCAAAACGGGATTAAGCTTACGGCCAAATTCTAAATATTGATTTGGTGCTGTGTTGGTCGGAATCTTGCTTGCATCAATTGTGCTGGAAGCATAATAGCTAAAACTTAAAAAGTCGCTTTTAACTGCTGCAATCGTTTCTTTTTCCTTATCTGTCACAGCAAGCTGCAAGTGATGATTTTTGATAAAGGCTAATACAGCAGCGGAGTGCTTCCCATAGCTGAACACATCGAGCAAGTCATAATTTAAAAACTCGTCAATCTGGTGTGCAGCAAAAGCATCCTGCGGATTTGCGGTTGCACCGTAAACTTGGTTATAGGCTAGCATGCCGCCAATCTTAGCGTCCGTGTTTTCATGAAGATAATTGGCAATTGCGGCATGACAATACATGACATTATGCGCAATTTGATAAAGCTCACTTAACGTTTTTTCACCCTTTAGATAACCTGCGATATTAAAGGCTTCGGAAGTATGGTAAAGATTTTGTTCATTAAAAGTAATCCAGTATTTAACCCGGTCAGCAAAATGATCAACGATAATCTTGCCGTAACGGATAAAGGCATCACAGACCTGCTTATTAACAAAGCCGTTATACTTTTGAGCTAAATGAAGTGGCATATCAAAATGATATAAGCAGATCATTGGCTCAATGTTGCGTTCAAGCAGTGCATCCACTAGCTTATCGTAATACTTTAGCCCCTCCTCATTGACTGCACCATCGCCGTCTTTAATTACCCGTGACCAAGAGACCTGGAACCGATACATGTTCATGCCTAAATCTTGCAGATAGTCAAAGTCCTCGGTGAAATGATGGTAGTTATCGTTAGCAAAATGCCAATCACTTGTATGCTCGCCGGGCTTACGAATGTCATAAACGGATAAGCTCTTACCGCCTTCATTCCAGCCACCTTCGGTCTGCATACTTGAAGTTGAATTCCCCCAGAAAAATTTTGTCATTTGTTTTCTTCTTTCTTTTATTAAAAACGCTTTCATAATTAATGTTATTTCATCTTGCACTTGATGTAAATCTTTGCCAAGATGTAAGTAAAGCTATTTGTTTACTTATAATTTAAGGGGAACACTTATGTCAGCTAAACCACTTTATGTTAAAATCGCTAACCATATTGAGCAGGATATTCTAACGCATAAATACCAAAAGAAACTCCCTCATATAGATCAACTCGCCGATATTTACCGAACCAGTAAAGTAACGATTATCAAGTCACTTAGGTTCTTGCAATATAAGGGGATCGTGCAGCCTATCCGTGGTCATGGCACACTCATTTTGACTGAAAAAGAAATGGAAATTGCTAAAAAAGATAATGCTAACGAACATGTCGGCTTTACCGAGAGAATTAAAAATACCGAATTCTTAACGAGCAACATTATTTCCTTTGCCACCCGTGAGCCGACTGAGAAAGAAGCATCTTATTTAAAAATTGGTCTTAGTGATCCTGTCTATGACATCATTCGGCAACGTTTGCTAAACAATTTTCCTGTTAGACTGGAATATACAATTATGCCTGTCAAGGTCATTCCTGGTATCACAATGGCAGTGCTTGAACAATCGATTTATAGCTATATTGAGGGCAAGTTGCATTTAAAAATTGGCAAGGCCAATCGCACTTTTCGCGCCGATAAGCCTGACGCCTACGATCAGTTGTATTTGAAATGTGATCAGACCGACCCCGTTTTTGAAGTTGAGCAAATTTGCTTTTTGGATAATGGTCTACCGTTTGAATACTCGCAGACCCGTAACAGATACGACCATGGTGAATTAACCCTAAACCAAGTCTAAATTTTGGCTAAACAAAAAGAGGATTCCGCATTAACGGAGTCCTCTTTATTTTAAAAATATTACTTGTTAGCCTTATAGTAGACGTCAATTCGTTCATTTTGACTATTGGCGTCAATTACCTTAATTGGAATAACACTCTTAGTTGGTGTATATCCAGTAATTTCTGGTAAACGATATTCTTCCCAAATATCTGTGTGCCACGAGCCCGTGGTTCTCATACCGGTAGCTTGATCGATTGTCACCGTCCGACGAACAACAGCCACTTGGTTAGTTGTCTTGATAGTGCCATCTGGCTGATGAACGTTAATTGTTCGTGTGAAAGTTCTTATTTCAGTACTCTGAACTAATTTATGGTTAACATTAACTTTAATTACTTGCTTACCTGATGCATCAACCTTGACGGTTGGCTGAGGCGAAGCAGCTAATTCGTAGCCAGCAGGAACATGGTAATTTGGCGTAATCGTTTCACCAACATAACCGGTAAGCTGTTGTATACCTACGACCTTGCCTTTATCCAAGTATTGCACAGTTATTGTTTGCTCAACTGGTTCGTAAAAAATATCAACTACTTGATCTTGTGTTTGCCCATCAACAACAGCAGCAGGAATTTGCTTTGAACTTGCTGAATAGCCAGCAAAAACAGGTAGATCATATGCATCCCAAGATGCTGTTGACCAAGCACCATAATCAATCGAACCATCTTCGTTTGTATTTACTTGTCGCTTAATCATGGCTGTTTGAGTTATCGTCTTTGTAGTATTATCAGGTTGATGAATATTAATTAACCGGCTAACAGCTTTTGACTCAGTTGAGACTTCTGCAACTGGTGCAGCGGAAACCCAATCGTAAGTAGTAACTTGATCACGGTTCTTTATTGCCATCAGTTCTTCTGATGTATATTGCTTACCCTGCTCATAACCGCTGGTGGACACCCAATATGGAGCAGTCACTTTCTTATCAGTGCCTGGTACTAGAGTGCCTACAGATGGAACTTCTGGTAATCCCATTTCAGCGTATTGTGAAAACAATGACTTTGTTCCAAGAACTAAGTGATTAAGTTTAATGCATAATTGAAACATTTGGTCAAATTTAGCTACATTGTTTGTGTCAAAACTGCTTAAATCTACACTACTTAAATTATCACAATCTTCAATCATATACTCCATATCAGTTACTCTCGAAGTATTAAAGTTGCTCAAACACAGATCCGATATATTTGCACAAAAAGAAAACATATTAGCCATATTAGTAACATTAGATGTGTCAAAATGACTTAAATCTAAATTAGTTAAACTAAAACAGCCACTAAACATATCTTCCATTGTGGTTACCTTTGATGTATCTAAATTTTCTAAGCCATCATTTGTATCTAAAATATCCGTTTTCAAATTTAAACAAGCAAAAAGACCGCAATCTAAAAGCGGACTTTTCTAAGAAAGTAAAATAAAATATAATTTTTCTGCTATATCATAAATATCTAATAAAAAGCAACATTATTTATATTATTTAAATCAATCCAGATACCAGAAATTACTATTTCATCTATCTGATACCCTTGTACGAAACCGATAATATCAGGTTGTACTTTCCCCTCAATATTAAGTTCCTTAAGCTGAACTGAAACTTGGCGATGGTTAGCGTAAGCATTCATTAAGATTTTACTAACTTCTTCTACCGTCATCGGCTTTTTTTTATGATAAATAATTGAACGTTGCCGATTGTCTTTGTTTATAGTTGCTGTATGATCACTTAAAAAGAAACCCTGCCATTTTTTCATCCCCCGGTCTTGATAAGTTTTAAAAAAATCATCAAGGATCTGGTCGAATTCTTCCTGATTAAATTTTTTATTCATTTTTTCTCTCTTTATTACGAACATATGTTTAAAATGATTATAAAACAAATTATTTGATTAGTAAATTTTTCTGTTATCACAAGTTAAAGATTAGACCAAAAGAAGCCCCTACCTCTTATGAGATAGGAGCTTCTTTCTTTTTGGGTTATTTAGTTAGCCCTTATTTTCTATTCAAAGGCTGTTTGCTTAATAAATTCATCGTTACCGATTGCATAGTAAGCTTTGCCCTTAATAACAACTATATCGCCGTATGTCTGAACAGTTTCGCCTTTCTTCATTGCAGGCTTACTCGTCTTGTTACCGTACTTATTGTAAATAGCTGCCTTAGTAGTTAATTTACGAGCCGTTCCTGTAACATTATCACTTGCTACATAATGACCGTTAGCAATTTCAACGAACTGTCGACTATTAATTGTCTTAGTATCGCCAGCCGTAATTTTGGAACCAGCCTTAAGAACTACTTGGTTAACTCGCTTGCCATCACCATTATATACATAAGCATCATGCTCAAGAACAGCATTTGAGGTTACGCCATCTGCGACAACGTTATTTGCTTCTTTTCTAGCTGCCTTAAAATTTGCTGCCTTAACATAACGATTAGCACCAACAATGTAGTAGGACTTACCATGAATTGAAACTGGATCACCGTATGTACCAATCTTACTATTCTTTTTCAGTAGCTTAGTACCAACACGCTTACCATATTGATTATAGGTAAAAGCATTATGCTTTAAAGTTCGTCTTTGCTCTTTAAAGTTGTTAACCGCAACATATAAACCATTATCCGTCAGGTAGAATTCACGACTACCTATATTAATAGCTTTACCAAAAGTAGAAATTGTTGATCCCTTCTTAGCTACTAATAGGTTAGCGCGTTTGCCATCTTTATCATAAAAGTATGCATTATGGTAAAGCTTACGATTAGTTGCTTGCGCATCATTAGCACCTACCCCAACAGTTTCTTCACCCGTTCCAGTATCATTCGAGCCGTTAGAAACAGAGCCATTTGAACCTGAGCCGTTAGAGCCGGAACTATTGCTGCCGGAACCGTTTGATCCTGAACCATTAGTGCCGGAGTCATTGGAGCCTGAGCCATTGCTGCCAGAACCGTTAGAACCTGAGCCGTTTGAACCTGAGCCATTGCTGCCAGAACCGTTGCTGCCAGAACCGTTAGAGCCAGAGCCATTGCTGCCGGAACCGTTTGATCCTGAACCATTGCTACCTGAGCCGTTGGAGCCGGAACCGTTAGAACCAGAGCCATTGCTGCCAGAACTGTTGGAGCCGGAACCATTGCTGCCAGAACCATTTGAACCAGAGCCGTTGCTGCCGGAACCGTTTGATCCCGAGCCATTGCTGCCAGAACCGTTGCTACCTGAGCCATTGCTACCTGAGCCGTTGGAGTCAGAGCCATTTGAGCCTGAGCCGTTGGAGCCGGAACCATTGCTGCCGGAACCGTTTGATCCCGAGCCATTGCTGCCAGAACCGTTGCTACCGGAACCGTTGGAGCCAGAGCCATTTGAGCCTGAGCCGTTGGAGCCAGAGCCATTTGAGCCTGAGCCGTTGGAGCCGGAACCATTGCTGCCGGAACCGTTGGAGCCAGAGCCATTTGAGCCTGAGCCGTTGGAGCCGGAACCATTGCTGCCGGAGCCGTTGGAGCCGGAACCATTGCTGCCGGAGCCGTTGCTACCAGAACCATTTGAGCCGGAACCATTGCTACCTGAGCCATTGCTGCCAGAACCGTTGCTACCTGAGCCGTTGGAGCCGGAGCCATTTGAGCCTGAACCATTGCTGTCGGAACCGTTAGAACCGGAGCCGTTGGAGCCGGAACCATTGCTGCCGGAACCATTTGAACCAGAGCCATTGCTGCCAGAACCGTTGCTACCTGAGCCGTTGCTGCCAGAACCATTTGAGCCGGAACCATTGCTGCCGGAGCCGTTAGAACCGGAACCATTGCTGCCAGAGCCATTTGAGCCTGAACCGTTTGATCCCGAGCCATTGCTGCCAGAACCATTAGAGCCGGAACCATTGCTACCAGAACCATTCGATCCTGAACCGTTAGAACCGGAACCATTGCTGCCAGAACCATTAGAGCCGGAACCATTGCTACCTGAGCCGTTGGAGCCGGAACCGTTAGAACCAGAGCCATTGCTGCCAGAACCGTTGGAGCCGGAACCATTGCTGCCAGAACCATTAGAGCCGGAACCATTCGAGCCTGAACCGTTAGAGCCAGAACCATTTGAACCGGAGCCATTGGAGCCTGAGCCGTTGGAGCCAGAACCGTTGCTGCCAGAGCCGTTGCTGCCGGAACCATTCGATCCTGAACCGTTAGATCCTGAACCGTTTGAACCGGAACCATTTGAACCGGAGCCGTTGGAGCCAGAACCGTTGCTACCTGAGCCATTGCTGCCAGAGCCGTTGCTGCCGGAACCGTTGGAACCGGAGCCATTAGATCCTGAACCGTTTGAACCCTGTGAATCAGAGCCATTCGAGCCTGAGCCATTGCCACCGGAGCCGTTGGAACCGGAACCATTTGAGCCAGAGCCGTTAGATCCTGAACCGTTTGAACCCTGTGAATCAGAGCCATTCGAGCCTGAACCATTGCTGCCAGAGCCGTTGCTGCCGGAACCGTTTGATCCGGAACCATTAGAGCCGGAACCATTGCTACCTGAGCCATTTGAGCCTGAGCCGTTGGAGCCAGAACCGTTGCTGTCTGAGCCATTGCTGCCGGAGCCATTGGAACCGGAGCCGTTTGATCCTGAGCCATTGGAACCGGAGCCGTTTGATCCCTGTGAATCAGAGCCATTCGAGCCTGAACCATTGCTGCCGGAACCGTTTGATCCGGAACCATTTGAGCCTGAACCGTTGGAGCCGGAACCATTGCTACCGGAGCCATTTGAGCCAGAGCCGTTTGATCCCTGTGAATCAGAGCCATTCGAGCCGGAACCATTGCTGCCAGAGCCGTTGCTGCCGGAACCGTTTGATCCGGAGCCATTAGATCCGGAACCGTTTGAATCCTGTGAATCAGAGCCATTCGAGCCTGAACCATTGCTACCGGAGCCGTTTGATCCGGAACCGTTGGAGCCGGAACCATTGCTACCTGAGCCGTTGGAACCAGAACCATTTGAGCCGGAGCCATTGCTGCCGGAACCATTAGAACCAGAGCCATTGCTACCTGAGCCGTTGGAACCTGAACCATTTGAGCCTGAGCCGTTAGAGCCTGAACCGTTTGAACCCTGTGAATCAGAGCCATTCGAGCCTGAACCATTGGAACCGGAGCCATTGCTGCCGGAACCATCTGGCACAGGATTAAACGAATTAACAACTTTGTCGTAATCGGATACTATTGGAAAAATTTCCATTTCTGATTTAGCTGCATCTATTTTAGCTTGGGTATCTTTAGTTATTTGATCAATTTTATCTTTAATAGCTTTCTTTTCACTATCGCTTATATGTGTATTATCAATTCGGCCTTTAACATCATTACCACTATTTTTAATGTAATTCTTTGCTTGATCCTTAAATGCTTGTAAAACTGTATCGTCAACAATTTGGTTAATTTTCGCAGTACCATCAGCCTTAGCTTTTTCAATTCCATCAGAATCTGTTGCTTTATCTACTACATCTTTAGCTGCCGCTGCGGCATTATCAATAGCTTTATTAGCAGCTGCTTTTTGCTCATTAGACAAATTTGAACTCTGAGAAATTGTGTTCTTTGCCGTATTGGCTACTCTATCAATTACATCCTTAGCGGCTTCCTTTTGATCATTTAATGTAATAACCGGTCTCTGAGCTACATCAATTCCAGCAATACCATCAGCTTTAGCCTTATTAACTTCTTCGGCATCATTTGCTTTATTAATTGCATTCTTTGCTGCTGTTAACGCATCAGCAAGATCCTGCTTTTCTTTAATTTTCTCGGCCACAGTTTTAGATTGATCTTTATCAATCTTATCCGTAGCTGAATTAACAATATCAGTAATTTCTCTAATAGCATCAGCTTTTTGAGTTGCAAGAGGCTTTCCAGGAACATATTGTGCGTCAACTGCTGTTATACCAGCGTCTTGCTTGGTATTTATTTCTGAAACAGTAGCTGCACGGTCAATCGAATTCTTTGCTTTTCCTACCTCTAAGTCTACATTTGAAAGTTGTACCGACTTCTCGGCTTTAGTTAAGTTGGCATCATTATTGATTGCTTTCCTAATTATTTCAGCTTCCGCGTCAATAGCTTCCTTAGTTATTTGCTTTAGAGTAGTAATTTCAATATCATTGTTGGTTTTAACAACTTCATTTATTGCAGTTATACCATCAGTTCTGGCTTTATTGATTAACTGTGAATTTTGAGCTGCGTTGATCAAAATTTTAGCATTATTAGCCGCATCATCAATAGCTTGATTTGCCTTTGCCTTTTGCATATCAGTAATATTTTTAGACTGATTAATTTGAGCTTTTGCAGTTTCAACAGCATTGTCAACAGACTTGGCCGCATCAGATTTTTGTTCCGACAAGGACTTACCAGGAACATGTTGTGCATCAATTGCAGTAATACCAGCAATTTCTTTATCACTAATTTCCTGTGATGTCTTAGCACGATCAATTGCATTTTTGGCCTTTTGCAATTCTGATTTTATGTTATTTATTTGACTTGCTTTAGAATCAGCATCTAATGAAGTGTCGTTAGTAACAATATCAATGAGCATACTTGCTTCTTTATCAAGTGTTTCTTGAGCATCTTTCTTCTGTGATGCTAGATCTACACCAGATAAATGTTGAGCATGAAGAGCGGTAATGCCATTGGCGTATTCAACTTGAACTGCTTGAGCATCATTAGCTGCTGCAATTCTATCAATAGCTTTTTGAGCTTGAGCATCAACTGCCTTTATCTGATCTGCCTTAGTTTTAGCATCTAGATTTGGATCACTATTAATAGCTACCTTAACAATTTCTGCTTCATCTCTAATTAGTTGCTTAGCATAGTCTTTTTGTTCAACTAAAGTAAACGGATTTGATCTATGCTTAGAATCAATATCAATAATTCCCCGATCACGGGCAGTTTTAATACCTTGAGCATTAACTGCGGCATCAATATTAGCTTTAGCAGCATTAGCAGCATCAATTACAGCATTAATTTGATCAGATTTAGTTTTAGCATCTAACGTTAAATCCTGAGAAATTGCATCCTTTATCTTAATGGCTTCTTGATCAATTCTATCCTTAGCGCCTTGTTTTTGATCAACTATAGTTGAATCGTTTGGTACATAATCATTATCAATTGTCGTAATACCATCATTGGTTGCATTAATAACAGCTTGCGCGTTAGTTGATGTGTCAATTTTTTCTTTAGCAGTTTTAGCATCAGCATCAACGTTAGATATTTGAATTGACTTTTCATCATCAGTTAAAGTTTGATCTGCTTTAATGGCAGCTTTAATAGTTTTTGCTTCCTGATCAATTCTATTCTTTGCAGACTGTTTTTGTTCATCAAGCGAAATAGTATTAGGGACATGATCCGCATCAATTGCTGTAACGCCAGCTTTTAACTCATCAATAATTTCTTGAGCATTCTCGGTAGCATCGATCTTACCTTTAGCGGTTTTAGCATCATCATCAACTTTTGCTTTCTGCTTAGACTTTTCAGCTGTTGTTAACGTTGCATCGTTTTCAATATCTTTCTTGATCGCAACAGCTTCTTGATCAATCTTATCTTTAGCAGACTGTCTTTGTTCTTCTAGTGATGCGGTATTCGGAATATGATCGTTATCAATTGCTGTAATGCCCGCTTTAATTTCTTCATTAACTTCTTGGGCATTCGCAGCAGTATCAATCTTATCCTTAGCAGCTTTAGCATCAGCATCAACTTTTGCTTTCTGCTTAGATTTTTCTGCTGTTGTTAACGTTATATCATTTTCGATATCTTTCTTAATTGTGACAGCTTCTTGATCAATCTTATCTTTAGCAGATTGCTTTTGATCTTCTAAAGAAGACTTATTTGATACGTGATCTGACTCAATCTGATCAATACCCTCATCACGAGCATTTTCAATACCTTGCGCATCTTGAGCAGCATCAATATTTTGTTTAGCAACAGCCGCATCAGAATCTACCTTAGTTTTTTGTTTGGTCTTTTCACTTGTTGTTAAGGTTGCATCATTATCAATATCATTCTTGATTTCAACAGCTTTTTGATCAATTTTATCTTTGGCAATTCCCTTTTGATCAGATATAGAGGTTGTGTTCGATCTATGATCAGATCTAATCTGTTTTTCGCCATCTTCATGGGCAGTCACAATACTCTGTGCATCTTGAGCAGCATCAATGTTTTGTTTAGCAACAACCGCATCAGAATCTACCTTAGTTTTTTGCTTGGTCTTTTCCTTGGTCGTTAAAGTCTTGTCATTATCAATATCATTTTTAATTTCAAGAGCAATTCTATCAATATCATCTTTAGATGATTGCTTTTGCTCCGATAAATCCGTCCCTTTTTGATATACATGGTTTATGTTGTCAACCGCTGGATTAACGATATTGTTGATCTCATCCGCACTTGTTGCTTTATCTATCGCTGCTAACGCTGGATCTTGATAGCCGCTTACTTGTCCTAGCTGCTTGTTCTTTTCGCTAGTTGTTAAAGCTTTATCACCGTTTATTTGATTATTAGCTGCAGCTGCTGCATTATTTACAGCTTCCTTTGCCTTTTTCTTTTGCTCCGATAGATCTGTACCTTTTTGATATACATGGTTTATGTTGTCAACCGCTGGATTAACGATATTGTTGATCTCATCCGCACTTGTTGCTTTATCTATCGCTG
>NZ_JAFNOY010000001.1:90371-342901 GCF_026536055.1 Lactobacillus sp. B4015
TCTCATCCGCACTTGTTGCTTTATCTATCGCTGCTAACGCTGGATCTTGATAGCCGCTTACTTGTCCTAGCTGCTTGTTCTTTTCGTTAGTTGTTAAAGCTTTATCACCGTTTATTTGATTATTAGCAGCTGTTGCCGCATTATTTACAGCTTCCTTTGCCGTTTGCTTTTGCAATGACAAGTCTTTGCCAGGAATGTAATCATTCTTGATTGCAGTATCGTATTTATTAAACTGATCCTTTACTTCCTGTGCGCTGCTAGCAGCTTTAATTGCCGCTGTTCCTTTATTATAATCATCTTCAACTGCATTTAGCTGATCATTCTTTTCTTTCTGAGTTAAAGTAGCATCATTCTTAATTGCAGATGAAACAGTGTTCTTAGTGTCAAGCAAATCGTTTAATGCATCCTGTTGACGCTCCGAAATTGACTTAACAGCTTTAGGATAACCGTTAAAAATTTCTTCGTATTTTCCACGCAAATCGGCGATTTGTTGAGCAGTTGTAACTTCGGCAGAATTAATGGCATTAGTTGCTTCAGTTAATTTATTTCCAACCTCAGTCTGTTGACTATTCTTTTCATCAATAGTCAAGACTTTACTTTCATCGATTCTGCTGTTTGCTTCTGCTGCTTTTTGTTTTAAATAATCTATCGCATCAGCTTTTTGCTTATCTACAGTATCACCTGGTTGGTGTGCAGCATCAATCTTTTCTATGGCATTTGTATGTGCAGTATCTACCTCTTTAGGAAGTTTCGCATCACCAATTTCTTTTTTAGCGTTTGCAACTGCATCTTCAACCACTTGAACTTGAGCATCCTTTTGAGATTGAGTCAAAGTCGAATCATTTTGAATTTCTTTTTTCTTATTTTCAGCTTTTTGATTAATATCCGTCAATGCTGCATTTTTTTCCTTGTCTAAGGAGTGATAATAGTATATTACTTTTTCTGTTCCACCTGATGACATTTCAAAAGTAGCACCTACTGAAATCTGTTTGCCATCAATTTCAACATGATCTAAAGCATAATTATTTACATCAGGAGCATCAGGGACTACTACTAAAGAACCAGTTCTCCCAGTTATATTAGAAGCAGAACCAATATTAGGAACAAGATATGTGCCCGTTTTATTACCTTTTTCGTCTACTTCTTGATATTCAGGAGTTATGCTTTGATCATTGCCTTCTACATATAATGTAACTACAGGATTATTATCTGAAACCACGGTTGGCTTAGGTTGTAAACCATATCCCTTGGCATAATGATAACCGACTGGAACATTATCTGTAGTATAGTAAGAATTATTATCCCAATCAATAGTGTTACCATAATTAGCTGTTACTAATCCCTTCTCAGCTTCAGTACCTGTTTTACCAGATAGTGGAGATGTTAAGATTCGATCAGGGTGATCTTTATCAACATATTGGTAAGTAACTTTTTGTGGCGTGCCATATACATAAACCTTGTAAATGTAGTCATAGTGATTAGGGTCATCATCAGCAGCTGTACGCATAGGGACAATACCAACGTTTGCTTGCCCAGTAATTGGATCGCCATCATCTGCAGTAGTAGCCGTATTACCACCACTTTGCTTATCAGATTTGGCTCCAGTAAATACTTGGTTATCTAATGCCCACATATAGTTTTTAGGGATATTTTGAATAACGTATTTACTGTTTAATGGTATATATTGACCAATATAGTTATAATTATCTACATTTTCGCCCTTATCCAAAAGAGGTATATTTAGCAAGCCATTGGCATTATTCCCTACTTTAACTGGATTTCCAAATTGATCGATAAACTGGACAGCCATCTTTCCAACCGGAAGAGCAATCGTCTGCAATTCACGAGTATTAGAAGTAGCGATATCAGAAAATTGAGCATCTTTTGATGGATCACCACCTAAAGGCGTTAAATAAGCTTTGCCACCTTTAATATACATTTGTGCAAATTGAGCTGTATTATTTGCAGGGTCTTTACCCCCTTGTGACTTTCCACCTAACCAAGTACTAATTTTGGAATTGTTCAAAGTAACAGTTCCTGATCCAGATATAACCCCTGAAGAAGTTCTATTTACCGCTGTTCCATCCCTATTTATAATGGCCAAATGAAGTTGCCTTGGTGAAGTAAATACAATATTTGATGAATCATTAGCCTGAATTACAGCACTGTTATCAGTTTGACTAATATCTAAACTTGCACCAGCAGCAAAAGTGGCTGTTTGCCTAGCTCGAAGCTTAATAGCACCAGAAGAAGTAGTAACTGGTGACTTTAACGTAAAGCCTTGACCAAAAGTATACTTAGCATCATCTTTAGCTAATTGAGTACCATTTAAAAAGAACTGAAATCCTGTTTGCTCCCAGGTAACGTTATCTCCAGCCGTAAATTCATCGATAAATAGATACATGGCAGGGAAATCCGCATAAGTATTATTATAGGTTTTAGCAATATTAGTAGAGCCATTTCCCATAATAATTTTATTACCATAACCAACAGAGTTTTTATCTATTCTGCTAGCAAAATAGAATTCGGAGAAATGTCTATCGTTGGAGGTTCTGTACATCTCAACACTACTATTATTTGCAAAAATAATAGTACCAACATTACGCGTAACTTCATTAGAAATATTAAATACATTTTTGCCGGAAAATGTAACCTTGGCTCCACCAGCCACAACAACGTGAATGGGATTTCTGTTACCAGATGGAGACATGTTAACATTATCAATATTAACGGTCAGCCCACCAGCATCCCAAGCACCAGCTCCAACAACTACTAAAGCATCGTAATCCCAATCGTTGACACCAAATCCTTGCTTAAAGTTTGCATTAGTAATGGTAACCGTCATTGGATTTGAGCTTGTAACATTTTGCAATCTGAAAACCTGATCAGTTAAATCAATCGTATGACCATTACCATTAATTATAACGTTTGCAGAACCACGTGGACGATTTCCAATATTAGTCCTATCAGTATTAGCCAAGTCACTTGTAATGTTAATATAAGTGACACTGGATGATACCCAAGCATTTGCTAATTCGGCAAAAGTTGAAACATTAACAGCATTCTGCATATATTTAGTAGGATTAGTTACTTGATCAGGAACTGGAATATTTACAGAAGTTTGCGTTTCTTTAGCTACACCAACCGAATTGTTAAAATCCTGACGTCCATTATCAGGATCATTTGCAACAGTTACGCTCTTTCCTAAATCTGTATCAGCTGCTTTTCCCGCAATAAAATCATCATTGTCTTGAATAGTAACATCATTGATACTTTTCTTATCAATTGCTGCATTATCAGAAGAGTTTTCTACTTTCTCAGAAGCAGGATTTTCCGTTACAATCTTAGCAGAATCTGTCGCTGAATTTTCACTTGACTTAGCCACTAGCGAACTAGTGCTTTCAGTATTTCCAGACTTGCTTTTCGTAACTGCAACCGAATTATCATTTGTAGCAATGGCGTTGTTAGAACTTGCCTTAGATCTGAAGAATACGCTCAAGCCTTTATAATTATCAATGCTTTTTCCATTATTAGCAGGTTGTAACTTCTTATTGACTACAGGGGCTTTTTTAGTATCTTTCTTAACGGTAGACTTAGCCTTAGAAATAACTGAACCAGGATGATAAGTATTATCAATATTGGACACGGTGTCTTCAATGATAGCCTTTACACCTGCTAGGTCAGCAGCCTCATTTAACTTGGTTTTTGCAGCTGTAACTAAGGCATCAACATTAGAAACTTGCTGCGCTTTTTCGGTACTAGTCAAGTTTAAATCTGAGTTAATTTTTTCCTTAATTATAGTAGCTTCAGCATCAATGTTGGTTAAAGCATTTTGTTTTGCGTCCTCTAACGATTTTGATTCTACAGTTTTTTGTAAATCTTCACTTTCACCCTTCTTTCCCTGTTCTTCTTGCTTATCAGTATCTGAAGCAGCATTTACCTGAAAGGTTGAGTTACTACTTCCTAGATATATCCCACCAAGCATAAATGTTAATAAAGAATAGCTAACTAGCCATCCCTTTTTACTTTTATGCATTTTATAATTTGTATTTTTGGTCTCGCCAATTAAGTTTGATTTACTTTTCAAATTATACTCACCATTCTTCCAATAATATAAATCATTAATATATAACAAACTTAGTCTAGCATAATCTCAAAATTGTATAAAGGCTTTTTTGATTATTTTATTAATAAAATGCTTTAGTTTAGCTACTTTAAAAGGGTTTTTCAAACCAAATAAAAGAAATTTTTAGGCTGTGTCTTTTAAAGAAAAAAGAAATTAAATTACATTTTACAAACATTAAATCTTTATTTATCAGATTATTTCGTATTCTTAAATTATATATGCAAAATATTTTTTAAGATCCAATATGTGTATTATTAATCTATTTAACGACTTATGTTATTTAAATTTTCTGGCAAGAAAAAATTTCAAGTTGACTATTCAAACTCCACTAAAACTAAATTTAAACTTTTTTTGTAGTCAAATATACAATTAGCAAAGAAATATTAGATAGCTATAATATTTTAAAATTTTGTTTCTCAGTTGAAACATCTAAAATTCTTAGCCAAAAATTATTCTGAATGTCTAATTTCACAAGCACTTTCAACAAGAAAGCTTAATTAGACATCATTTTTCTTATAATTACACTGGTCAATTCAAGGAGACAATTTTATACTTGAGAAAACAGTAGATTGGTCATAGTGAATTAAAGATAAATATTTAACTTATTACAATTTTTTTAAAATTTATATAGTAATCTTGAGAAACTGAAAGGAACAATGTGCTTTAATAATGTAGCACGCAATTGCTTTTTATATTATAAGTGCTTAAATACAATAATATATAAAATATTATTGTATTTAAGTATCCTAGACGTATATAGTGAAAATATAAATTATTGATTACCATAAACAAGTCATTGATACTACCAAAAGAATAATAACTACCTTACTCGTGTCTATGCTACGGCTGCTAAATTACCAAAAAAGTTAATTCTTGAGTTTAAGTAATTTTTTTAAATAAACACAAAAACCAAGGAGCTTATTTTGCACCTTGGTTTGATTACTTACATATCTTTTTATTCAACAATTTAATCAAATGACCGAAGTAGCCTCTTGGCAAGAGCAAAGTTTCCGACAGTAGCCGAACCATTTTCCGCAATTGCTGGCATCGTAATATACTGAGTTAAATCTGGAACTTGAACATAGTCATTTAAAAGCTGAGCGAATTCTCGCCGCACCTTTTTCAAAAACAATTCACTAACAACGCCGCCGCCAAACACAATTTTATCAGGCCGCAGGATGAGCGTGGCCTGTAAGGCAGCCTGAGCAACATAATAACTTAAAATTGCCCAAACTGGATCGGTTAACGGCACATCCTCCCCTTTCTTACCTAGCCGTTTTGCAAAAGTTGGCCCTGAGACTAGCCCTTCCAAACAATCTCGGTGGTACGGGCAAATACCTGAAAAATTGCTATCTGCAGGATGACGCTTGACCAAGACGTGCCCCATTTCTGGATGACCGATTCCGCCTAACACCTTGCCATCGATAATCGCACCACCGCCAACGCCGGTACCAATTGTGTAATATACGAGTGAACTGATATCCTCGTTAGATAAGCGTGACATCACATATTCCCCATATGCCGAGCCATTGACATCGGTGGTAAAAAAGATTGGCACCTTAATTGCTGCTTTAATCATGCCAACAATATCCGTATTAGCCCAGCCCTTCTTGGGTGTTGTTGTAATATACCCATAATTAGGTGCCGTCTTTTTAATTTCAATTGGGCCAAATGATGCGACACTAATTGCCGCCACATCGAATTGCTTTAAATAATTAATGACCCTTGCAATAGTTTCTTGCGGATTCGTAGTGGGAATTACGCACCGCTCTTTAACTTGGTAGTTCTCATTACCAACGGCACAGACAAACTTGGTTCCCCCTGCCTCAATTGATCCAAATAACATTTTTGCCCTTTCTTTAATAACTGCTTTTAATTAACGAGCTGATTGCATTCTTTATTTCAGCTGGTTTAGAGCTTTTATCGATAATTTTTCTAAAAGTAGAATTGGTTTGCAAATCAACAATAAAATCGAACAACTTTTGCACACTGAGATAATCCGGTCGAGCAATTGCTAGCAAAAAGACATACTTTACCTCGTTTTTTTGATCCCATTTGATTGGCTGATCAAGTCTAGCAAAGGAAACCTTCGACTTCTTAGTTGCATAGCCCAACGAGTGCGGTATCGCAATTTTGCCACCGATTGCAGTTGAGTACATTTGCTCTCGTTCATAGACCTTCGGCATAAAGTCCTTACTGACAATTTTTTTCTGTTCCAGATTATGGATTAGCATATTTAACAACTGCGTTTTAGACATCTTGTCTTTTATCAGGTAAATATTTTCCTCATCAAATAATTTATTAATTGCCCGGTAAGGATTATTAAGCGACTTTAGATACTCAGACAATTGCAAAATATCATTATGGAAGTTAGCTAAGTCAATCTGAATTACTGGAATCGCGGCATCATTTAGCGGCACCATGGAAATTAGAAAGTCGTTACCCGCTGCCTTGCCTTCAAGATATTCATCATAAGTATAAGTCCCCGTGATATTTAAAAATGAAGCAAACTGCGTCTCTAGCTTGGCCCGCACTAGTGAAGCCGTCGACATCCCCGTCCCGCAAATTAAGGCCGCATTCTTTTGGTAAGAACGATTGCCCTGCCGCTCGATTGACGCACCCACATGCAGCGTAATAAATGACAGTTCATCATCATTGAGCTTCAAGTCAAGCATGTGTTCTAAAATCGGCGCGGAATAAGCCGTAATCTCATAGGCATAAGGAAAAGTCGACAGAATAACATTTAACAGTGGGTTCTTTCGGTTGCCGTTAACTGTCTTAATCTTCACCAAGTTTTCCAGATGCTGAACTAAGTTAATCCGCAACTCATTATCGTCCAGAAGATCAATCGCAAATTCTTTCTTGATATTTTGCAAAAAAATCGTCACGGCCCTAGTAATTTTTTCCTTAGTATTAATCTTATTGCTGCTACGAACACATTCCGGATAATTCAAGGCAAAATGATACACTAAATCATTAACCTCATGGCGATTAAACTTAACGTTAAATACCTTTTCCAGCTTCTGGCACAATTTTGTTAAAGTTGCTAGTACTTCAGGCTTAATCTTGACCGTATTACTATTCTCCAAGTGAAAACCCAGTTTGATTCGGGAAATAGTTAAAGCCGCATGTAAGATAATATTTTTCGTATTAATATCTGAAATATGATAACTATAATGGCGTAAAAAGCCGTGAATTAGCTGCTTGAGCTTGTCTAAATCAATATTGGCAAAGATGATTTTTTCCTGCTCGGTGAAGTCAACGATGTAGCTGTTGGACTTCTTATTAATTAACTTAGCAATAATGAATTTGCGCTTGGCTGACTCAGTACCAGCCACCAAATAATAATCGCCTTTCTTAACAACCCGTAAATTGAATTGGCTAAATTCTTTCTTAATGGTCACCAGATAAGTAAAAAAGGTGTTGTCACTGATGAATAGCTTATCTGTCAATTGACTAAGGCGAACTCGGTCATTAACCAGTAAATATTGTTCTACCTCGATGATGCGCTCGCCAGAACTGGAAGCTGGCAAATCGCTTTTAGCAATCTCACTCAGCTTTTGCCTTGTTGCATCACTAATCTCATTAAGATAAAAGCCCTCACCTCGTTTATTTTGGATTTTAACGTGGTCACTAGAAAGTTCCTTATTTAATTCCTTAATATCGGATCTAATTGTTCTAGTACTAACGTTGCATTTTTGAGCTAAAAAGGAGGCAGAAACGTAGCGGTTGGCTGAATTGTTTAATAAGAATTCAAGGATTGTTCCCAATCGTTTATAAGATAGTTTCATACTTTCACTTCTTCTCATTTTGATTTTGTAAAATTGGTTACCTGCAGGTGATTCTTGCTAGATTGGCTTAATTAAGGTAATCAGGTCGTATGGCGCAACTTGGTAGTCTTGCGCGATTGTTTCTTCCAAGCCATTAACCACAATGAAACCTTCATCTTTTAGGTAAGAGACATCCTGTGTTTCACCGGTAAGATTTGATAAGCGTAAAACCAGGTTATCTTTAACGGTGTAAGCTGGGTACAAAGCAGCCACTTCCAGATCGGGCTTAAGGTTAAGCCAGGATTGCGTGCGTGCAAGTTTTGGCAAATCTGGTGCAAACTCAATATCCCACAGTTTGTTATCCAGGCGATTGACGAATAAATTGTATTTTTGCAACTGGTAACTAACAGACGGTGAATACCACTTAGTTAATTGCTTTGATAAACTTTCTTCAGTCACCAGCTGGGAACTAGTGGCATATAGTCCAAAAGTAAATTCGTTAAGGCTCTGTTCTTGTGCCATTGGCGTTGGCATCATAATGTGGCCTACCGAAGTGGTATCACCCGAAGCACGTCCAGGGCGCCACAATAAGTCGGGTTTACCCAACTGGCCAGTTGTTGCCATTAACGTAATGTAGAGTGCATCCCCTACTTTTTCGTATTCCTTTTGCCCTGTCCCTAGGAAATACAACCCTTGATTTTGATTTCTTAGACCAACCATGCGGTCAAACAAGTAAATATTAACGGGCTTTTCGACAAACTCATCATTCCAGTTGGCTGCAATTGGTTCATTTTTAGTTTCGCGAAAACCGCCCTGAATTTGTGCGTGCGCATAGTCAGTTTCAATATCAGTCTTCAGCCGCAACCGTAAGCGATGTGCCAGTACTTGGTTATCGATAATTAGTTTAGCCGTAATCACCTTTGCCTCGTCGGTGATTGACAGCACCAACTGGTAATTGACATCCTTTATTTTGCTCTTGGCGGTGGACACCCGATCTGCCAGGTCGTACGGTAATTGCCACTTACCCTTCAAAGTCAAGCTTTCGATTCCTGGTGCCGCCTGTTTATGGATAATGCCATTCCACGGTAAGCGCACCTCGCTATCACCCCTTAATGGTGAAAAATCGTAGGTATCGCCATCATTGGCCTGGTCATAAATGCTGATGACATCACTGAAGGTTTTATTCTTGGTAATCAAATAGAACTTGCCTTCTTCAAAGACTAATTCAACGTGTTTATTGCCAATTGAGCTGCCACTTTCTTCTTGCAGCTCCGGAGCAGCATGCTTGCTGTCATTAAAATGCAGCACCTGATAGCCCAAACCAGCCATCTTAACGTGCAGGCTAACTTTAAGTTTAAAGTAACCTGGTTCATCCTTAAATTCATAACCGTTGGGTGTTAACTGCATAATATGTGGCCGCGCTTTAATTTCTTCTTTAGCAACAATCACTGCTTCATTTTCTGCTGGAAATTCAATCTGGGAAGTTGGGCTAATGATGGTCACGGTCTTACGGCCATCAAATTCAGTTGGGTCCAGGTTAAAAATAAGAACATCATGGTCATTTAATTTTAGTCGCTGAGCCAAGCGCTTTTTAACGTAATTTTCCACTCCTTCCGCAATTTCAGTTGCCTGCTTAATGCGTTGATTGATATCAAGCGCAACATTGTCGGTCACGCTGCCACCCAATGTATCATGCGGCTGTAATTCAAACAGCAGTTTCCACAATTTGATCACAATGCCGTTTGAAATAGGGATACCAGCATACTTAGCAATTAACATTAATGGTTCAACCCTCTTGGTAATAAGCTGTTCAAGCTTAAAGTTGCTCCGCTTATTGCGTGAACGAACAGAGCCAATTGTGCGGTGAACGCGTGAATAAGTTGGGTAGCGTAATTCACCCTGATATTCTGGTAATTTTTGTCCACGTAATTTGGCCATAAATTCCGGATAAGTCCCAATAACTACGTCATGCTTAGAATATTTATTCACCTGCTTGAGTGTGTGCGCGAGGTCATGAATAATATTCATCTGGTCAATGCCCGAGGGGATCAGAACCTCTTGGTTATTGCCGTTTAACGCTTCAAATTCAATCCCCTGATCCAGCCTGTTTTTGACAAAGTCCGCTAAATTTTGTTTTGATTCTAAATCAATTTGACCAGTGTAATAGCCCAAAGGGAAGTTGGCCGCAAAGACGGCCTTACCGCCAAGAGCTTTCCACTTAAAGTAAACAGAATTAGTCTGGCGCTTAAAGTTAGTCCCGCGCCACGATAAAAAATCATGAATTCCAACTTGGCGCAAAATCATTGGCAAATTAGCATTAAAACCAAACGTATCGGGTAAATATCCCAGCATCATTGGCTCACCGTAATTTTTGCGAGCATCCAAGATGCCGATAATCAAGTTGCGTAAGAGTGATTCGGCATTAGGCACCAGCGCATCTGTCTGTGTGTACCAGGGGCCAATGAACAACTGCTTACGCTCAACTAGGTCATGAATCCGGCTCTTGGCTTCAGGGTGAATTTCTACATATTCATCTACAATTGACATTTGGCCATCGAGCGTGAAATTGGCTTCTGGATGCTGCTCGAGTTCATCAAGAACCTCGGTAAAGAGCTGATCACTCAGTACTTGGGCATCCTGCGTTGTGAAATACCATTCTCTGTCCCAATGAGTGTGATTTACAAAATATGCTTTAACCATAATTTCTCCTAATATTCAAAATAAACTGTTATTAACTTAGCATGCGTCAATTCAGGTAAAACAACCTGCTTTTTAACCGGCGTCAATGACCTTATTTTTTTACCACGTAAATCTACGATTTCGATTTTTTGCGGCAATTTAGTAAAAGTGATGCGCTCCTGGATGGGGTGCTCCTTGGGGTTATACATCCTGATGATGTATCCCGGACGCTCATGATCTTTTTGAATTGTACTGATGCTCAACTGATTAGTTGTTGTCAGCCAACTAAAAGCTGGTTCATAGACTCTGGTTGCAGGATTAAACGGAAATATCAGCCGGCCGTTCAAGAACTCGGCATATTCGTACACTTGTAGTGGCGTTTCGAGTTCTTTTACCTTATTTGCTAAATTACTGTTTTCGTAACTGGTTTGCCCCGTAATTAAACTAAAGTCAAAACTGAGTTGCTGGTTAAGCTGAGCCTGCGGTGTTGGAACAGTCTCGTCTCCTGAGGCACGTCCAGGACGGTACAATAAATCGCGCTTGCCCAGCATCCCGTAGGTACGAAAAATTGTTAACCTGATTGTATTGTGCTTTTTTCCGCAACATTCATATTCCCGTACTCCTTGCGGTGCCAAGGCTAGCAAACGCTGCTCATCTGATAAGGCAACAAAGCTCTGCATCGTGTTAATTGCAATTGGTTTTTCTTCCCAATTAGCCTGATTTTGCTCCCAATCTTGCAGTTCTTTTTCTTTAACAAATGGGCGCTTAATTGCGCCAAACTGGATATCTGCAATGCTGGTCTTGGCGGCAATATCACCGGCAAAATCAATGCATACTCGGTGGCTCTTAGGCTTGGTGTTATCAATGTTGAGTACGCAATTAATTGCCGACTCGTTTTTCTTCAACGTAATTTCCAGCTGAACCGGCATTGGTGTATCTGTAATTCCTTGAGCCCGCTTAGTCAAATCACCAGGTACCATGAAGTCAAAATCAAGTATTAATTTACTGACTAATTGCCCGTGGATAACCTGTGCATGGTGCGGCTGACTGGTGGAATAAATCACCAAATCCTTTTTAGCAGGAGAATAATTATAGGAATCACCGTCGTCCCCATTTTCCTCAATCACGGCCTGGTGCTGGTATAAGTGCTGGCTGCGCTTATCCAAAATCGCTAAACTGCCGTCATCGTTTACCGTAATTCGGTAAAATTCGTTCTCAATTGTCGAATCTTGCTGCCGGTTAGCCAATTCGATTTCCTTATCAGCTAGCGGAATAAGGTAAAATTGCTGGTAGCCCATGGCCGGAATTTGCTCAAACTCTAAGTTAACTTCTAAGCGGTAAACCTTATCCGGTTGGTAAATCTTCTTGCCAGGATCAAGCTGAATTGTTGCTCCCTTAATTAATTCCGTTACCTCCGTAACTGCAGTAATCTCATACGGGACCTTTTTACCCGTTTCGTCTTGAAGTACGAAATTACGGCTAGGCGAATAAATTGTTTGACTAACTATGCCCTTACGCGGATGTGGCAGCAAATTAAAAACAGTTAGGGTTATCGGCTGCTCCTGCTTTTTTATGCGGGTAGCCAGTTGACGCAAAGTAACATCGACTAGGCTAGTGGCAATCTCTTGCACGGTTAGATAGCGGGCTTTAATATCCTCATTAACCCGGTCAGAAACGCAGTTGCCCATTGAATCATGTGCCGCATTTTGACACATCTTTTCCCAGATATCATCGACTGCTTCGGAGGGATATGGCAAACCGTAATAATCTCCTAAAGCTAGAACCGGCTCCATCACATTACTCAAGTAATTTTGCAATTCCGTATTTAACTTCTTCAAGTCTGCCCGAGAAGAGGAAATCGACTTATGCACCCGCATATCTTTTCCGCTGTCCTGCTCACCCGTTAGACGTAAAAAGTGGGGCTGCTCCTTTTTGACGGCGTTAACATAATCGGTTAAAGAAGCAACTTCGAAGGTATATTTGCCCTGATTCGCCGCAGTTATCTTTTCGAGTAACACGGGCAGATCAAAGCGTAGTGGCGCCATATCTGAACCATTCGGGAATAAAATATTGGCTGTTGTTGCCTCATCAACGATCGTCTTAAATGGTTCTTCCGTCATTAATTGCGCTAGTTTCGTTTCATCAATCACGCCACCGACAAAGTAGCCACAGGCCATCCGAAAAACAGTAACTTCCGTGCCATCTTCACCGCGCCAGATAAATTCAGATTTAGCAGCAGTGTCCCGGCAAAAGCCACGGTACAAAACCGCATCCTTGATGCCAAAGCCGCGATAGATTTGCGGCATGCTGGATTCTTGCCCGAAAGAATCGGGTACATAAGCAACCGGCATATGACCGCCGAGACGATCACTTTGCTTAATCCCAATGCGTAAGTTATTAATAATACTTTCACCCGAAGGTAAAAACTGGTCGGTTTGCGTATACCACGGACCTAACGCTAATTTCCCTTCTTGCACTAAGCGCTTAACGCGTTCGGTATCTTGCGGGCGCCATTTAAGGTAATCAGTAATTAGTGACGATTGCCCGTCTAGCAAAAAGAACTTAAACACCCCACCTTGTTCTAAATAATCTAGGACATCCTTTACGTCTTTTAATAGGTAGACTTTTGCTTTAGACGCGGTAAAAAACCACTCCCGATCCCAGTGGGTATGCGGGACTACGTAAACTTTTTTAGTCATTTTCTCTCCTAAAGAAAAAACTATAGCTAGAAATTGCTTAATTCATTCCAAACTATAGTTTTTGGTTTCATATTATTGGATATTTAATTCAATATCGTCATCACTCATTGATTCCTCACCAGTTGAGTCTTGATCGGTAAAGTCAGCAATTAATGGTGCAACAATTGCGATAAACAATGCACAAACCAAAATTCCGGCTAAGTAGGCAATAATGTTATCAGCTGTTAAAATGCCTGGCAAACCGCCTAGAGGAGGAATGTGTGATTTTACTCCTAAAAATGCACCGGTAGCAGAGCCAAGTGCGCCCCCAATAACATTAACAATAATCAATTGTGGTGCCTTCATCATGAAAGGAATCGCTCCTTCGGTAATGCCGAATGTTCCCATAATGAGGTTGTTGTGGCCCATTTCAAGTAATTCTGGTGAAAAACGCTTCTTTGGCCAAATAAAACTCATGATTGCGTAGCCCATTGGAATCGCACAAATTGCAATATTAGTGTAAAGACAAGGTTGGTAAATTCCCTCAATGAAGAAGAAATTACCCACGCCCCAAGCAGCCTTGTTAACTGGGCCACCAAGGTCGACGCCAATCATGCCGCCCATAATAGCAGCTAACAAAATGGCATTGGTCTTTTGTTCTACCATAAACTTAACCCATGAGGTCAGTCCGTTATTAATCCACGCTAGTGGCGGCGTTAAGACCACGCCGACAAAGAACGCGACCGACCCCACTGTTAAAAGTGGCATTACAATCAATTCGATTGCTGAATTCCATTTGTCAGGAACCTTAATCTTGCGGCACCAACGTGCTACATAACCTGCAATTAAGCCGGCTGCAATCGCACCAATAAAACCTAATTGGTTATTGGTTGCGAGCTGTCCGCCGATAAATCCTGCACCTAGGGCAGGCTTATCACCTAAGGCATAGGCAATATAACCTCCGATAACCAAGTTAACTAAGCCAATTCCAATCCAACCCACTTGGTTGATTTGATACAAAAAATGGAAAAAGCCTTGTGTTTTCGCAAACTTCGATAAGTCACCATAGCCAAAACACATCCCAATTAACTGCGGGACACCAACAACGAGAGCACCACCAATGACCGTAGGGATCATGTAGGAGATCCCACTCATGATGGCTCCTTCCCATTCCTTCAAAATCCGTTTCATTTTAGTTCTCCTTTTGAACTGCAGCCGCACACTTCTTCAAAACGGCCTTTGGCGCTTTAATACAAGTATTAATGTCAACTCGAATAACTGGCTTCCCCTCAAAACGCTCCATGCTAGTAATCTTTTGATCAGAAGCAATTAAGACAAAGTCTGCTGCATTAGCCTCATCTTGCGTGATTGGGTTAACTGGGCCCATCATTCCTTGTTGTTCAATTCTGACATTCCAGCCGAGTTCAGTACCGGCTTTTTCCAATGCCTTAGCAGCCATTGGTGTATGTGCTAGTCCTGCAGGACAAGCGGAAACTCCTACTACATTCATCTTGCTATTCTCCAATCTTTTGGTTAATAAAATCTGCTATTGCTTTCTTGGAAGTTAACTCCCGTAATTTGACCTTAAAGTCATCTTCAAGCAATGCTGTCGACAGGTTGGCCAACATCTTTAAATGCTCATCACCCGCATTTTCAGGTGGGACCATTAAGGTAAAAATATCGCTGACTGGTTGATCATCATAGGTCTGCCAGTCAATTGGCTGCGTCAACCTAAAATATAAGAACCCAGGTTTTAACACATCCGCTGTTTTGGCATGAGGAATGGCAAAGCCATCTTCTAATCCCGTTGAAAATTCCTTTTCCCGTTCTAAAAAACTGCGTTTTAATTCACTGACATCATCAGTAAAGCCAGCATCTTTAGCTGCTTTGGCGGCAAACTCTAAAAAAGAAGCAACGCTTTGTTCATCGACATCCAAAAACACGTCAGTGGCGGTAAATTTCATTACTATTTTTCACTTCCATTCTTTGTAACCCTTTACAATGATTAATACTAAACTGAAACGCTTACTTTGTAATTACTGCTTATTTCCATTTAAAATGGAAAAATAATATTTACCATAATGCCTTTAAGTCGCAAAATGCTTGCTAGTGCGGCTTTTAGCCCGAATTATTTTTGATAGTTGAGCGCTTAAAAAACCAGCATATATATCGGCTGATTCTTACTTGTTAAACAATTATTGGCTTTTAGACACACCAAAAAGCCCCTGCTTAAAAGCACAGGGGCAAAATCAATTAATGCTAAAAAGAAGTTTGGCTTGCTTTTTGCCATAAAGGTCATTTGGCTACTCACATGATTAAGGTAAACTAAAGTCCTTTACCAAATAACAACCTTTATTGAGAATATCTTAAGGTAAGGTTCCTAATTTGAATTATATTGGGCAAGCTAATAAAGTAGAAAACGCGCTTTTCAGGCCTAATAATTGTTTTGACGGAGGAGAAAGCATTGAATCACAAAAACAAAATTGAATTGGTCGAAGATGACTATTTTAATTCATCTAATTGGCAGCTTAAAGCAAAGCAAACTGCTATTGCGTTAGTTGGCTGGCTTGGCGTTATTTTGCCATTTTTCTTTTTGATGTTGCCCTTATGGCTCCCGCAGGCAAGACATGCACTGCCATTTAACTATTACCATCGGATTATCATTCCACTAAAATTTCTCGCGCGCTTTTTTGACGAATACTTTGTCATTATCGCTCTTTTATACTTTAGTCTGACTGAGTGGAACAACTACCGGTTTTCGTCAACTTGGACCCGCCGAGTCGCGATTAATACTCACAGATGTGATGTTCGAAAAGAGTTAATTGAAAATGCCTGGACAGATAAATTTGGTAATTTACAAAAACGGCAGCAAGACAGTTTTTATACCGTAAAAAAGCAACAGAATCTTGAGCCCTACTTTGCCCAGCTATTATTTGTCAAAGGAGACGATCATCAGTGTACTTAACATGGCTTAATTTCAAAATTGTTCCGCAATTTTTGTTTTTGATTTTAGTTTCCTACCCAATTTTAGGGGGCCTAGCCTGGTTTATCGGTGGTTTATGCTATAAATATGTTTTTCAAAACAAAAGAAAGAAATTTGCCATGATTCCACCGGAAAAAGAACCGATGATTACAATCATGATTCCCGCCCATAACGAAGAAGTTTCGCTGGCAGAAACCATTCATTACCTCCTAACCCAGCTTAACTACACCAACTACGAATTATTGGTGATTGATGACGGCTCAACTGACCAGACGCCGACCATTCTCGCCAAATTGCAAAAGCAATACGCTAAGCTGCGCGTCATTCGGCTAGAACAAAATCATGGTAAGGCTCATGCATTTAACGTTGGATTAGCATTTGCTCGAGGAGATTTGGTTCTCAGTAACGATGCAGATACGATTCCTGAACCAGATGCGCTGAAACGTTATGTCAATTATTTTAATAGTCCCGAGGGGCAAAATATTGCCGCAGTAACTTCTAACGTAGAGGTGCGCAATCGGACCAAGCTGATTACCAAGTCAATCACGGTTGAATTTTCCAGTATCGTCGGTATCATTAAACGCGCGGAAATGGGCGTGTTTGGCAGTATCTTTGCTTATAGTGGTGCTAACACGATGTACCGAAAGAGTGCTTTGATGGATGTCGGGCTTTTTCGGCAAGATCGGGCAACCGAAGACATTAGCATTGCGTGGGATCATCAGCTCAACAACTGGCTCGCAGTTTTTGCACCTGATATAATCTCCTACACCTTAGTGCCAGAAAATTTGCGTGATTTATACCATCAGCGTAAGCGCTGGGCCAAAGGTGGGACTGAAGTTTGGTTGACCAATCTCTTACGAGTTTTGCGCCACCCACTTAAAAATTTAGGTGAAGTGCTAATGCTTTTTGACCAAACCCTGAGTATTTGCTGGGCATTCTTCTTCTGGATTTCTACCGCCATCTTTGCAGTTTTAGCAACTAGCGCTTTACTTACGCAAAATTGGTCCTCTTTAGCTTATTTATGTTTCTCGGCCTTGATCTTAATTAGCTTTGAAATGCTTGCCGGAATTATGCAATTAGTAACGGCATTGGTAATTGATAAACGCGGAAATAAGATTGAGTACCTGCTATTTGCACCAATCTATTTATTATGTCTATGGGTTATCAACACCATAACGATTATTACCACCTTCATCCCCGCGGTTAAAACGATTATGGGTCACGGGTCTGGCACCTGGGTCAGTCCATCGCGGTAAAGTAAATAAGTAATATTTGGCTAATTTATCATACTCGGGCATCATATGGACTGCCTTCCAAAATAAAATTTCGACATATACTAAAAAAACACATTCTGATAAGATCTCAGGATGTGTTTTTTAGATGAATAAATTATGTACTAACTATTTTTGTTTTGAACCAGTTTTAAAAATGTTTCAATCTGCTGCATACTGGCTCCCAGCATTACCAAAGCTCGTAGTGGCATGTTTTCTAACAATTCAGCATTACTATCTGACTGTAAAATTTGATTAATACTACTCTGCAGGCCAGCTTTTGCCAAAGCGTTTTTTAAATCAGAACGGTGAATTATATCCTTCAAGTAAGTATTTAAATTTACTGTTTTCGAAGGTTTAGTCCCAATCGCTAATTGGATTCTTTGACGCAATTCAATTTGGCGAGAAGATTTTCCTACTCGAATTTCATATTCTCCTTGGTCTGTCTGCCAAGCAGAGTTTTGTTTATTATACCAAGCAAAATTAGGCCGTGTAAGCTTTAGTTGAACCGTTTTACTTTCACCTGGTTGCAAGTAAACTTTAGAAATGCCTTGTAATTCTTGAACAGGCATTTCGACAGCACTTACTAAATTACGCACATATAATTGCGCAATTTCCTGACCTGCAACTTGACCGGTATTTTGAATGTCAAATTCTACAATCACATGATCGGTAGTATTTTGAATCACCAAATTACTATATTTGAAGGTTGTGTAGCTTAACCCATAGCCAAATGGATAATTAACTGCTTTATTCTTTAAATCGTAATATCGATAACCGACAAAAATACCTTCATGATAATTTTCCTGGGTTTTGCTAGCGTTAAAAGTACCATAAGTTGGATTATCTTCTAATCGAATCGGAAAAGTCTCAGCTAATTTACCAGAAGGATTAGTAGCACCTGTCAAAATATTCCAGGTTGCCTCACCAACAGCCTCTCCAGCTAGATAAGTCTCCAAAATTGCAAGTGCTGAATCACGCCAAGGCATTGTTACGACGGAACCGTTTTGTAAAACGACAATTAAATTAGGATTAACTTGCGCCAATTGCTTAATTAATGCCACTTGATTATCGGGCAAATCAAGTGTTTCTTTATCGAAGCCTTCTGATTCATCTTGCTCAGGCACTCCAGCAAAGAAAATTACTTTATCATTTTCCTGAGCCAACTTAATAGCGGCATTAACTAATTCCTTATCGGGTTTATTCGTATTTAAACTATAACCTGGAGCATAATCAAAGTCGTAATCACTTTGTTGTGCAGCATCTAACGGGGTTACAACACGATAAGAGTTAACGTGTGAACTACCACCACCCTGATACCGTGGAGTTTTTGCCAAAGCGCCAATTAGTGCAATATGATCATTATTTTGTAGTGGCAAAATTTGATGCTCATTTTTCAATAAAACCAGACTATCCTCAGCAGCCTGTCGCGCAAAATCGTGCTGCTCAGCTTTATCATAGGAACTTGAATGAACGGTTTGTGAGTTTACATATTTTTCGACTAGATGCAATACACGCAAAGCTGCTGTATCTAAGACTGATTCTTCTAATTGACCATTTTGCACTGCTGTCACAATTTGGTGAACAGAATCCTTTCCATTTCCGGGCATTTCTAAGTCTAAGCCAGCATTAAGAGCAGCTACATGATCGGCTACCGCTCCCCAGTCAGACATCACTGCACCTTGGAAGCCCCATTCATTACGTAGAATTTGCGTCAGTAAACGATGGTTTTGAGAGTTTAAAACACCATTAAGTTCGTTATAAGAACACATCAGAGTTGCAGGCTGCGCTGTTTTGACAATTTTTTCAAACGCTTTCAAATATATCTCACGCAATGTTCGCTCATCAATATTGGAAGACGCTGTAAATCGTTGATTTTCACGGTTATTAGCAGCAAAGTGTTTAACACTAACGCCTACTTTTTGACTTTGCACTCCTTGAACATAGCTACTGCCTAATTCTCCAGCTAAATATGGATCCTCAGAAAAATATTCAAAATTTCTGCCAGCTAAAGGAGAACGCTTAATATTAACTCCAGGGCCCAATAAAATACTAATATTTTCTGCTTTAGCCGCTTGACCCAAGTTTTGTCCTAATTTAAATAACATAGACTTATCAAACGAGCAAGCCGTTAAAGCAGCTGTGGGAAAGCATACAGCTTCAACACTTCCATTTAAACCTAAAGCATCCGCACCTTCAGCCTGTTTTCTTAAACCTGATGGCCCGTCAGTCATCATTATTGAAGGTATTTCACGCTTTTTATTATCTGCAGTATACCAATAATTTTTGCCCGTTACTAATGCTGCTTTTTCAGTAAGCGTTAAATTTCTTACAAAAGACAAATTAAATTTACTACTCATAACTATTACCTTAACTTTTTATTAAAAATATCAATATTAACTAATTAAAATTATTCTTCCTTAGATATTCAGCTAGAAATATCTAACTAGATTTTAATTGCTACTTACGCTTTAAAATTAATTCGATAAATCAATTTTTGTAAGTTGTTTATATTATAACAGCCATTGCCTCATTAGATACATAAATAATATTAAAAATGAAGAATAAGTAAAACTATTAATGATATTATAACATTACACGAATAGTTTTGCTGCTTTTTTGATATTATAAAGTTTAAGTTAAACTGAACAAATTTTAGATTTATCCAGCAACAATATATCTGTAATCAAATAAGAGAAAAAATATACAAAATACACGATTCCGATACATTTAGCGGGATCGTGTATTAACTTAAATAACCAGTTTTTACTTTCTATTCAATTGAAACTCTTCAAGAAAAATTATGCATGTATTTCTGTCTTAATCTTAACGATTGCCGCCAAACTATCAGCTATTTCACGCCAATTATCTTGATAAGGACCATAAGCTGTATGAATTAAACTGCCTACTGGCAATGAAGGACATTCATTTTCAGCATTTGTGCCCCAATTTTGCCAACCAGATTGCGGCCGTTGAACGATTTGAAATGCGCTTGCAGCCTGATCTGTTTGCCAGATCATTGCTTGGCCAGTTTTGGTATTAATTTCGGCACTCTTAGTAGCCGGACCAGCAAAAATCGTTTGGTCAGAAACGGAACTGACGTTAACCGGATCAGAGCTATACAACCAGGGCCGATTATTTAGCTCCGCCAACACAAAGGCCTTTTGACGCACATCTTGCAGGTTAGTTTCAATTTCATCTGGTGTCAATGCGTTTTCCCATACAGAAAACAACCGCCAATATAAATCCCAATGAGCATTTTCCATGTTATCAGTCAGTTGCTTACGGAAATTTTCAAACCTGGTAGATCTTTTTTGACTGTCATGCACTAACTCTTGCACTTTTTTCGCCAATTGGCCGGAATATGGATCACCTTCACGGTACCAAACACCGTCATATGCGGCAAACCGATCAAAAACTAGTTGACCAATGCCACTTTCAAATTCATCACCAACGGTAATCTTATCAACGATTGACCGGTTATTAACAGTGGTCTGAAAATGATCAACCTGATATGTTCTCGAAAAGAAAGGAACATTATAGTAAAAAGACCAGTCCAAAGCAAAACGCTTACCATGAAGTTCAGGTTTTAGCCCATCCGGTATGCGTCCAGATAAACGATACTTCTTCATTACCGGACCATCTTCGATTGGCTCAATATCAACTATGATATGCTCGGCAGGATTAATTAAGCCGTTATCCGGCGTAAAGAAGGGCCCATAAAAGCCACCGATGGCATTGTTACCAGAAGGAAGTAAATCTTTCTTTTCATCAACTGCCATGAAATGTCGCAAGCCCCATTTTGATGAGCCCTCTCCCATAGCGGTTCCACGGCAAAGCTCAAAGTCAAATTTACCCGTATTCAGATGCACATACGCATCTTTTTCCTGAGTAGTTTTTATTTCTTTGATTCCTTTGACTTGATCCACGCTTATTTCGTGGTCAAAGGTTAATTCTTCTTGAGCGCCCGCAAACGTAACTACTGCTACAAAATTATTTTTTTCATCATGATATAACCGCTGCGCTACTATTGTTTCTCCCTTACTATTTTTCGTTACCCAATAATCGCCCTTAATTTCAGCAGGTAATTTAAATTTAACAGGTAGCGGAATTTTGCTGCCATTTTGAGGATTAAAAATTTTAACTTTAACCATAGCTTTCCTTTCGTTTTAATGATTTGTGACTTACAAAGCGGTGAAAAATGCAATTAAACCAAAAATTACACCAGCGGCATTGCACAGAGCTAAAGGAAGGTCACGATCTTTTTTAAAAAGAGCATAGATTACCCATAAAAAAGTGTTGATGGCCGTTGCTAAAGGTTGTATTGGACTACCTTTCATTCCTCTGATATTGTTAAAAATTTGCGGTATATATGCGACATACATAATGATTGCCGTAATCGAAGCAATCCATCCTAGCGTATTCATAAATTTATCAATTTTCATCAACTTTACCTCCTACCTATATGAATAGCCTAGCATTAAGCGATCGCTTTCACAAAGATTTGAAGTCGCAGATGGAAAATAATTTATGTTGGTGGAGTTACCGGATTTTCTACAGCAGCTGTGGCACGATTTTTATATAAATGAAGGTTAAAACATGTGAACCTTCATTTAATGACCTAGCAAAAAAAAATTATACTAAGCAAACCACGATTCTAGAATCCGTAAGCCCGCTTGCTCGCAATCAATTTCGGCAGTAGCACCGTATGGCAGGACCGTATGCGGATAGGCATGACCAAAGTTGACGTTATATAAATTCGGTGTTTGGTAGTCCGCGGTTGCAGCCAGTAATTCTTGCTGATATTCTGCAAAATATTTTTTATTCTGCGGCTTACCGACTAAAATACCACTGACATTGGGTAAAATTCCCACCTTATCAAGTTTAGCTAATTTTTCGCGGAAAAGAGCGGGCTCAGGTTGTTCTTCGCATGTTTCGATAAACAGCAGCTTTCCCTTGGATTCCTCGGGCGAAAGCAATAGATGGTAGTGGGAAATAACTTCAGGTTCATCAGGATAGCGATCATCACCTAAATCATCGGCTAGGCTGCCAAGACAGCCACCCCAAAGTTGGCCTTGTATCTTGCCTTTGCCGCGTAAAACTTTGTAGCCTGTATCAGGATGACTCACACGAGCTTGACCCAATTGGGTCGGAGAAAAATCCGTTCGCTCTTCATACAAAGTTGTGCTAGTAGGGATGTCCGTTACTGGCGAATTAGTAAAAAAGTGGGCAATCGTTTTTGCAGTATACGGCAACATGTCATTATCTAGTTCAGCAAAATCGTTTAAAAAGCTAATGCCATAAAAGCTCTGCATCCCTAACCGATAAAACAGCAGATGATCATTAGTAGTGTCCGAATAACCGGTAAACAGCTTCGGATGATCTACTACCGCTTGTTTAAATTCTTCGTCTTCCAGCAAATAAGGTAGAATTCGGTAAGTGTCATCGCCCCCAATTGCAGCAACAATGCCTTTAACGCTAGGAGTTAGAAAGGCCTCTTTCAGATCCGCTGCCCTTTTTTCCGGATGATTTCTTACATAATCAATTCCCTTAAGAGCGTGTGGCATAAAAACTGGTTTTAAGCCGAGTTCTTCAATTCGCCTCTTGCCCAACTTAAGTTGGTGTGCGGCAAAATCCTCTCCTAGCGTTCCCATTGATAGGCTAACAATAGCAATTTGGTCTCCTTGGTTTAGACGGTGCGGTTTTTTTAACATCTAGTATCTCCTGTTGGTTAACTAACAGACCAAGCATAAGCAATAGAACTAAACTACAATAATTATTGAATAAGGTAACCACAAGAATTACCGTGCATCTAGTTATTTCTAATTCAGGGTCTCGTTTTAATAGCTGAGCGAATAAATCATAGTCCAATTTAATTGAGTTAAAAATCCTAGTAAATTTCGATTTGCTTGATTAGTTAAAATACTCAAATTGGCTAGCTATATAAAATATGCTTTTTTTAATTCTTGTTACTTAATCGCTATCGTTCCATCAAGATTTTTAACATAAAGCGAGTTTTTACCAGCTACTCTTTTAGCAAAATGATTACGTGGCTTTAAGTTATGATAATAAATTCCCTCCGAATTTGAAATTAGTTTATAAGATAATTTAGAGGCATTCTTGACGACTATATCACCACCTTTTTTCATTTCAATGGAGTTATTACCAAGTAACTCGGTATTTGTGATTGTTGCATTACCACCAACAGTCCTAGCATTAGTATTAATAATACTATTAGCAATAGAAAGATTACCAGAATTAATGTCAATATCGCTATTAGTTATTTTAGAACGATCAATGTCAATTTTACCCCTTTGGGTAGCGGCTAAATTCGCACTATTAGTAGTCAGCTGGTTAGCAACCAATCGCCCATTAGCAGTAATCATGCTGACAAAGTCACCAGAATAATTATTGATCTCAGCATTGCCTGACGCACTTCCCACGACAAGTGCGCGTAATTTCAGCTTTTTAGGGATAATAACTTGAACATTGTTATTAATTTTCTTCCAAACAATCCCCTTTAATGGTGGTTCTCCAACAATCAACTTTCTGCCAGCGACATGAGCCCTAAGTGCGTATGGGTTATTTGACTTAAACACAATTTTATTTTGCTTTCCTTGGGTTATTTGCACATTTGCTTGATCTAAATTTATTTCTACAATATTAAAATCTGTTCGATTAGTCAGAGTCGTTGTCTGTAAACGATCATTAATTGCCGTGTAGGTAAACGTTTTGCCATTATCAATCACTGGCTTCACGCCATGATTGATTCCTCCAATAATTGCCGTAATTAAACCAATAATGACAACTACCAAACTAGTTCGATAAAACTTCTTCATTTTTATTCCTCGATTCCTGATGTTGATCTCGTTTTAAAGTAATGTCTTTTAAATATTTTTCCACCCAGATAGCGAAAAAGAGTGGCACACCTGGCAAGCAAAAACTGAACAAATTTGCCAATTATTGGTAACAGCATGATGCCAATAGTTGTTAGGGCTAGGCTGAGGCCAACATAGAACATTCCTGTTGCCCAGTTACTACTACACAACAGTCCAAAGGTTTTGACTAGTACAAAAATTCCACCAGTAATGAGTGCCAGGACAAAGGCAACAAAAGCAATGAAAACAGCACAAAAGATTACGAGAACAGCAATCATAACAAAAGCAAAAACTATTGCTAACGGGATGCCAATCGGTGCTGCAAGAACGCCCAATAGAATTAGCCAGATAGTTTTCAAATTAGAATGTGAAGATTTCCTACTTTGCTTAGTTGACTGTGAATCAGCCGAAGCAGAGTAATCAGCTAATACTTTGCGTGCCAGCATTTTAGGTGTGCCTAAATCCTCTATAATTGCTTGTTCAGTTTGAAAATCACCGTCAAGTAAAAATTCATGGTAATAATCAATGACATCTTGACGGTCAGATTCAGGAAGATCCTCTAGCTTTTGATTTAGTTCCTTAATGTAATTCTCAATTATTTTACTCATTTTCTCTCCCCCATCAGATTGTTTAATTTGGTGCTAAAAGCCCACCATTCCTGTTCAATAGTCTCTAATTCCTTTTTTCCAGATGCGGTAATTTGATAATACCGCCGATTACGGCCCTGAAAGGGCTCATCATAAGTAATAACTAAGTTTTCCTTTCTTAATCGTTTCAAGACGGGATAAACAGTTGAATCAGAAATAGCAAAAATCTGTTTAACTTCTTGGGTCAGAGCATAACCGTACAAGTGATTTTGACTAATCAGAGCTAAAACTGCGCCATCAAGGAAACGAGTTTGAATTTGCATTTGCATACTTTTATTTCCTCCGATATTATATTATATATAATATTCTAGAATGAAAGGCCTATTAATGCAAGTACCTTATTTTTTTAAAAGTTTCAGTTTAAAACTTTTACTGCCGCAATAACTTGCTTTCAGTAAAAAAGGTGGTACTATTTAGAAAACTACCTAATTAGATGTTTTTCTAAATAGAAAGGAGAAAAAATGGCTTTTGAAACCAGTTTTAAAGCGTTAGCAGATCCTGTCAGACGTAAGATTTTGCAGTTATTAAAAGCTGGACAGATGTCTGCCGGTGAAATTGCTAGTCACTTTGATATGACACAAGCAACAATTTCTTATCATCTAAACGTTCTTAAAAAAGCTGATTTAATTAGTGAAGAAAAAGAAAAAAACTATATTTATTACTCTTTAAATACTTCCATCATTGAAGAAATCATGACTTGGCTCGTTGATTTGAAAGGAGATCAAGATGAATAAAAAAAGATACCAAAAAACGTTTGTGATTACCTGTTTACTAACGCTTTTACCAATTTTAGTTGGTTTACTGCTATATAATAAATTACCTGCGCGAATGGCAATTCACTTTGGCCTAAATGATAGTCCAAACGGTTTTGCTGCTAAAATTTGGGCAATTTGTGCTATTCCAATCTTAATGTTGCTGTTGCAATTGTTAGTTTTTTATCTCATTGCGCATGAGTCAAAGACCGGTAGTTTAAATTTTAAGATCGTTAACATTACCTTATGGTTTATTCCCATCATTGTTAACGTAACCAGTTATTCAATTTACGCTTTTGCACTCGGCTACCCACTTAAAATGTCATTCGTTTTCAATATTTTGTTTGGATTAATACTGGTTATTTTCGGCAATTACCTGCCAAAAACTAGACCGAATGGTCAAATCGGTTTTCGTCTTCCTTGGACATTGAACAATAATGTTAACTGGCAAAAAACACACCGTCTAGCTGGTTGGCTCATGCTGCTTAGTGGGCTATTTTTATTAGTAACCGCACTTGATCAAACAATGTCCCTTTTTATCATCATTATTCTTATCGATCTTATTGTGCCCATTATCTACTCATACTATTTAAGTAAAAAGTAAGAAAGCACTTGTAAATCTGATAATAACAGCTATCTACGCTAATCTGTGATTTTTATTAAAAAAGTATTGACTATTAATATACTGAGCTGTATTATATCAATAATACAGTGATCCAAGGAGGAAGACTAGATGAGTTTACTAGAAACGCGCGAAGTCACACGAACTTATGGCAAAGGTGCCTCTAAGTTCGATGCGCTGCGTGGAATCAGTTTACAAATTAATCAGGGCGAATCAGTTGCCATCATCGGTAAAAGTGGCTCGGGTAAATCAACCTTAATGCATATCATGGCCTTACTTGACCACCCCACTTCGGGTAGCGTTTGGCTTAATGACGAACCAACAGCTAAAATCAAGGCGCGAGACTTGAATAAGTTGCGTAACAAGACTTTTGGCTTTGTATTCCAACAATTTTTTCTTAATGCTCAAGACAGTGTACTCGAAAATGTCATGTTGCCAATGAAAATAGCTGGTATCACAGGGAAGAAAAGGCGTGAAGCTGCCTTAAAGGCAATTAAAGCCGTGGGCCTTGAAAACAAGGCTAATAATAAGGCTAACGCACTTTCTGGTGGTCAAAAGCAGCGGGTCTGCATCGCACGTGCTTTAGTCAATGATCCGCAAATAATTTTTGCTGACGAACCAACCGGTAATCTTGACTCTGGCACTGGTGAAATGGTTGAAAATATTTTATTCAATTTAAATAAAGAAAAAGGAATCACCTTGATTATCGTCACCCACGATCCAGATTTAGCAAAAAAGTGTGAACGACAAATTCAAATTAAAGATGGCCAGTTAGTTGAAGGAGGCAAAGAATGAAATTTCGTGATATTTTAAATTCCGCCGCAACTAATTTATGGCATAACAAAGGACGCACTTTTTTAACCATAATCGCGGTGTTAATCGGTGCTTTGACAATTAGTATTACGCTTGGAATCAATACCGGTGTTAACGATTATTTGCATAAGCAAATTGGCAATGTTGGCAATACTGAACAAATGATTATCAGCCCGCAATATTCTAGCAGCGATGGTTCAGGACCACAAAAATACAACTCAAATAAGAGCAGCCACAATGCCGATGGCATGATTAGTAAAAAAGATGTCGCCAAAATCAAGTCTGTCAAAGGGTTAAAAGACGTTAAGGCTCTTAAAGATAGTAACGTTGAGTATGCTCAGGGTAAAAGCAAAACCAAATACCTAATTGACGCTCAGGTAACCTTAGGAATTAAATATGACTTGTTGGCCGGACGTCAAGTTGCTACTCAAGGTCAGGCAAGCGAAATTCTGTTGACTAAAGAGATGGCTAAGGCGTTTGGCTACAAAAATCCACGGCACGCGATTGGTCAACAAATTAATTTGACAGCAATTTCACCTGTGACTAAGAAAAAGGAAAAGATTTCAGCTAAGGTCGTGGGCGTTCGTAACGAAAGCATGGTCAGCAGTGGTCAATCGGTTTATAGCACCGGTTTAAGTGATAAGATTATTGCTGCCAATCAAGCCGGTTTACCTAAAGCACTAAAAGCACGTTACGTTGAAGTTGTAGCCACACCAACAAGTAAGGATGATCAAAAGATTACGGAAATTGAGGACAGGCTCAACAAAAAAGGCTTTGATGCAATGACACTCAAGGAATCGGTTAAACAATTATTCCAAGTCTTTAATGCTGTGACTGGAGTACTGATTTTATTCGGTGCGATTGCACTGATTGCTGCTAGTTTTGGCGTTATCAACACTCTTTACATGTCAGTGCGTGATCGTACGCGTGAAATTGGCTTGATGAAGGCTCTTGGATTAGGCGGCGGAAAAGTCTTCTCAATCTTTAGTTGTGAAGCAATTCTAATTGGCCTGATCGGATCCCTACTTGGCTTGTTAGCGGCAATGGGTATCGGACAAGCCATTAATAAGGTTGCAACTACAAGTTTCCTAAAGGGACTAGATGGCTTTACATTGGTACAATTCAATTGGTCAAGTAGTTTGATAATCATTGGCATCATCTGTTTAATTACCTTCTTGGCAGGAACACTACCAGCACGACGGGCAGCTAAACTCGATCCAATTACAGCCCTACGATATGAATAACAAATTCTAAATCAAACAAAAAGTGCGAGAAATTACTCTCGCACTTTTTTGATTCAATTAAAAACTAGTAATTAGGTAAAATAACAGATATTCTCCCCTAACAGAACTAAAATCGACAGCTGCTTAGTATAAGCAACTCACAATTATTGTTCGGATTGCTTGATTGTCTGCTCAATTAGTGGTGCTAATAAACTTTGTTCAACCACCATATCAACCGGACGATAGGTTTCATCAATGCATTCTTCCCAATATTCTAAATGCTTTTGATCAATATAACTGGTGGAATCTTCAACCGCATTTCCACCTATCCCCTGAATTGAATACCAGTAGAAATATGTATAACTGTCCGGATTGCTTTCCTTAAAAACCGTTTCAACGTACATTTTTTCACCTGCCATGGTGGCGACAGTATCTTGGTGATGCCGGTTTAAGAAATCCATCCATTCTTGTGCCGTTTGTTCTTTGCCCTTTTTAATCCGAAAACGTGTTAATTCGATATTTGCCATTTTTTACTACCTTATAAAAAAAGACATCAGTTTAACACTGATGCCTTGAAAACCTGTCTGGAAAAAGGATGAGTAATCCAATAACCAAATAGTTTTATTGATCTGTTCAATAGACGTAAATAAATTAACGCTTACTGAATTGTGATGCCTTACGGGCCTTCTTGAGACCTGGCTTTTTACGTTCAACCATTCTTGGGTCACGAGTTAAGAAGCCAGCCTTCTTTAATGGGCCACGGAAATCTGGGTCTACTTCAAGAAGAGCACGTGCAATACCTAAACGAATTGCTCCAGCTTGACCTGAGAAACCACCACCATTAACGTTAACCTTAACGTCGTATTGACTGTCAGTTTCGGTTAAAGTCAAAGGTTGTTTTAAATCCTTAACTAAGTTAGGGAATGGGATGTATTGATCAACATCTTTGTTATTAACTGTAATTTTTCCACTGCCTGGTACTAAACGTACACGAGCGACAGCATCTTTACGCCGGCCAGTACCAGCATATGCAACTTGTTGTGCCATTTATAATAACCTCCTAGATTAATTTATTAATGTCCAATTTTTCAGGCTTTTGTGCTTCATGCTTGTGGTCTTCACCAGCATAAACATGCATCTTCATGAATTCTTGGTGACCAAGAGTGTTCTTTGGAAGCATACCTTTAACTGACAATTCAACTAATCTAACTGGGTTGTTGGCAAGTAAGTCACCTGCTGGGGTAGCCTTTAAACCGCCACGGTAAGAAGAGTGGTGATAGTAAATCTTGTCAGTAGCCTTTTTACCAGTTAACTTTAACTTAGCAGCGTTAATAATAATAACGTTGTCGCCAGTGTCAACATTTGGTGTGTATTGAGGTTTGTTCTTACCTCTTAAAATAGTTGCTACTGCAGTAGACAGACGACCTAAAGATACATCTGTTGCGTCAATAACATACCACTTACGTTCAATTTCATTAGGTTTTGCTAATTGTGTAGTACGCAATTTAATTTCCTCCGTTTATACGTTGTTTGAATACAATAAGATTCCGGGGCCTATCGTGGACAAACATACCTAAATAGAATACGTCCTTTTTGCTTAATTGTCAATATAATTCGCTATCTAGGCGATATTTTTTCGGAATATCTTCATAAAAGACGTGATATAAAAACAGGCCGTTGGCTTGTGCCGTTTCTCTGACTTCTTCCCTGTTCTTCGCTTTAATTACTCGGGGTATATCATTGAGCGGTCTTTTACCATTACCGATTTCCAGTAAAGTTGCCACCAAAATTCTGACCATATTGTATAAAAAACCGGAACAAATGAAGTCAAAAATTATTTCATTTTCCTCTTCATCTTTTTGCACATTGACATAATACATTGTGCGAACTTTGTTTTTTATCTGGCCTCCACTAGCAGCAAAACTAGTAAAATCATGTGTTCCTAATAAATCTTTTGCTGCCAGCTGCATTTTTTCCAAGTCAACCGGATATGGATAATGGCCCGTATAAAAGCGCTTGAAGGGATCAACAAAGCGATCTAGGCTAACTCGGTAACGATACCATTTTCCCTTGGCACTATAACGAACATGAAAGTTTTCATCAACAATTTCACATTCTTTGAAGACAATATCAAGCGGCATGATTGAATTAAGCGCACAAATCATGCGTTCAGGCGGAATTGTTGTCCCCGGATAATCAAAATGAATAACTTGACCGAAAGCATGCACGCCTGCATCCGTTCTTCCTGAACCTTCAACAGCGACTTCGCGACCCTTAGTCATTTTCTTTAACGCGGCTTCAATTGTTCCCTGGACTGTCCGCTGACGAGGTTGCGATTGAAAGCCATGAAAAAGGTGCCCATCATAGGCAAGTGTCATTTTATACCTTGTGTAATTCATTAATGTGTCCTAAAAATTAATAATAGAGCTGTTAAGACGACGAAATAACCTAAGTTCACTAAATCATATTTTGACCATTTTAAAACTCGGAACTTGGTTCGACCGTGATCACCCCGATATCCTCTTGATTCCATTGCTGTGGATAAGTCAATTGCGGTTTCAAGTGAGCTGATAAATAACGGTACTAAGAGTGGCGTGACCGCCTTGGCGCGTTCAATCAAACCGCCATCGTTAAAATCGGCACCTCGTGAACGTTGGGCGTTCATGATTTTAACCGTTTCATCGAATAAAGTGGGCACAAAGCGCAATGCAATCGACATTACTAGGGCAATCTTATCCACCGGAACGCGAAACAGCTTAAGCGGGATCAGTAACCACTCGATCGCATCCGCAATTTCTAATGGCATGGTCGTGACCGTCATCACCGTTGATGCCAGAATAATCACTGTGAACCGGATAAAAATAAAGATTGAGTTTGTAATACCGTAGCTTGACAGCGCAAAAATCGACCACTGCCAATATATTTTTCCACCGACCGTAAAAAACAATTGCAATAGCGAGGTAAATAGGATTAACCAAATCATTGGTTTGACCCCATCCCAAAAAACCTTGGGCTTCAACTTGGTAGCCGCAACGCCGACAAAGCTAAAGAGCGTCACAATGGCGTAGGTAACTGGATTATTTGCTAAGAAAATCAACAAAATAAAGCCGATAGTGGCTAGCAACTTGCCGCGGGGATCCATCCGGTAAACAAGCGAATCGCCAGCAATATAGCGGCCAATTAAAATTTTACTCACACACTCACCCCTTTAAATTTTGCTCAATTGCGCTAATTAGTTGCTTTTCAGTTAACGGCCGACCGTCAGCAAAGTTGAAATTGGTCAGTTGATTGGCAAATAGGGACGCCTTAGGCTCCTCAAGATGATGCTTTTTTAGCCAGTCGCGATCCTGAAACACGTTTGCTGGCGTGTCGTGCTTAATCAGCCTGCCGTATTCCATTACCAACACATCGTCTGCATAATTGGCTACATCATCCATGTTGTGGGTAACTAGAATAACCGTGTGTCCCTCTTGCTGGTATTGCTTAAACAAGTGCATCATTTGGCGCCGTGCTCGGGGATCAAGACCGGCAGCTGGTTCGTCCAAGCAAAGAATATCGGGCTCATAAGCTAAAACTCCGGCAATGGCTACTCGCCTCATTTGTCCACCAGAAAGTTCAAAAGGCGAGCGCTGCCCGATTTCAGGTGGTAAACCCACTTTTTCCAACCAATTACGTGCGCTTGCCAATGCTTCTTCTTTGCTATAGCCAAAGTTTTTCGGGCCAAAGGCAATATCATCTAGAACCGTAGTTTCAAATAATTGGGTCTCTGGGAATTGAAACACTAAACTAACATGGCGCCGCAATTCTTTTAAATTTTTGTTCGTTGTAGCTGGTGTGATGACTGTATTAGCAAGCTCAATACGCCCAGCAGTGGGTTTCAATAAGGCATTAAAATGCTGCATTAAAGTCGATTTGCCGCTGCCAGTGTGCCCAATAATCGCTGTAAAGGAGCCATCTGCTAGTTCAAAACTCACATCTTCTAGACCTTTTTTTTCAAGCGGCGAGCCGATTGAGTATGTGTAACCTACTTGTTCGAATTTAATTGACATAAGTAATTCACCAACTCTTTTTCTGAATTAATCTTTTGAGGCAGTTTAAGCGAATCGCTGCGTAAATCATCCATTACTTGTTGGAAAAAAGGCACATCAAGGCCAATCTCCCGCAAAAGCTTTACCTGACCGAAAACCTCCGTCGTCGTGCCCTGAGTTAACAGCTTGCCATCGTTCATTACCAAAACGTTATCCGCTTGATTGGCTTCATCAAGGTCATGAGTAATTGCCAAGACCGTCAAGTCGTATTCGTCTTTCATTTGCCGTACAATACTTAAAATCTTGTCGCGGCCCTCTGGATCTAACATTGATGTTGCTTCGTCCAAGACGATAATTTTGGGTCTGATTGCCAAAATTCCGGCAATTGCAACACGCTGTTTTTGACCGCCGGAGAGATTAGCCGGCTCAGTATTGGCATATTCACTCATTCCCACCGCTTCAATCGCTTCTGGCACAATTTTAAGCATTTCAGGACGTGGCACACCACGATTTTCCAAACCAAAAGCCACATCATCAGCAACCGTCGCACCAACAAATTGGTTGTCCGGATTTTGAAATACAACGCCAATTTTATCTCTAATGTCCCACACACTGTCATCATCTAGCTTAGTGCCATCGATTTCAATGGCTGAGTCACTGTTTTCATCGGCCACCAGCAAGCCGTTAAGTAAGCGAATAATGGTCGACTTGCCACTGCCATTATGACCAATAATCGAAGTCCACGAACCCCGTTTAATTTCAAAACTGACGTGATCAATCGCAGGTGAGTCGGTCTCAGGATATGTAAAACTGATATTATGAACTTTAATAATACTATCTTTTGCCATGCTCTCACCTTCTTACAAAGTCTTACTCAATTGTACCAAAAAAAGACTCATATAATAAATTATCAACAAAAATAAAATTTTTACGTTGTTCTAAAAACCTTATAGATTTTAAACAACATCAATTTTTCAACGAACTGGTTTTTTATTTCAAAGCAAAACAGGCTTAAAGACTTGCTATTTAGTGATAATACAAATAAGTTGATCAGTGATATTTCCTAATTTAGTAAACTTTAAGAGTTAGTATCACATGTGCTTAACCTCATTAAATCAATTTAATATTTATTTAATTTTATTGTTGTATAAAGTTAATTTATGCTTTATAATAATAGTTGTAATATAATATTTTTATTATTTTAAAGAAGAAAGGTTATGAAAATACTAACCAGAAGCTCAATAAAATCTACAGTAGCATTATTATTATCCTGCGTTTCTATTGGTGTATCTCAACATGTTTCGGCAAAAGAGAATATCGAGTCCGAGAACAATTTTGCTATCAATTCAAATGTAAATAAGGATTTGTCTTCACTAGTAGTTAACTATAAAGTGCCTGATAAAGTTCTAAAAAAGGATATGGAGCAGCAAGCTGCTGCAATTATTGAGGAAAATAGCCGAACTAGGACACCAAACTATGTTAATATTACCTATAAAATCGATGGAACAAAATATCCTAGTGCTAAAGGATATGTTGGCAATCAGCCTTCACATGGAACAAGGATTAAAAATTCGTCAGGCGGCTTTTTTTGGTCTACATCTGGAGGCCCTTCAATTTCCGTTGGATCCGGTTTTCCCGGTTTTAGCTTTTCGATAAGTCTTGGTACAGTTGGTCCCTCAGGAGTTTGGGTAAAGGCTCCTAATACAAGAGACTATTTCAAGGTTTACGCTCAGAAAACATATAAAGCTGAAAGACTAGCTTTCTATGGTCACCCGATTAATCATCAAAGTGGACCAAAACAATTTTTGTATTATGGTTACAGAAAACATTGGTACTCTCAAACAGCTTGGGCAGTAGCACAATAGCATTAGGAAATATATATTATGAAGAAAAACTTCTATAAAATCACTACTTTTCTGCTTACTTTTTTACTTACTTTATCATTGTTTTTTTTATTGAAAGCAATTAGAAAACCGCCTTCCGTTTTTGGAGATTTTTCTAACAATTTAAATCCAGGAAATAATGTGAGAATCGCTTTAGGTATACATCAAAAGAGCATATATCGACTGTATTTTAAAGGAACTGAATTTGATCGAGGTATTATAGAAAAATCTAGTGAATATGCATATATTTTAAAAAGTAAAAAAGGTACTAATGGAACCTTGATTTTAACAAGTAGAGATTCGTATTTATATTATCCAAATTTGAAAGATAAGGTAATTATTGTTAAAAAGGTTTCAGATGTGCCAACAATAACAAAATAAAGCGAAGTTTTAATAGACTGGATTCCCATTAAATCGTAGCAGAAAAGTAATTAAACAAATATTAACTTTATTGATATAAAGTTAGGAGTAATAAATCTTAATAATTTCTATCTTTGGACTAAATTCCGATTGTTTATCAGAGTTTAGTCTTTTAATTTGGTCCCTTGCTTATATAATGATCTAAATGGATGTAATAAAAAGCTTTATCAGAATAAGCCTTAATTAAGTCAATCCAAATTTAACAGTATTGATGATTTTGAGTTTACTTTTTAAGGAAAATTTATTACCTTTTCTTGGCTCACATTCTTCAATTTTTTAGTCAAATAAGTCTTGGTACTTATTTTTTAAAATCGGTTTGAAGAGAAAACAGTTAGTTTAAATTTTTAATTTCTGACTCTTTTGAGTAGAATGTGAACTTTAATGAATGCCAAAATGAATTCCCTTGTTTACCTCATAAATAATTATTAAATTTATTCTTTAATTACAATTTTAAAGAAACATACTGAAAAAATCATTTTTTATTTACCAGTTACTTATCGAATTATAGTCAGACTATACTTGTTTCAAATAAAAAAATCAATTTGAAACATAACAATTTACTTCTATTAAAAGAAACGTATTAGCTTTTTACCTACTCCAATTATTTTAATATTTTTAAAAAGAGTTCAATCAGAAGATCTTAAATCAAAACTTTTTTGTTTCAACTAAAGTTGCATCTCTTTATATGAGCAAATTCGTGACTTTCACTTAGATAGATATATCCGTTGGTTGCTACACTAAAATTAGGATTCATTCAAAAACAAATATTAAATTCAGGCTGAAACTTTACATTTCAATTGAATTCAGAAAAAAAAAATCACCCTGAGGAGGGATAAAATGAATTATCTAAGCTAGACTAAACTTTCGTCATCATCTTAACGCTTATTCTCACTCTCACGGGTAATTCTTAATAGCTATTAAGTTTTGGTTATTCTAACTTAAACCAATTCTAGAATAACCATTGGAGCAGCATCGCCTCGACGAGCTTTTGCTAACTTCAAAATACGGGTGTAACCACCATTACGGTCTTTGTAACGGGGTGCAATATCACTGAAGAGTTTTTGCAATGCTGATTTTACAACAACTGCATCTTTTTCTTCTTGAATGTCAGCAACTTCATTACGAACGTAAGCAGCAGCTTTTCTTCTTGCAGCTAAATCACCACGCTTGCCTAAAGTAATCATCTTTTCGGCAGTTTTGCGGACTTCTTTAGCACGTGTTTCAGTAGTAACAATGCGTTCGTTCATGATCAATTGAGTAGTCATTTCTCTAAGCATTGCTTTTCTATGTGCACTATCGCGACCTAATTTACGGTATGCCATCAGTTTACCTCCTTTTATTTGTTAGTTAATCTTCTTGACGAAGTGAAAGTCCCAAATCAGTTAATTTATTTTTAACTTCTTCTAATGATTTACGTCCTAAATTACGTACACGCATCATATCTGCTTCTGTCTTATCAGTCAGTTCTTGCAGAGTATTAATGCCGGCACGCTTAAGACAGTTGTAGGAACGAACAGATAAATCAAGCTCTTCAATTGTCATTTCGAGCTTCTTCTCTGCAGTATCGTCCTCTTTTTCAACCATAACATCATTGAATTGGGTATTTGCATCAGCAGTTTCAAACACTTTAAAGTGCGCCACCAAAATTTTGGCAGCAAAACTAAGGGCGTCATTAGGCTTGATTGAACCATCAGTCCAAATCTCTAAAGTGAGCTTGTCAAAATCGTCTCTTTTACCAACACGAGTTGACTCAACCTGGTAATTAACTTTTTTAATTGGTGAAAAGAGAGAATCAACCGGAATAACACCAATTGGCATATCTTCACTCTTATTCTCACTTGCGGCAACGTAACCACGGCCATTTTTGACTGCAATCTGCATATGCAAGTGACCACCGTCAGCAATGGTACAAATATATTGATCTGGATTCAGAATTTGAATATCTGAATCGGCTTTCAGATCATCGGCGGTAACAGTAGCTGGACCCTCAACATCTACTTCGATGGTCTTTTGCTCATCTGAAAAAGATTTTAATTCAAGCTTCTTCAGGTTCAAGATAATCTTAGCAACATCTTCTCTAACACCTGGAACAGTGGAGAATTCGTGTAAAACATCATCAATTTGAACATAAACAAGTCCAGTACCTGGAATAGATGTAAGTAAAACTCTACGTAATGAGTTACCTAAAGTAGTACCAAAGCCTCGTTCAAGTGGTTCAATAACAAATTTACCATAAGCCTTCTCTTGGTCCACAACGGTAATATTTGGTTTTTCAAATTCAATCATTACTAGGCCCCTTTCAAAACGCAACGTCCTTCATTAAGAACAAAATTAAACACGACGACGTTTTGGTGGTCTAGAACCATTGTGGGGAACTGGAGTGACATCACGGATTGCAGTGATCTCAAGTCCAGTAGCTTGAAGTGATCTTATAGCAGATTCACGACCAGCACCAGGACCCTTAACAGAAACTTCTACATGTTTCATGCCTTGGTCCATTGCGCTCTTAGCTGCTGCTTCGGCTGCCATTTGAGCTGCAAATGGGGTAGACTTACGACTACCTTTAAAGCCCAATGCACCAGCTGAAGACCAAGCAATTGCATTGCCTTGAACGTCAGTAATCATGACTAAAGTATTATTAAACGTAGAATGAATGTGAGCAACGCCTTTTTCAACGTGCTTCTTCACACGACGCTTACGTGCTGTTTTAGGCATCAATAAACCTCCTTATATTTTTGTTTATCTCTTCTTACTACCCTTACGAGTACGGGCATTATTCTTGGTATTTTGTCCACGAACTGGAAGTCCACGGCGGTGACGCATACCACGGTAAGAACCAATATCAATTAACCGTTTGATATTCATGCTGACTTCTCTACGCAAGTCACCTTCAACACGGTATTTATCAACTTCTGCGCGAAGCTTTTCTTGATCATCTGGAGTCAAATCTTTTGAACGTATGTCTTCAGAAACACCAGCATCCGCACAAATTTTCTGAGCTGTTGGTTCACCAATGCCATAAATGTATGTTAATGCAACAACTATTCTTTTATCTCTTGGTAAGTCAACACCAGCAATACGTGCCATAAATTGCACCTCCTATTTTATTTTTAACCTTGACGCTGTTTGTGTTTTGGATTTGCAGAACAAATAACCATCACACGACCATGTCTTTTAATAATCTTACAATGTTCACACATTGGTTTAACAGATGGTCTAACCTTCATGTTTCCCTCCGTTATTATTTTATAAACCGATAAGTAATTCTACCTTTTGTTAAATCGTAAGGAGAAAGTTCTACAGTAACACGGTCTCCGGGTAAAATACGAATATAGTGCATTCTGATTTTCCCAGAAACATGTGCTAATATTTTTGCTCCATTTTCCAATTCAACCTTAAACATAGCATTAGGCAAAGTATCAATAACTTTACCCTTTACTTCAATGACATCATCTTTTGCCAAAGCTGTTCCTCCGCATTTAAACAGTCATACTTTGAAATTATAACACGGAAAAGTAAATATACAAATTATTGCTTTTTACTTAAAACCGCATCAACACTTTCAAAGACTTTCTCAGGAGATTGTTCACCATCTACACAGGTTAACAACCCATTCTTTTGATAGTAGTCTTTCAAAGGTGTATTCATCTTTTCATTAACTTGTAAACGATTCTTAACTACTTCTGGCTTGTCATCTTCACGTTGATAAAATTCATGACTGCCACAACGGTCACAAGTACCTTCTACCTTAGGCATCTTAGTAATTTTGTTATAAGTGGCACCACACTTTTTACACATAAAGCGTGCTGATAAACGTTTGACTAAAGTATCTTCCTTAACCTCTAAAGAGATTACGTTAGTTAAAGGTTCGTTCAACTTCTTAGTGATATCTTCCAAAAGTTCAGCTTGAACAATCGTCCTAGGAAAGCCATCTAAAATGTAGCCTTCTTTAATATCTGGTTGACCCAAACGTTCTTCTACTAATCTAGCAGTAACTTCGTCCGGTACCAAATCACCTTTGTCAATGTAACTTTTAGCTTCAAGACCAACTTTGGTCTCATTAGCCATTGCTTCTCTAAACATATCCCCAGTTGAAATATGAGTTAGATGATATTTATCAACAATTTGCTCTGATACTGTTCCTTTACCAGCACCCGGCAAACCTAAAAGAAATAAATTAATCATTTATTCGTTCCTATCTGATGAATCCTACATATTCTCTCTTCATTAACAAACCGTTAATTTGACGAGATAACTCCAAGACAACTCCGATTACGATCAAAAGACTAGTACCACCTAGTCCAATTGAACTCGGTAAGTCCCAAATATTAGTAGCAAGTTGTGGTAGTAAAGCCACCAAACCCAAGAATACTGAACCAACAGTTGATAATCTAATTAACAACTTTGAAACATAATCTTGCGTATCCTTACCTGGCCATACACTAGGAATGTAAGCACCTTGTTTTTGCAAATTCTTTGCAAGTTTCTCAGGATTAACCTGAACAAAAGCATAAAAGAAGGTAAACAGTACAATCAAAAGAGTGTAAATGATAACACCGGTTGTAGTCTGCATACTAAAAATGTTAGTCATTACTTTATACCATTGTTGGTCGCCTTGAGTTCTTTGAAAGGCCATTAAAATTGTAGCTGGTGTAACAATAAACGAACTAGCGAAAATTACTGGAATCACACCTGAGACATTAACTTTTAATGGTAAGAAACTTTCTGAGCCACTAGTAGTTGCTCGTCTAGTGTATTGGATTGGAATACGGCGATCAGCCTGTTCAACCCAAGTAACTATCTGCGTTACGATGAGTATTGCAATGAGAATCGCAATGAAGAACACAATTCCTTGCCAACGATCACTCGCACTATTATTGATCACTTCATCTTTATATAACTGCCAAAGACCGCGTGGAAGTCGAGCAATAATACCGGCAAAAATAATTACTGAAACGCCGTTACCCAAACCTTTATCGGTAATTTCATCACCAAGCCAGGTCAAAAGCATCGTGCCCGCAGTCATGATGATTGCAATTTCACAGTAAGTTTGCCAAGTTTGGGATTTAACTAGTCCCATTTCAGTCAAAGCGTTAAATCCAAGCGTGATTCCAAGACTTTGAAAAAATGCGACAAATAGTGCAAGCCATCTTGTAACTTGGTTTGTCTTACGGCGGCCAACTTCACCTTGCTTGCCCCATTCCACTAAAGTAGGAACAATGTCCATTTGCAACAATTGGATAACAATTTGCGCAGTAATGAAGGGCGAAACACCAAGTGAAAAAATTGAGTAATTATCTAGCCCACCACCGGAAACAGTGTCCAGCATTGGAACTAAACCAGTTTGTGCAACTTGAGTAATCGCTTTTGCATTGACACCTGGAACAGTAATGTTAGCTCCAATGCGATACAGCAAAAGAATAAAGAGTGTGAAATAAATCTTATTTCGAATTTCTTTATCCTTAAAGGCGTTCTTCAAAGTCGAAAACATTAGATCACCTCAACAGATCCGCCGGCAGCTTCAACTGCTTTTTTAGCAGCGGCGGAAACCTTGTTAACCTTTACGTTTAACTTAACTTTTAGCTCACCCTTAGCAAGCAGCTTAACGCCTGATAGTTCTTTCTTTACCAAGCCGTTTTCTTTAAGACTAGCAACAGTAACTTCGTCGTTGTCTTTAAACTTGTTTAAGTCGTCTAAATTAATAATTGCATATTCTTTACGGTTAATGTTCTTAAAACCACGCTTAGGCATAGTTCTGAATAATGGCATTTGGCCACCTTCAAAACCTAAACGAGTGTGTCCACCTTGACGGGCTAATTGACCCTTTTGTCCACGGCCAGAAGTCTTTCCGTAACCACTTGAAGTACCACGTCCAACACGTTTTCTAGTATTGCGTGAACCCTCAGCAGCATGTAATTCATGAAGCTTCATTAATTCGGCACCTCCTTAATTAATTATTTATTGATCTCTTCAACAGAGATTAAATGTGCAATTTTCAACAGTGCACCACGAGTAGCGGCGTTGTCTGGTAGAGTAGCTGTACTATTAATTCTACCTAAGCCTAAGGCTTTAACAACTTTTCGTTGGTTAGGTAGACGGTGCGCAGCACTTCTAATTAAAGTAACTTTTAATTCAGTCATTTATTTTGTCTCCCTAATCTAAATCAGCGTGACGTAGTTTTTCAACTTGCTCACTGGTCTTAAGTTTTTTCAATCCATCAATAGTTGCACGAACAACATTGATTGGAGTGTTTGAACCAAGTGACTTAGAAGTAACATCAGCGATACCAGCCATATCCATAACGATACGAACAGCACCACCGGCAGCAACTCCGGAACCAGCAGGAGCAGGTTTAATTAAGATGCTACCCGAGCCGTAGTGACCGATTACTTCGTGAGGAATGGTAGTACCAACCTTAGGAACAGTAATCATGTTCTTCTTACCGGCTTCAACGGCCTTACGGATTGCTTCTGGAACTTCTTGAGCTTTACCAGTACCAAAGCCTACACGACCTTTTTTGTCGCCAACGATTACCAAGGCAGCAAATCTCATTCGTTGACCACCCTTGACAACCTTGGTGACACGATTAATTGCTACTAACTGATCTTCGATGTCGTCTTTATTTCTGCGATTATTGCGAGAATCGTTGCGGTTTGCCATGTATTATTCTCCTTCCCTAGAAATCTAATCCGTTTTCACGAGCGGCATCTGCCAAAGCTGAAATACGGCCATGGTATAGGTAACCACTTCTATCGAACACAACATTTGAAATGTTCTTAGCTTTAGCTGCTTCGGCAATTGCCTTACCTACAGCTTGAGCTTGTTCTACCTTAGTTGAATCCTTAGCTACGGAATCATCCAAAGTTGAGGCACTTGCTAGCGTTACACCCGCTACGTCATCAATTAATTGAGCGTAGATGTTTTTGTTTGAACGGAAAACGCTTAAGCGTGGGCGCTCAGCAGTACCAGAAATCTTGCCACGAATACGTTTGTGACGCTTTAAGCGTAACTTATTTTTATCTGGTTTTGAAATCACAATTTCACCTCAAAAATTTATTTATTACTTACCTGTCTTACCTTCCTTACGACGTACATATTCGTCAGTGTAACGAATACCTTTACCCTTGTAAGGCTCTGGTGGACGTACATCGCGGATTTCAGCAGCAAATTGTCCAACATTTTGCTTAGAAATCCCTTCTACTTCAATATCAGTTGCTGAAGTAGCTTTTACGGAAACACCTTCTGGTGCAGTCATTTCAACTGGGTGTGAGTAACCAACATTTAATGTTAATTTGTTGCCTTGTGCTGTTGCACGGTAACCAACACCGATTAACTTCAAAGTCTTCTTGTAGCCATTAACTACACCTTCAACCATTGATGCCAAGTTAGCTCTTTCAGTACCGTGAAGTGCTTTATCACTTTCACTTGAACGTGAAAAGTTAATCTTGCCATCTTCTTGCTTGAAAGTAATCTTTGGATCGAAGTATCTAGTTAATTCACCCTTTGGTCCCTTAACGGTGATGTTGTCACCATCCTTGGTAACTGTGACACTATCTGGGACTTCAATTGTTTTTAAACCAATACGGCTCATTGATTGTTCTCCTTTCTGTCAGAATTACCAAACGTAAGCGATAACTTCGCCGCCGACGTCTTTTTGTCGAGCTTCTTTATCGGTAATTACACCAGCAGAAGTTGAAACGATGGCGATACCTAAACCATTAAGAACTTTAGGTAAGTTTTCAGCACTAACGTAATTTCTAAGACCTGGCTTAGAAATACGCTTTAAGCCTGAAATGACACGTTCTCCGTCTGGACCATATTTCAAGAAAATCTTGATAATGCCCTGTTTGTTGTCATCAGTAACTTCGTAATCACGGATGAAACCTTCGCGTTTCAAAATTTCTGAAATAGATTTTTTAATGTTTGATGCAGGAATTTCAACTGAACTATGCTTTGCCATATTGGCATTTCTAATTCTAGTCAAGTAATCTGCGATCGGATCTGTCATGACCATTTATGCTATCCTCCTAACCGTATTACCAACTAGCCTTTTTAAGACCTGGGATTTGACCTTTGTGAGCTAAATCCTTCAAGCAAATACGGCATAAACCAAATTTACGGTAAACGGAGTGTGGACGACCACATCTCTCGCAACGAGTATATTCACGTGAAGAGAATTTAGCAGGACGATGATTTCTAATTATTTGTGATGTTTTAGCCATTAGTGTCCTCCATTATTTTGCAAACGGCATACCAAATTGACTTAAAAGCTCACGAGCTTCTTCATCAGTGTTGGCAGTAGTAACGATAACAACATCTAAACCTCTTGTCCGATTAACCTTATCAAAGTCAATTTCTGGGAAAATAAGTTGTTCCTTAATACCTAAAGTGTAGTTACCACGACCATCGAATGAACGGCTTGAAACACCGCGGAAGTCACGAACCCGAGGAAGCGAAACACTAATTAACTTGTACAAGAAATCATACATTCTGTCTCCTCTAAGTGTTACCTTAGCACCGATAGACATACCTTCACGTAAACGGAAGTTAGCGATTGATTTCTTAGCCTTTGTTACTAAAGGCTTTTGACCTGAGATCAAAGTTAATTCTTCGACTGCTTCATCCAAGTTCTTTGCGTTAGTAACTGCGTCACCAACACCCATGTTCAAAACGATCTTTTCGATCTTAGGTACTTGCATAACTGAGCTGTATTCAAACTTTTCTTGCAATGCAGGAACAATTTTTTCTTTATATTCTTCAGCTAAATAATTTGCCATTTGTGTCCTCCTTCCTATTTCTTAGTTTCTTCTTTTTTGCTTTCAGACTTAGCAATAACTTTTACGTTTGATGCGTGAATTGAACCTTCTGATTCAACTACACCACCATTTGCATTAGTTTGCGAAGGCTTTTGGTGTTTCTTAATTGTGTTAACGCCCTTAACAACCACACGGTTTTTCTTAACGTTAACAGAAAGAACAGTACCTTCTTTACCTTTGTCTTTTCCGGCAATAACTTTTACTTTGTCACCAGTTTTAACAAACATCAGTGCACCTCACTTAATTATAAGACTTCAGGAGCAAGAGAGACGATCTTCATAAAGTCGTGCTCACGCAGCTCACGTGCAACAGGCCCAAAGATACGAGTACCACGTGGGCTCTTATCTGCATTAATTACTACACCGGCATTTTCATCAAACTTGATGTATGAACCATCTTCACGACGTGCGCCTGATTTTGTTCTAACAATGACAGCTTTGACAACGTCACCTTTTTTGACAACGCCACCTGGTGTTGCTTGTTTAACAGTTGCAACCACGATGTCACCAATGTTACCAGTCTTACGTCTTGAACCACCTAAGACTCTAATAACTAATAGTTCTCTGGCACCTGAGTTATCAGCAACCTTTAAACGGGATTCATTTTGAATCACTATTTAATCCTCCCCTCACTAAATCCGCAAAACTATACAGATTTCTTGACAATTTTTACTAAACGGAAGCGCTTTGTACGAGATAATGGACGGGTTTCCATGATACGAACAGTATCGCCAACTTTAGCTTCATTATTTTCGTCTTGTGCGTAATATTTCTTAGAATATTTGATACGCTTCTTGTAAACAGGGTGATTCTTGTAAGTATCAACAACAACAGTGATAGTTTTGTCATTCTTATCAGAAATTACTCGACCTTGATATACGTGACGACGATTTCTTTCGATTGATTCGCTCAAGTTAATAACTCCCTTCCACTAATCTTTCTTCAATGCATCTTCACTTAGAATTGTTTTAATTCTAGCGATGTTCTTGCGGACTTTGCTTAGGCGAGCGGTATTTTCTAATTGACCCGTTGCTTGTTGAAAACGCAAATTAAAGAGTTCTTCTTTGTATTGCTTTTCCTTGTCCAACATCTGATCAGTGGTTAGTGCTCTGATATCTTTAGCCTTCATTAGAATTGCCACCTACTTCCGAACTTTTAGTCACAAACTTACATTTAATTGGTAACTTAGTTGAAGCAAGTCTTAAAGCTTCACGAGCAGTTGCTTCGCTAACGCCACCAATTTCAAACATAATTTTTTCTCTCTTAACAACAGCTACCCAGCCGGCTGGTGCACCTTTACCGGAACCCATACGTACACCTACACCTTTAGCAGTATATGATTTTTGAGGGAAAATTCTAATCCAAACTTTACCACCACGCTTCATGTAACGAGTCATCGCAACACGAGCAGCTTCGATTTGTTGGGTAGTAATCCAGTGTGATTCAAGAGCTTGTAAACCATATTCACCAAAGGCAATGGTTTTGCCACCCTTAGCAGCACCACGCATCTTACCACGGAATTCACGACGGTGCTTTACCCTTTTTGGTACTAGAGGCATTATTTGTTTCCTCCCTTCACAGCTTTTTCAGGTTGCTTACTCTTTGAAGGTAAGACTTCGCCACGGTTGATCCATACTTGAACACCAATTTCACCATAAGTAGTGAAGGCATTTACCCAAGCATAGTCAATGTCTGCTCTTAAAGTTTGTAATGGAACACGACCTTCAGTATGCCATTCTCTTCTCGCCATGTCAGCACCGTTTAAACGACCAGAAGTTTGAACTCTGATTCCTTTAGCACCAGCACGCATAGTTCTTTGAGTAGCTTGGCGCATTGCACGTCTAAAAGCAATACGAGCTTCAAGTTGACTTGCAATACTATCTGCTACCAATTTAGCATCAAGATCTGGTTTCTTAATTTCGACAATGTTAACGTGAACTTGCTTGTTAGTCAACGCATTTAATTCTTTTCTTAAAGATTCAACTTCAGAACCACCTTTACCAATTACCATACCTGGCTTTGAGGTATTAATTGATACGTTGATTCTGTTTGCTGCACGTTCAATTTCAACAGTAGAAACAGAGGCATCCTTTAATTTCTTAGAAATGAATTTTCTGATCTTCAGGTCTTCATTTAAGGTTTCTTTATATCCTCTGTCAGCATACCATTTAGATTCCCAGTCACGAATTACGCCGAGACGAAAACCATTTGGGTTAATTTTCTGACCCATTAATATACCTCCCTTAATCGTTCTTTTCTGAAACTACTACAACTACATGACTTGTTCTCTTGTTAATTGGAGAAGCCATACCTTTGGCACGTGGTCTAAATCTCTTTAAAGTTGCACCTTCATTTACGTATGCTTCTGATACGTAAAGGTTAGCACTTTCGAGATCGTAGTTGTGTTCCGCATTAGCGATTGCTGAGCGTAAAACTTTTTCAACGATTGGGGAAGCAGCTCTAGGCGTAAATTGCAAGATTGCCAATGCTTCAGCAACGTCTTTACCGCGAATTAAGTCAACGACTAAACGTGCTTTTCTTGGAGCAATACGAACAGTTCTTGCTTCAGCCCTAGCTGAACTAATTTGTTCTGCCATTTAAGTGTTTCTCCTTCCTCTATTTAGTTGCCTTATCGTCAGATGTCTTGTGTCCATGGAAAGTTCTTGTTGGAACAAATTCACCTAACTTGTGACCAACCATGTCTTCAGTAATGTAAACTGGAACATGTTTTCTACCATCGTAAACAGCTATAGTCAAACCAACGAAGGAAGGGAAAATAGTTGAACGACGTGACCAGGTTTTAATAACCTGTTTTTTCTCTGTGTCTGCTTGTGCATCAACTTTCTTTAGCAAAGATGCGTCTGCAAAAGGCCCTTTTTTAATACTACGGCTCATTAATTAACCCTCCTTCTATTACTTGTTACCCTTACGGTGACGAATAATTAACTTCTCGCTAGCTCTCTTACTATTTCTAGTCTTGATACCGCGAGCTTTCTTACCCCAAGGAGTCATAGGTTGTGGACGACCAACTGGAGCCTTACCTTCACCACCACCATGTGGGTGATCGTTAGGGTTCATTACAGAACCACGTGATTGTGGACGTCTGCCTAACCAGCGACTACGGCCAGCCTTACCTAATTGAATCAATGAGTGTTGTTCGTTACCAACAACACCAATAGTTGCACGACAAGTTGACAAAATCTTACGAACTTCGCCACTTTGAAGTCTAACTAAAGTGTACTTACCGTCACTACCCAAAACTTGAGCATTGGCACCAGCACTTCTGACAAGTTGTCCACCCTTACCAGGTCTTAATTCAATGTTGTGAATTGAAGTACCAGTAGGAATGTTCTTTAATGGTAAAGCATTACCTGGTTTAATGTCTGCATTAGGACCAGATTCAACCACATCGCCAACTTTTAATCCTTTGGGAGCTAAAATGTAAGCTTTGATACCATCAGTGTAGTGAAGAAGTGCAATGTTAGCAGTTCTGTTTGGATCGTATTCGATAGCCTTAACAACAGCTTTTGCATTGTCCTTGTTACGCTTGAAATCGATGATACGGTACTTTTGCTTATGACCACCACCACGGTGTCTACTTGTAATATGACCATATGAGTTACGACCTGCAGTGTGTGATTGTGATTCAAGCAAGGTACGTTCTGGCTTGCTCTTAGTAATCTCAGCAAAGTCGGAAGAAGTCATATTACGGCGACCATTTGTGGTTGGCTTATAAATCTTAATAGCCAATTGACTGACCTCCTATTACTTATTTTCTTCTTGATTTTCGTCTTTGAAAATCTTAATGTCGTTTGAATCATCAGTTAAAGTGACAATTGCTTTACGGCTACGAGCTGTTTTACCAGTGTAACGGCCAACACGCTTGTCTTTACCACGAACATTCATGATATTAACTTTTTTAACTTTGACATCAAAGATTTCCTCAACAGCGTTACGAACTTGAGTCTTGGTTGCAGTTAAAAGCACGTTGAAAGTGTACTTCTTATCATCCATTAAGTTCGTTGACTTTTCAGTAATGATAGGTCTTAAAATGATATCATGTGCACTCATTTCTTCGAAGCCCCCTCAACATTCTCTTCAATCTTCTCAATAGCGTCTTTAGTCAAGATTAACTTGTCATAGTTTACTACATCTTCAACGTTTAAGCCGTTAATTGTAATAACCTTAACTTTTGGCAAGTTTCTTGCTGAAAGTTGTACATTCTTGTCTTCTGAAACAACAAGTACTTTACCTTCAATATTTAAGCTGTCTAATATTGACTTAAATTCTTTAGTCTTAGGAGCTGACAATGTCAACTGGTCTAAAACGATTAAATCTTGATCAATCAATTTTTGGGAAAGAACTGACTTGATAGCCAAACGACGTTGCTTTCTTGGCATTGAGTATGCGTAAGAACGTGGAGTTGGTCCAAAGACTACACCACCGCCGCGCCATTGAGGTGATCTGATTGAACCTTGACGAGCACGTCCTGTACCCTTTTGCTTCCAAGGCTTCTTACCACCACCACGAACAGCAGATCTATTTTTAACCTTTGAGGTACCTTGACGCTTGCCAGCTCTTTGTCTGATGATTGCATCGAAAACAACGCTCTCGTTTGGTTCAATACCAAATACTTCATCTTTTAAAGTAACTTCACCAGCATCTTTACCTTTTTGATCGATAACTTTTAAATTAGCCATTCTAGTCCTCCTTCCTATTTATTATTCTTAACAGCAGATTTAACAGTAATTAATGAGTTCTTAGCACCTGGAACATTACCTTTGATAAGTAATACGTTCTTGTCAGCTACAACCTTTTCAATTACTAAGTTTTCAATGGTAACTTTCTTCATACCCATGTGACCTGGCAAACGCTTGCCCTTTGGTACACGGTTAATGATGGAACCCATTGAGCCAGGAACTCTGTGGTATCTTGATCCGTGAGTTTCAGGTCCACGTGATTGGCCCCAACGCTTAATGTTACCTTGGTATCCATGACCTCTTGTAGTACCAGTAACGTCTACGACGTCACCTTCCTTAAATGTGTCCACAGTAACTTCTGAGCCGACTTCGTAGTCCTTAAGCTCAACTCCGCGGATTTCACGTATGAAGCGCTTAGGCGAAGTCTTTGCTTTTGCAGCATGACCTTTTTCTGGTTTGTTGCTCAAAACTTCACGCTTGTCTTGGTATCCCAATTGAACTGCTTCGTAACCGTCTGATTCAACAGTCTTAACTTGCATAACAACGTTAGGAGTTGCTTCGACAACAGTTACAGGAACAAGGATGCCATCTTTGGTGAAGACTTGAGTCATACCGACTTTTCTTCCTAAGATTCCTTTGGTCATGATTACACCTCTTTCTCTTTAAAAATTATAATTTGATTTCGATGTCAACGCCGCTTGGTAGATCAAGCTTCATTAAAGAATCAACAGTTTTAGGTGTAGGGCTTAAAATATCGATTAAACGCTTGTGCGTACGCATTTCAAACTGTTCACGTGAGTCCTTGTTCTTGTGTGGTGAACGAAGAACAGTGAATAATACCCGTTCTGTTGGTAGAGGAACTGGACCTGAAATTTCAGCACCAGTTCTCTTAGCTGTTTCTACAATTTTAGCAGCCGATTCATCGAGAATACCATGTTCGTAAGACTTAAGTCTGATACGAATTGATTGACTTGCCATTGAATTACCTCCTCAACGTCTTCTTTTAAAAGATGACTAGCTTCCGCAAAAATTCCCGGCGCCACCTCTGTGGCAATGCAGCCTGGTGTGCCGCAACCTTTTGCATCAACGCTTTACAACAAATATGTGCAATAGAGCATACTATGCCCTAAGCGCACAAAAACTAGTATACTTACTTTAAGCCTAAATATCAAGGGTTTTAGGACTTTTTCTTTAATTTTTTCATGATTTTCTGAAAACAAGCAATGGCAAAATAAAAATTTACTCTACCAAATATATTTTGTAAATTTTTTTGCTTAGAATTTGAGCAATGCCATTCTTAATTTTTTATGGTCGCTAATAGACTCATTTTTAAATAAAAAAGAGCTATCGGATTTACCAATAGCTCGATTAAAATTGTTGTTAATTTTTATTGTCAGTTATTAAAAACTAGTCAGCGTTGTTGCCGCCACGGCTCTTAATAATTTCTTCTTGAATTGACTTAGGAGTTGCTTCATAGTGGTCAAATACCATTGTGAAAGTACCACGTCCCTGAGTTGATGAACGCAAAGTAGTTGCGTAACCAAACATTTCAGCAAGTGGAACCATTGAGTTCAAGACCTTAGCACCTGAACGGTCAACCATGTTGTCCATTGTACCACGACGAGCGGTAATTGAACCCATTACATCACCCAAGTATTCTTCAGGTGTGATAACTTGTACCTTCATAATTGGTTCAAGAATAACAGCACCAGCTTTAGGAGCTGCATTCCTCAAAGCAAGTGAAGCAGCAACCTTGAAGGCAGCTTCTGAAGAGTCGACCTCGTGGTAACTACCATCGTAAAGCTTAGCCTTAACATCGATCAATGGGTAGCCAGCAAGGATACCGTTCTTCATTGATTCTTGCAAACCAGCATCTACTGAAGGGATAAATTCACGAGGAACAACACCACCGACGATGGCATCTTCAAATTCGTAACCTTTACCTCTTTCGTTTGGTGTGAATTCAATCCAAACGTCACCGTATTGACCCTTACCACCTGATTGACGAACAAATTTACCTTGTGCCTTAGCAGTTTTAGTGAAGGTTTCACGGTAAGCAACTTGTGGTTCACCGATCTTAGCTTCAACGTGGAATTCACGTTTCATACGTTCAACCATGATTTGAAGGTGTAATTCACCCATTCCGGAAATCAAAGTTTGACCTGTTTCAGCATTAGTTTCAGCTCTGAAAGTTGGGTCTTCTTCAGTTAACTTCTGCAAAGCAACATCAAGTTTGTCACGGTCAGCCTTTGATTCTGGCTCAATTGAAACTTGAATAACTGGATCTGGAACTTCCAAACTTTCCAAAATTAATGGGTGATCTGGATCAGTTAATGAGTCACCAGTTGTAGTGTTTTTCAAACCAATCGCACCAGCGATATCACCTGAAAATACTTCTGAAATTTCGCTTCTTGAGTTAGCGTGCATTTGAAGCAAACGACCAACACGTTCACGACTGTTCTTAGAAGCATTCAATACGTATGAACCTGATTCAAGAGAACCAGTATAAACACGGATATAAGTTAAACGACCAACGAATGGGTCAGTTGCGATCTTAAATGCTAAAGCTGAGAATGGCTTGTCGTCACCGGCAATCAATTCAACTTCTTCGCCAGTTTTAGGATCATGAGCAACGTAAGGCTTAACATCTAATGGTGATGGTAGGTAATCAACAACACCATCAAGCATCATTTGAACACCTTTGTTCTTGAAAGCAGAACCAGCAAATACTGGGAATGCCTTCAATTCCAAAGTTGCTTTACGGATAGCAGCTTTTAATTCATCAATGGAAATTTCATCACCGTTTAGGTATTTTTCCATAATGTCATCGTTAACGTCTGCAACTTGTTCAATTAAGTCGTTACGACGCTTTTCTGCTTCTTCTTTATATTCGTCAGGAACTGGTATAGTATCCCATTTTGAACCAAGCTTGTCTTCATCATAAACATCGGCAACCATGTTGATCAAGTCGATAACACCTTCAAAGGTATCAGCAGAACCAATTGGCATTTGAACAGCTAAAGCATTGGCGTTTAAACGTTCATGTAAAGATTTAACAGACTTATCAAAATCTGCACCAATCTTGTCCATCTTGTTAACAAAAACAATTCGAGGAACACCGTAAGTTTCAGCTTGGCGCCAAACATTTTCAGTCTGTGGCTCTACACCTGCTTGAGCATCAAGAACAGTTACGGCACCATCAAGAACACGGAGTGAACGTTCAACTTCGATTGTGAAGTCAACGTGTCCAGGTGTATCAATGATATTAATTCTGTAGTCATTCCATTGAGCTGTAGTAGCAGCTGACGTAATGGTAATACCACGTTCTTTTTCTTCGTCCATCCAGTCCATCTGTGAGTCACCCTCGTGGGTTTCACCGATTTTATGAATCTTACCAGTATAGTAAAGAATACGCTCAGTAGTGGTAGTCTTACCCGCATCAATGTGGGCCATGATACCAATATTACGTGTTTTTTCTAATGGAAATTCACGCTTATTAGCCATAAATTATTTCTCTCCTTAAAAAATTAGAAACGATAGTGAGCAAATGCACGGTTAGCTTCAGCCATACGGTGTACATCTTCACGCTTCTTAACTGCTGAACCGGTGTTGTTAGAAGCATCAATGATTTCGTTAGCTAAACGCTCATCCATTGTGTGCTCATTACGTAAACGAGCATATGAAACAAGCCATCTTAAGCCCAAAGTAGTTCTTCTTTCTGGACGAACTTCAACTGGAATTTGGTAGTTTGAACCACCGATACGGCGAGCTCTAACTTCCAAAACTGGCATAATGTTGTTCATAGCTTCTTCAAAGACTTCAAGTGGCTCCTTATCAGTCTTTTCTTTCACAATGTCAAAAGCATCATAAAGGATTGAAGATGCCTTAGCTCTCTTACCATCAATCATCAAGTGGTTGATCAACTTAGTAACAAGCTTTGAATTGTAAACTGGATCCGCTAAAATATCTCTTTTAGTTACGTGTCCTTTTCTAGGCATTATTTATCTCCTCCTTAATCTTTCTTGGCACCGTACTTAGAACGGCCTTGCTTTCTGCCGTCAACACCGGCAGTATCAAGTGCACCACGGATGATGTGGTAACGTACACCAGGAAGGTCCTTTACACGACCACCACGAATTAAAACAACGGAGTGTTCTTGTAAGTTGTGGCCTTCACCTGGAATATAAGCAGTAACTTCAATTAAGTTTGAAAGACGAACACGAGCATACTTACGTAAAGCTGAGTTTGGCTTCTTTGGAGTCATAGTACCAACACGAGTTGCAACTCCACGCATTTGTGGTGCTGGGTTTGATACTAATTCTTTCTTCATACTGTTGTAGCCGTAGCTTAAGGCTGGTGATTTTGATTTAGTCGTCTTTGAGTGACGGCCTTTTCTTACCAATTGGTTAATGGTTGGCATTAAATTGTTCCTCCTAAAATTTGATTATCTTGTTCACACATCCAGGAGTTTCTTTTTTAGTCCTGAATCTATCTTCAAAATGCACAATTGACATTGTACTCCCTTTTTACCAAAAAGCAAAATTATTTTGGCAAAAAAGTTTTTTATTTTTAGCGTAACTAATTATGGGAGGTAAAAAATGGCTTGGATTTATCAACTTACTAACTTTTTAATTGGAACCTGCTTAGCATCCCACGCCTGTGTTGTTTGCGACCGCTTTGATACTGATGACTTCATTTGGGGACGTTCTCGCTGTGATTTCTGTTTGACTAAACTTACTTTGGTGGACGAGTTGCCAATTTTGTCCTATTGTTTTTTACACGGAAAATGTCGCTACTGCCAGCGCAGTATCCCCATTAAATTACCGTTAATCGAATTTTTGGGTGGTTTAGCATATCTTAAGATTGATTTTAGTCAGATGACCGGAATTGCCACTGCGATTGTCATTTTTTGTTTACTATTGGCCGCAATCTGCGATTATGACAGGCTAGAATTTCACCTAACAATGATTCTTCCCGCACTTTTATTAACACTACTTAGGTTCAAACATCTCTTTAAGTTGCAATTAGGCGATTTAATTGAACTAATTCCCATTTTGCTAGTCTTGCTTTTTTATACTATGCAAAAGAAGTTGGGTTCGGGTGATTTAATTATCTACTTAATTTTAGCCTTTTTCTTTACCCCTCACTTTGCTAACCTGGTTTTTCTTTTTGGCTCTTTTCTACTTCTCTTTCAATTCTTTCTAAAAAGAAAAACTTGGTCCTTGCAAAAGCAAATTGCCTTTGTACCATATATTTTTGTTGGACTAATCATTCAATTACTTCTGCAATAGCAAAAAAATAGCTTTCCTACTTTAATTAGTAGAAAAGCTATTTTTATTAATAAATTTTACTTATCCTTGTGGTTCCCCAGCTTGTTCAGCTTCCTTCATCTTTTTCTCAATATCAGCTATTGAGTAAACAGACTTAGGCTTCTTCACATCAGCTTCAGGTTCCATATCACGGTAAATTGGAAGACCTGTACCGGCTGGAATAATCTTACCGATAATAACATTTTCTTTCAAACCAAGAAGTGGATCGTTCTTGCCTCTGATTGAAGCATCAGTCAGCACACGAGTAGTTTCCTGGAATGAAGCAGCTGACAAGAAACTATTAGTTTCAAGGGCAGCCTTAGTAATACCAAGAATTACACTTTGAGCAGTTGCAGGGATTCCACCTGAAATAATTACAGAAGTGTTGCGTTCCTTGAATTCACCAATATCCATGATTTCACCTGGAAGCAAGTTAGTCTCACCAGGATCAAGAACACGAACTTTTTGCAACATTTGTCTAGTTAAGACCTCAACGTGCTTATCTGAAATGTCAACACCCTGCATCCGGTAAGCCTTTTGTACTTCAACCAAGATGTATTCTTCGGTTGTCAACGTATCAGTTACTTGAATTAATTCCTTAGGATCGATTGAACCCAGAGTCAGCTTGTTACCACGGCGAACTTCATCACCTTCACTGACTGCAACTGAAGCAGTATAAGGAACACTGTAGCTTCTAGTATCAATCTTACCCTTAACAGTAATTTCACGTGTGTGTTCTGCTGGGTTTTCCTGAATTGAGTCAATAACACCATCAACTTCAGAAATAATAGCACGACCCTTAGGGTTACGAGCTTCAAACAATTCTTGCACACGAGGAAGACCCTGAGTAATATCTTCAGCACCGGCAACCCCACCGTTGTGGAAAGTACGTAAAGTAAGCTGCGTACCAGGTTCACCAATGGATTGAGCGGCAACAGTACCAACTGCTTCACCAACTTCAACTTCTTCACCTGTAGCCAGGTTCATACCATAACATTTACGGCAGACACCGTGAGGGGTATCACAAGTTAAAATTGACCGAATCTTCACGTCTGTAACACCGGCATCACAAATTTTATGTGACAGATTTTCATCAAGCATTACGTTTGGTCCAACGATCGCCTCACCGGTTTGTGGATCCTTAACAGTTTCAGCAGTGAACCGACCAAGTAAACGATCGTATAATGGCTCAATTAATTCGTCACCTTCCATGATTGAGTGAACATTGATACCACGATCAGTTCCACAGTCATCTTCCCGGATAATAACATCTTGAGCAACATCAACCAAACGACGAGTTAAGTAACCTGACTGAGCAGTCTTCAAGGCCGTATCAGTCATTCCCTTACGTGCACCGTGAGTGGACATGAATAATTCTAGAACTGACAAACCTTCCTTGAAGTTTGAAGTAACTGGAATTTCGAACAAACCACCGTTAGGAGTGGCCATCAAACCACGCATTCCGGCAAGCTGAGTAAAGTTAGAAATATTACCACGAGCACCAGAGTCAGCCATGATTGTAATAGGATTACGTGGATCATAGATCTGTGCAATCTCATTTTGAACCTGGTCCTTACACTCATTCCAAATACTAATTACTCGATCGTGACGTTCTTGCTCAGTAATTAAACCACGTCTAAACTGCTTAGAAACGACATCAACTTGCTTGTGGGCCTTAGCTACTTTTTCATCTTTGTCATCAATTTCTGGAACATCGGTCATTCCGATTGTAATACCAGAAGTAGTTGAACTTGTGTAACCAAGTGTCTTCAAGTCATCAAGGTATTCTGAAGTTCTTTGAACCTTGTAGTACTTGTAAATTGTGGCAATTGAGTCAGATAAGAATGATTTCTTAAATGGCGTAGCAATTAGATCACCAGCAACATTATCAATTTTTTCATGAATATCCTCACCTGGCTCCAAGAAGTACTTAGCAGCTAGTGGATTATTCAGGTTCTCTTCAGTTGGTTCGTTAACGTAGAAGTAATCTTCTGGGAAGATTTGGTTGAAAATCACACGACCATAGGTAGTAATGAAAATGCCGTGTTCGTAACCTTTAGGCCATGCTTTCTTTGGCATTGAGTCCGCAGACATTCCAATAATAGAGTGATAGTGAATATCACCATTATTGTATGCAACAGTTGCTTCGTCAGGTGAATTAAAGATCATTCCCTCACCTTCACGACCCTTTTCAGCTTGAGTCAACCAGTAGTTACCTAAAACGATATCCTGAGAAGGAGTAACGATTGGCTTACCATCTTTTGGAGCAAGAATATGATGAGCTGCAAGCATTAACAAGCGTGATTCTGCAACAGCTTCATCTGACAAAGGTACGTGAATGGCCATCTGGTCACCATCGAAGTCAGCGTTGTAAGCTTCACAGGCAAGTGGATGCAAACGAATTGATTTACCAGGAACTAAAACTGGTTCAAAGGCTTGGATACTCAAACGGTGTAATGTTGGCGCACGGTTTAGTAAAACCGTTCTTTCCTTAATTACATCTTCAAGTACATCCCAGACATCATCGTCTTCACGATCAATCTTACGCTTAGCGCTCTTAATGTTAGAAGCAATCTTGCGTTTAACCAATTCATGCATAACGAATGGCTTGAATAATTCTAGTGCCATTGGACGAGGAACACCACATTGATAGAACTTCAATTTTGGTGAAACATCGATAACTGAACGACCAGAGTAGTCAACACGCTTACCAAGCAAGTTTTGACGGAAACGTCCTTGCTTACCCTTAAGCATGTGTGAAAGTGACTTAAGTGGACGGTTACCAGGCCCAACAACTGAACGACCACGACGACCGTTATCAATTAAAGCGTCGACTGCTTCTTGCAACATCCGCTTTTCGTTTTGAACGATAATGTTTGGTGCATTCAGGTCAAGTAATCTCTTCAAACGGTTATTACGGTTAATAACCCGACGGTACAAGTCGTTTAGGTCTGAAGTGGCAAAACGGCCACCTTCAAGTTGTACCATTGGACGCAAGTCTGGTGGGATGACTGGAACAGCGTCAATCACCATCCATTCAGGCTTATTGCCAGAATCTTTAAACGCATCCAAGATATCTAATCTTCTGATTGCACGAGTCCGTTTTTGACCTGTAGCAGTTTCCAATTCTTTCTTTAAATCTTTAACTTCTTTTTCAAGGTCAACCTTGCGCAATAAGTCACGGATTGCTTCGGCACCCATTTTTGCTTCAAAGCGACTACCAAACTTAGCTTTTTGCTCACGGTATTCAGCTTCCGTCAGCAATTGTTTAAATTCAAGGTCTGTATCGCCTGGATCAATCACGATATATGCTGCAAAGTAGATAACTTCTTCCAGCAATCTTGGTGACATATCAAGAATTAATCCCATCCGTGATGGAATACCCTTAAAGTACCAAATATGAGTAACTGGAGCGGCCAACTCAATGTGACCCATCCGTTCCCGTCTAACTTTAGAGGAAGTAACTTCGACCCCACAGCGATCACAAACGATCCCGCGGTATCTTACACCCTTGTATTTGCCACATGCACAGGCCCAATCCTTGGTTGGTCCAAAGATTCTTTCGTCAAACAGACCATCCTTTTCTGGCTTTAAAGTACGGTAGTTAATCGTTTCTGGCTTCTTAACTTCACCATACGACCAGCTCCGAATTTTGTTTGGCGAAGCAAGACCAATTTGCATGCTTTCAAATTTATTTACGTCGATCAAAAGTTTAACCCCCTACTTATTTAGAAATCTTATTATCGTCATCAGATTCATCCACAGGAGTATCAACCGGTGTTGATTCCTCAGTTTCTTCATCTTCAGATTTTGTGGTTTCTTCGGCTAACTTCTTCTTTTGTTGTTCTTCGGCCATCTTCGACAAAGTATCAATATTCAAATGTTCATTTGAATCATCATCCATGTCGCGCAATTCAATTTCCTTGTGGTCCATGTCAAGAACACGAATATCTAATCCTAAAGATTGCAATTCCTTGACTAAAACGCGGAATGACTCTGGCACACCTGGCTTAGGAATTCTATCGCCCTTAACAATTGCCTCATAAGCCTTAACACGTCCAACAACATCATCGGACTTGTAAGTCAAAATTTCTTGCAAAGTATAAGCAGCACCATAAGCTTCAAGTGCCCAAACTTCCATTTCACCGAAACGCTGACCACCAAATTGTGCTTTACCACCAAGAGGTTGTTGCGTAACTAATGAGTAAGGCCCAATTGAACGAGCGTGAATCTTATCATCAACCATGTGAGTCAGCTTCAAGTAGTGCATGATTCCGACAGATACACGGTTATGGAATGGTTCACCAGTCCGACCATCATAAAGAACTGTTTTACCATCTTTATCGATACCAGCCTTGTGGACAGTATCCCAAACATCATCTTCGCTGGCTCCATCAAATACAGGAGTGGCAACGTGAATACCAAGACTATTAGCTGCTCGACCTAAGTGCAGTTCTAACAGCTGTCCAATGTTCATACGTGAAGGAACACCCATTGGGTTCAAACAAATATCAACTGGAGTACCATCTGGTAAGTATGGCATGTCTTCTTCAGGAACAACAGCAGCAACCGTACCCTTGTTACCGTGACGACCAGACATCTTGTCTCCGACTTGGATCTTTCTCTTTTGGGCAATGTAAACGCGAACTAAGGTGTTTACACCTGGTGAAAGTTCATCACCATTTTCACGCGTATAAACCTTGACATCGCGAACAATTCCGCCACCACCATGAGGTACACGAAGGGAAGTATCACGAACTTCACGTGCTTTTTCACCAAAAATGGCGTGTAGCAATCTTTCTTCTGCTGATAATTCAGTTACCCCTTTTGGTGTAACCTTACCAACTAAAATATCACCATCATGAACTTCAGCACCAATGCGAACAATTCCTTGACCATCGAGATCCTTTAAAGCATCCTCACCAACATTTGGTAATTCGCGAGTAATTTCTTCAGGTCCTAGCTTAGTGTCACGTGCTTCAGATTCATAATCCTCAATACTAATTGAAGTATAGACATCATCTTTAACCAGACGTTCTGATAACATGATGGCATCTTCGTAGTTGTACATGTTCCAAGTCATGAAGGCAATAACTGGGTTTTGTCCCAAAGCAAGTTCTCCGTGATCCATTGTTGGACCATTGACAATTACTTCGCCTTCTTCAACTCGATCACCCAACTTAACGTTTGGTGTTTGGTTGTATGACTTAGAATTGTTTGAACGACGGTACTTTTCAAGAGTGTACTTGTCTAAAGTACTGTCATCACGTCTAATTCTAACTGTGTTAGCGTCAACATATTCAACTGTACCAGCAGCTTTAGCAACAATAGCTGCACCAGAATCGTGAGCGGCACGATATTCCATACCAGTACCAACAAGTGAACTGTGTGGATTAATTAAAGGTGCTGCCTGACGTTGCTGGTTGGCACCCATCAATGCACGGTTAGAGTCATCGTTTTCCAAAAATGGAATACATGCAGACGCAACAGAAACAACTTGCTTAGGAATAACGTCCATGTAATCAATCTTATCTGGACTAACTTCGACGTTATCTTCCTTGTGTCTTGCCAAAATTAAGTCATCCTTGAATGAACCATCAGGATTTAACTTAGTGTTAGCACCGGCAATAATGTAGTTATCCTCAACATCAGCTGTTAAGTAGTCAATCTTATCGGTAACCTTGTGTGTCTTCCATGAAACGCGCCGATAAGGTGTTTCGATAAAACCGTACTTGTTAATAATTGCGTATGTTGCAAGCGAGTTGATCAACCCAATGTTTGGTCCTTCTGGTGTTTCAATTGGGCACAAACGACCATATTGAGTATAGTGAACATCCCGGACTTCGTATCCAGCACGGTCACGAGTCAAACCACCAGGCCCTAAAGCAGACATACGACGCTTATGCGTTAATTCGCCAAGCGGGTTGTGTTGGTCCATAAACTGTGACAGTTGTGATGACCCGAAAAATTCTTTGATGCTAGCGACAATTGGCCGAATATTGATCAATTGCTGTGGTGTAACTGTTGAAGGATCCTGAATTGACATTCTTTCACGAACAACACGTTCCATTCTTGCTAAACCAATTCTAAATTGATTTTGCAATAATTCACCAACACGACGAATACGACGGTTACCCAAGTGGTCAATATCATCAGTATTACCAATTTCATCTTGTAATAAGAAGAAGTAGTTAATTGATGCCAAAACATCAGCTGGAGTTAAGTACTTAACATCCTTAGCAATATGACCATTAGAAATTAACTTAACAACACGTTCTGGGTTAACCTTTGAGTAAACCTTAATTTCTTGCACGTTAATTGGATCTGGCAAGACACCTTCTTTAGAAGGTTCATAAGTAACCATCTTGAAGTCATCACGGTCAAGGTACTTTTCCAAACCGTCCATTACTTCATGAGTAACAACAGTACCCTTTTTAGCAATGATTTCACCAGTATCTGGATCAGCTAGAGTTTCAGCTAAAGTTTGACCAAAAAGACGATTCTTTAATGATAACTTCTTATTAACCTTGTAACGACCAACAGGTGCTAAGTCGTAGCGGCGTGGATCAAAGAAGCGAGCGTAAAGTAGCGAACGTGAAGAATCGGTTGTCTTTGGTTCTCCTGGACGCAGACGTTCGTAAATATCCTTCAACGCCTCGGCAACGCGGGAATCAGCTGGATTCTTGTGCACATCTTTATCTAAAGTAAATTGTAATGTGTCACTATCACCGAAAATGTCAGTGATTTCACCATCAGAGCCGATTCCTAATGCTCTAATTAAAACCGTCAAAGGCAACTTACGGGTACGGTCAACACGAACATATGACACATTTTTAGCGTCAGTTTCGTATTCAAGCCATGCTCCACGGTTAGGAATAACTGTGGTCCCAAAGATTTGCCGACCATTCTTATCATAGTCACCGGAGTAGTAGACACTTGGTGATCTAACTAATTGCGAAACAATAACTCTTTCGGCACCATTGATAATAAATGAACCGGATTCGGTCATTAATGGTAAATCGCCGAAGAAAACATCCTGGGTCTTAATTTCACCGGTTTTTTGGTTAGTCAACTTTAAGGTTACATGCATTGGTGCAGCATAAGTTGCATCATGATCACGTGCCTCATCAACAGTATACTTTGGCTTTTGCAGTTTATAGCCAACGTATTCAAGCGAAAGCTTACCTGAAAAGTCACTAATTGGCATAATGTCGTCGAAGACTTCCTTAATACCTTCATCCAAAAACCATTTATATGATTCAGTTTGGACATCAGTCAAGTTAGGTAGTTTCAATACTTCTTTAATACGAGAGAAACTACGTCTTGTACGATGTTGACCAAAATTCACTACGTGTCCATTTAACAAGGAGAAAACATCCTTTCTGTCAGAGAAAGCTAATATTACATTTTGGTTACAATTTCAAAAAGCGGGATTTTTAAGCATAAAAAAGACAAAAACAACTGTAGTCGTTTTTGTCCTTTATTATTCTGCTGGACAATATATCAGCAAAATCCTGAAAATCAGCCTTTTTAATCACGCATAAATATAGCAAATTTTAATAGACTTGTCAATCAATTTTACTTAGAGCCAACAAGACTTTTGTCATTTGCCTTAACAATGTCAAACTTTAATTTATTATGATTACAACCAATTTTGAGCAAGTCGCCTTCTTTAAGGTCGCCCTTGATTAGCATTGAAGCTATTTCGTCTTCAATATCCTTTTGAATAGCTCTGCGAAGTGGTCGTGCCCCCATCTCAGGATTGTAACCGTCTTTAGCAATCTTATCTAAAGCGGCACGGGAAATTTTTAATTGAACACCTTGTTTATTTAACCGGTTAATTAACTTACGGGTCAACAAGGTAACAATTTGACGAAGCTGCTTTTGATCGAGTTCGTCAAAAATAATTGTTTCATCAATTCGGTTTAAAAATTCTGGACGGAAGAACTGTTTTAGAGCCTGCCGTACACGATCTTTTCGCATTTCAATTTGACTTGAATTATCAGCCGTAAAGCCAACTTCCTTAGTTTCAAACAGAGACCGTGAGCCAAGGTTAGAGGTCATAATCACAATTGTGTTCTTAAAATCAACCTTGCGTCCCTTAGAATCAGTCAAGAAACCATCATCAAGAACTTGCAATAGCAAATTGAAAACATCTGGGTGCGCTTTTTCAACTTCATCCAATAAAACAACGGAATAAGGATGACGTCTGACCTGTTCAGATAATTGGCCACCCTCATCATAGCCAACATAACCCGGTGCAGAACCAATCAACTTACTGTTAGCAATTTGGTCCATGTATTCAGACATATCAATTCTGATCAAGTTGTTTTCTGAGCCAAAAATAGAAGCAGCAATTGCCTTAGCTAATTCAGTTTTACCAACTCCCGTTGGTCCTAAGAATAAGAAGGAACCAATTGGTCGATTTTCATCCTTAATGCCGCTACGACTACGGCGAACTGCACGACTAACAGCTGATACTGCTTTATCTTGACCAATAATCCGCTTATGCAAATCGCTTTCCAGATTAGCTAAATGCTTAGTTTCATCACGGTTCATCTGCGTGACAGGCACTCCCGTCCAATTAGAAACTACTTTAGCAACATCTTCTGGCTGAACCGTTGACTTTTTACTAGTAGCTTGATCTAGACGATTAGAGAGCTGATCTTGGCGCAATTGTAAACTATTTTGTCGATCCTGCAATTGAGCCGCCTTAACGAAGTTCTGGTTAACGGCAGCTTCATTTTTCTGCTCAATGACCTTTTTAATTTGTTCATTAATCTGAATTAATTGATTGTTTGAACCCTTACCTGACTTAATTTTAACTGCGGCACTTGCCTCATCAATTAAGTCGATTGCCTTATCGGGTAAATAACGGTTAGAAATGTAACGACTTGATAAATCAATTGCATTTTCAATTGCGGAATCGGTAATCTTGACGTGGTGGAATTTTTCATACTTCGGCTTTAATCCTGACAAAATTGCCTTAGTTTCAGTTCTTGAAGGTTCATTCAACCGTACGATCTGGAAACGTCTAGCTAAAGCCTGATCTTTTTCAACGTATTTTTGATACTCATCAAAGGTTGTTGCACCAATCATTTGAATATCACCACGTGCTAATGATGGTTTTAAGATATTGGCTGCATCAATTGAGCCCTCTGCACCACCTGCACCAATTAATGTGTGCATTTCATCGACAAAAAGAATAATCGTACCATCTTCAGTGATTTCTTTAATGATTTTCTTCATTCGGTCTTCGAATTCGCCCCGGTATTTTGTACCGGCAACAAGACCACCTAAATCAAGAGAAACAACCTGCTTATCCATCAAGTCGTGTGGTACTTTTTTGTTCACAATTGCTGTAGCAATCGCTTCAGCCACAGCTGTCTTTCCCACACCAGGTTCACCAATTAAAACAGGATTATTTTTATTACGACGAGATAAAATTTCAATTACCCGAGCAACTTCACGGTCACGACCGATTACCGGGTCAATTTCCCCGTTTTCAGCTCGCTCATTCAGGTTAACTGAAACTTGATCCAGGGTAGGCGTACTACTGTTGGAATTAGATTGACTATTTAGTTCGGGACCATTAAAGTTGGACCAACCATTACCGTTATCAGGCTGATCGTTATCCTCAATACTATCGTAGTCTGCACCTAAGCTATGGAAAAGATCATTGCGCAAGCCACTCAAATCGATATTTAAATTACGCAGAATGGTCGACGCTAAAATTTGATCATTAAGAACTAGTCCGAGCAAAATATGGCAGGTCTTAATCTTCGAAGAGCCTTCTCGCTCAGCTAATGTACCGGCATAAGCCAATACCATGCTTAAACGCGGCGACATTTCCATATAAGTGGTTTTGCCAGCTGAACCATAACCAGTATAACGCTCAATTTCTTCACGGATAGCTGTTGGCGTTGCACCCCAAGCGCGCAAGTTCTTGCCTGCTTCGCCATCAGATTCAATTACCATCGCAAGCAGTACGTGTTCAGTACCAATCAAGCGATGATGAAAACTTTGTGCTTGTTCACGTGCAATTTCTAAGACTTGATTTGCACTTCTAGTATAAGATTTTTTCATCATAGCACCACCTTTAAAAATGACGTGTATACACTATAAACTTTTTTGCAAAAATGTAAAATAATTTGATTCAAGCTTGTTAATCGTTTTGTACTTAAAAACATTGCTCTCATTATAGCAGAGACTAACTTTTGATGCGAATTTACATTCTAAAACATTGGCTTCTACTTAGACTGATATAAAAAAATAAGTTTGCAATAGCAAACTTATTTTTTGGGCTGATTAAAATGATTTAATACTATTTCTACTAAGAAGGCAAAAAGCCCCATCACAATTGCGTCAGTTATGGTCTTAACTACATTATTGGGAAAAACAATTTTTTGATCGACTAGCAAACTATAACCAAAGCCAAAGATTCCTACCGTTAAGCCTAAAATCAAGCTTTTCGTATACTTGTCCATTGATGTTTCCTCTTTAATAATATTTATTTCTTTAACATCTAGTCAAAGTTTATTTTATTTTTTCAACTACGACCAATTAACAAAACTCAAAGTGTAAATGTCAAATGACATTGCAATAGGGGTAAATAAAATATCGGGAAAACAGGATTCGAACCTGCGACCTCTACGTCCCGAACGTAGCGCTCTACCAAGCTGAGCTATTTCCCGATTAACAAAAAAACTCACCGCGCGGTGAGTCTTTATTTTTTAGAGCGGAAGACGGGATTCGAACCCGCGACCCCCACCATGGCAAGGTGATGTTCTACCACTGAACTACTTCCGCAAGACAAATATTATTATAGCAAACCCCATCTGATTTGCAAACCTTTTTGACAAAAAAATTCACGAAATTGCAACTGGCACATCAAACCTAGCGTTTTTGGGGGTCAGCAAAGGAAAAAACTTTGAACTTCTACGATCTTTTAGTAATAATTACCCTTACCTATAGCTCTAATACTTGATCAAGATATATAATTAATGAAAAATTCTGTATTGAGGTTGGTGATAACAATGAAACATAGTCTAGAAAAATTAGTCAGATGCCCCGAAGGCGAATTAAAATTTACGGATAATCAAGTGCAATTGTTGCTGGGCAATATCGGTAACTTAGATCCAGTTATTCGCGATGATCTTGTCTATACTTTATTTGCCCGCGGCTTTTTAGAACGCGCATTTACTCATGAGCAAGAACAAACTATTATTAATACATTTATAACAGAAAAGAAGCTCTTTAAAGATATTGCTAAACCACAAAATGACAATGTTTTTTTAAGATCATTCAGTGCCTTATTAGGCTCCGTCATACTCGAAACAGATCAGGAAACGGAAATTTTGACGAACGAGCAGCGCAAGCAGCTCTTTGCATGGAGCATTGACTACCTCCTGCGCGAAAAAGATTATCGCGGCTATGTTGAAGGCAAAGGCTGGGCCCATAGCATTGCCCACGGCAGCGACTTTCTTGGTGCAGCTTTAAGTCATCCCAAATTTTTTGAGCAAAATCAAAATAAGCTTATGCAAATAATTCCCACAATTTTTAAAAATATGAAAGCACCTTTTGTCGATGATGAAGAGCAAAGACTCGCTTTTGCATTTTACCAAGGTGTTAAAGCTAACAAAATTGCCCTTAGCAACTTCATTGAACTTATTAATCAAAGCGACATAGTGAGATATCAGGAATTGCAAAAAGACGATCTGCTGTCATGGCATAAATTAAGTACTTGGTTACGGCTTTTACAAAACTGGTACTTCTTCTTTGATGCTACCAAAGATTTACAGATCATATTAAGAGAAAAAATCACTAAATACTATACTGAAATGGGCTATGAGTAAATGGCATATTTTCCTTTGTCTTTTTAGCAAATTTATAACAATTTAATTATTCGATATTGTTTCAATGAATCCGAAAACGAAAATTTAGCAATAAAAGGCATAATCGGTTGAATAGACTTAAACTTTAAATAGTCAAAGGTAGGGTCAAAATAATTAATAACCGTACCAATAGCGTTTCCATGACTAGCAATAATTACACGCTGTTTTTCGTGATTCTTAATGACAAATTCCAAGGCCTTAATATTTCTTTGTTGCGTTTGTCGTAAAGATTCGCCTTTAGGCAATTTATAATCGAAATTAGCCCATTGGGATTCACAAAATTCATGGAAGTTAGAAATCCAGCTATCACCGACTTTTCTTTCTCTAAAAGCTTCAATTCGCTTAACTTTTAACTTTTTTTGTTTGGCAACGGGCTGAATAGTCTCAACCGCGCGTTTATATGGGCTGGAATAAATGGCACTTATGTTTTGATTGCTAAAATATTCTACTAACTTTTGGCAATCAGCCAACCCTTTTTTGGATAACTGCCTGGTTAAGTCGTTGTGATTGCTTAAGTCTGGTTCTGCATGCCGAACAAAATACACAATTGTCATTTATGATTTTTCTCTTTCAGTTAAATTTAGTGTTAAAAAGTGACTTACTGCCATTATCTATTAATTGGTTACAAAAAAGCAAACCATTAAAATTAAAGGCTTGCTTTTTACAGACATGTTATGTTAATGATCTTTTTTCTTCAAATCTTCCTGAACTTCACGGTCAATATCTTCAACCTTTTCTGGACGCATCGTTGGGAAGAGCAAAACATCCCTAATGGCAGGCGCATCAGTTAAGAGCATTACCAAACGGTCAATACCGATGCCGAGACCACCTGTAGGCGGCATTCCGTATTCCATTGCCCGCAAGTAATCTTCATCAATCATGTCGGCTTCATCGTTACCAGCTTCACGTTCATCCATTTGCGCTTCAAAACGTTCACGTTGGTCATCTGGATCGTTCAACTCAGAAAAGGCATTGCCGTATTCTTCGCCCATGATATAGATTTCAAAACGGTCAGTGAAACGAGGATCATCAGCATTCTTTTTAGCCAGTGGTGAAATTTCAACTGGGTGACCATAGACAAAGGTTGGGTCAACAATTGTTTCTTCACAGTATTTTTCAAAGAAAGCGTTGATAATGTGACCAACCTTCCAGAAACTTTCCACCTTGATATCATGATCTTCAGCAATCTTAGTTGCTTCCTCAACGCTCATTTCTTTCCAGAAATCAACGCCAGTTTTTTCTTTAATCAAATCAACCATGTGAACACGACGGAATGGCTTGCCAAGATCAATTTCGGTACCCTGGTAAGTTACCTTACCATCATCCGTAACAACGTTAGCAGCTGCCCGAATAATGCCTTCTGCTTCATCCATCACATCGTGGAAGTCCCAGTATGCGGCATAGGTTTCCAGTTCAGTAAATTCTGGGTTATGGTGAGTATCTAGACCTTCATTTCTGAACACACGACCAATTTCGTAGACCCGTTCCATATCACCGACAATCAAGCGCTTAAGAGGCAATTCAAGTGCTATTCTCATGTATAAGTCAATATCAAGAGCATTGTGGTGGGTAATAAATGGCCGAGCTTCAGCACCACCAGGAATATTGTGTAAAACTGGCGTTTCAACTTCCAAGAAGTCCTTACCATTTAAGAAATCACGGATTGCTTGAATAATCTTAGTCCTGTTAACAAAACGTTTATAACTTTCATGATTAGTAATTAAGTCCAAATAACGTTGACGGTAGATTTGTTCAACGTCCTTCAAACCATGGTATTTATCTGGCAAAGGCCGTAAAGCTTTAGATAAGAAAGTTACGTGCAAAGCCCGAATGGTTAATTCACCAGTATCGGTCTTCATCACTTCGCCATCGATACCTAAGAAGTCACCAATATCAGATTTTTTGAAAATCTGGTAGTTTTCTTCACCGACGATGTCTTTACGAACGTAAATCTGAATCTTACCAGTTCTGTCATAAAGATCAGCAAAACCGACTTTACCCTTACCTCTTTTTGCCAACATTCTGCCAGCAACTTTGGTCTTAGGGAGCTCGCTATTTAACTCATCCTTATCATCTTGTGCGTATTTTTCATTTAAAGTTCGAGCCAAATCTTGCCGGTCAAATTTTCTCATGCCAAATGGCTCAATCCCATTTTCGCGTAATTCTTCCATTTTTTGGCGGCGAACGATTAATTGGTCGTTCATTTCACTTTTAGCCAATTACTTTTCCTCCATTATCTTTCTATTTTCGCTTCTAACAGCCTTTTGTGCTTGCCTTGCTTCATAGTCCTCAACAAAATTGTCAAGTAAGTCATAAACCTCTTGTGCCGTCCAAACTTCATTTATTTTAGCACGAGTACGGGCTGAACGGGGAATTCCCTTCAAATAATATGCTGCTTGTTGCCTAAACTCTGGGACAGCAATTTTTTCACCTTTAAGATCTACTAGGCCCTTCAACTGGTGTTTAGCAGTTGCTACCCGCTCACGAACCGTCTGAGGTGCGAGCTTTTCACCAGTGTCCAAATAATGCACCATATCTTTGACAATCCACGGATTACCTAAAGCAGCGCGACCAATCATGACGGCGGTACAGCCAATTTCATCTAAGGCCTTTTTAGCAAGTTCAGGTGTTGTAATGTCACCGTTAGCAACAAATGGCACGTCAAGTACTTGAGCTACCTCATGAAGCGTCTCCCAGTCTGCTTCACCGGCATACATTTGTTTCCGAGTTCTGCCGTGCATCGCAATCATACTGGCACCCGCTTCTTGGGCAGCTAAGGCATTTTCAACCGCAAAAATATGTTTACGATCCCAACCAATCCGCATTTTAACGGAAACGGGCTTAGAAACATTTTGGACTACGGCGTGCACCATTTGATAAATTTTGTTAGCATCCAAAAGCCACTTCGACCCCGCATCGGTCTTAGTGATTTTTGGCACCGGACACCCCATATTAATATCAATAATATCAGCCGCCGTGTGTTGATCAATATATTGTGCCGCTTCAAGCAGGGTTTCCTCTGTACCACCAAAAATTTGAATACTCATTGGGTGTTCACGCGGATCAACCTGCATCATCGACATTGTTTTTTTATTGCGATAAATAATTCCATGATCAGAAATCATCTCGCATACAACCAAGCCGGCACCGAATTCCTTACAAATCATCCGAAAAGCCGAATTCGATACTCCGGCCATCGGCGCTACAACAACCCGGTTTGGGATGGTTATTTCGCGAATTTTCCAGCTATTATTCACCAAATCATCCTTTCAAATACTTTAACATCATAACAAAAAGGATCTTATAAGCAAAATTTCTGGCTATTATGCATGCTAAAATTTAAGTAATTTAATTTTTGATTATTCAATAAAGAAATTGCACGGTGCAACCCGATTGTAGTAACGCAAAAAGGCTTCTTTACTATGATCGTCAACTGAAATATTGGTGACACCAGCATTTTGCATTTCACCAATTTTAGAAATTTTCTTACTTCCTAAAATGTTCTGTACCATCGACCGCGAAGCAGTACCATGGAATACCAATGCAACTGATTCATTCACATGCCGCTGAACCAGGTCATGCCAAAAGTCGGTTAAACGTGCAGCTAAATGCTCGTAACTTTCACCGGTACAATAATTAGTATAATTTTCAGTAAAATACCCTAAATCATCAAAGGCCTGTGGGTATTTCGAGCGAATATCTACAGCAGATTTTCCGTCCCAATTACCATAATTCATTTCCTTAAGCCGGTTATCATAAATAATGTTGTGCTTATTTTGATTCAATATCTCAGCCGTTTGCTTAGCCCTAGTTAAGGGGCTGGCGTAGACATAATCAATTTTATTAATGTCAAAACTATCACGTAAAGCTTCAGCCTGCTTAATTCCCGTTTCGTTTAAGGGCAGGTTGGTTCCTGAACCATTAATGGCTAAGGTTTTATTAGTATCAGTTTGACCGTGACGCACAATATACACGTTTAGCATTTAGTTACACTCCTTATTCTATTTCGATTCAACTTCTCCATTATAATCAAATTTAGTAATTGCCGCACCCTAATTTTAAGGAATAATTAAGTGCTAGCCCTAGTTTTTACAACTCCACCACATGTTTATAATAGCGAAGTTCGGCTGTCCGGTGAATGACACTAATAATCGTACTCTTAGGTATATATTGTTTAAGCATTTTATAGACGGTAGCAATCGATTTTTCATCCAAATTACTTGTAAATTCATCTAATAACAAAATTTGTGGTTTAGTGATGATCGCCCGCATAAAGAGGATTTTTTGTTCCTCACCGCCTGAAATTTTATTCTTAAAATCTCCAGGCGTTTTATCAATTAAATCAGTCGGGGATTTAATCAGTGAATCTAACCCAATTTCCTGGACTAAGCCGTAAATTTTCTGAAGATCAACTTGATGGTCTGGATAACAGATATTAGCCATTAGGGACCGATTAAACAAGGAGGCATCCTGCGCCACATACATTATGGTAGGCCTATCACTAAACGGAAGAATAATCTGCCCTTTATCCGGTTGATAAAAGCCACTGATAATTTTTAGCAAGGTACTCTTTCCCGCTCCGTTCGGCCCAATCAGCGCCGACATTTCGCCCTTTTTAAAATTGAGCTTTAAATTACTTAAAACCGGGTGTTGTCCGTGATATGAATAACTGATGCCATTAATGATAATTTCTTGTTTACTGCCATCCAGGTGGAAGCAAGTGAGTGGAACTTTTTCTGCTTTACCGTATTCAAGTTCAGCAAGCCCTGCCCGAATCCGGTTTAACAGTTCCTCAATTGCCAAATATTGTGTACCAAAACCGGACAAATTTAAGATGGAATACAATAAAATCAACACAATTGAAAGAGACTGTGAGTCATGAGTGCCTAATAAAAATTGACTAATTCCTGCAATCACACAAGCTAAGACAACAATCATTAATTGTTGCAGCAGCGCTGCCTTGTTTGTAATTGCTTGGACTTTGATAAATGAACTTTGCTCGTGGGCAAGAATTTTGTCCATCTTGTCCTGTTCATATTTAGCTGCGTCACTCGACATAATTGTTTCAACATTACGATAATAATCAACAATATACTCATTAACTTTAGAGGCACTACTTAAAGAAGAAGCCACATTTTGCCGATTTTTCCTTGCCATCATTATCGAAACTAATAGGTAACCAATAAAAAACAATAAGTAAGCCAACCCCAGCCAAATATTTTGCAGACTAAGCAGGATCGTATATAAAATTAACATCACAGCCATTTGAATTACAACAGCTAAACTAGTTTGTTCTAATTCGCGACAAGCAAAGGATACATCCTTAATATAGCTCTGGACTTTGCCAACCGATTGTCTAGCAAAATAACTCAGCGGCTTTTTAGTAATATCTGCCCATAGTTCCTGTTTGGAATATTTGCGCACAGCCTGGATAAAACCGTTATTGAGGCAATTAATTAGCGGCATCATCATAAGTGAAATTGCTAGTAATAACAGAACAATTACCCTGTTAGTTTGCGTTTGCTTTTGCGCAAATAACTGATTAATCAAATAAGGCTGTAAAAAATACACCGCATAACTAATAATTAAAAGCACAATAAAAGCCATGACCCGAGCAACACCGATTTTTAAAATTAATTTTTTCAAGTAGTTGAATATCATGACTTTTACCTTTTTATAAAAATATCGTTATTTAACACTAACTTTTGTCGAACTAAATATTACTTTTTATCAGCTAAAATTGCCTTTAACTCCTCTTCTGTATAGTTATACTTGTTACCACAGAAATTGCAAGTTAATTCTGCACCATGATCTTTGGCAATCATTTCTTGCAATTGACTCGTTTTGAGTGTGACCAAAATTTGGGCATATTTTTCTTTCGAGCAATCACATTTAAATGCAACATCGTCTTTTGCTAAAATCTTGCAGTCATCACCCAAAATTAACTTGGCTAACTCTTCAGGCGTCATCCCATCTAAGAATGAACTAGACAGTGCTGGCAAATTGTTAATCCGCTCAATTGTATGATCGATTAAAGAATCACTTGCTCCCGGTAAGGCTTGCAACATAAAACCACCAGCAGCGCCAATTGAATTATTGGGATTAACAAAAACGGACAGTCCAACAGCAGAAGGAATTTGTTCCGACTTTGTTAAATAGTATGCAACATCTTCGGCAATTTCGCCAGAAACGATTGGTACTTGCCCTGTGTATGGTTCTTTCAAACCTAAATCTTTGGTCACTTCGAGCCAACCTTCGCCCACTGCCTTTTTAACATCAATATGACCATCATCCTTCGGCGGTAATGCAATATGCGGATTTTTCACATAACCTTTAACCGTTAAGTCAGACTTAGCCGTAACAATCGTTGGTCCAACAGGACCATTGCCAAGCAGGCGAACAGTTAACTCCTCTTGATCAGTCAATTCAGCCCCTGCTAGCAATACACCAGCAACTAAAGTTCTCCCTAAAACGGCAGAAGAAGCAGACCAAGTGTCGTGTCTAGTTTGTGCTTCTTGTACTAAATTTTTGGCATTAATCGTTAACAAACGTAAATTTTTAGTTTTATCAATTGCTTTAATTAAATAGTCGCTCATTTTTATTCTCCTAAAAAAATAGAGCCCAACACAGGCCCTATTAATTATTAATTTTGTGAATGATCATCAGAGTGATCGTCATCACTTAAATTAGAATCTTTGTTTTGTCCAGACTCAGCATTATCTGCTTTTTCTGAACCATTTTCCTCAGGAAATTCAAGCTTTTCTGGATTCTCAGGATTTCTTTCTTCTGCTTCTTTATTCTTTTCTAAAGGAGTTTCGGATTTTTCCTCTTCAGAAATTTGCTCTTGTTTTTGCTCACTTGGTGGCAATGAATCTGCACCATCTGCCTTATGATTTTCTTTCTTTTCAGCAGCAGCTTTTGCTTCTTCATAAGTTGACGCTTTAGACTCACTTGGATATTCTTCAACCGTCTTTTCAGGCATTTTTCCAGTAGTGTAGAGTGACATAATCTGCTTTTCGTCCAAAGTTTCATACTTCAGCAAGGCTTCTGCAATGATGCGGTGTTTTTCACGGTTATTCTTAACAATTTCAACCGCTTGTTCATGAGCTTCGTCAAGAATCTTCTTCACTGCTTCATCAATCTTAGCAGAAGTTGCTTCACTATATGGTTTAAAGCCGTATGGATTAGTTTCGCCCTCTTTTTCGAGCTCAACCATTCCTAAAGAATCGGTCATACCGTAATTAACAACCATGCTGTGAGCAATTTGCGTTGCCTGCTCGAAGTCGTTTGAGGCACCAGTTGATTGGTCACCAACAACAACTTCTTCACCTGCACGACCACCCATTAAACCGACAATTTGTTCCATTAATTGTTTCTTAGTCAACAGGAACTGGTCATCTTTTGGCAACATCAGGTTGTACCCGCCAGTCCGTCCGTGAGGTACGATAGTAACTTTACGAACTGTCCGTGAATCGCTTAAGACCAGCCCACAAATGGAGTGACCGGCTTCGTGAAAGGCAACTCGCTGACGCTCTTTCTTAGAAATCATGCTATTACGCTTAGCTGGACCGGCAATGACACGATCTTCTGCTTCATCTAAATCACTTGCAGTAATTTCATTGCCATTGCGCCGAGCAGCAAGCAATGCAGCTTCATTCAACAGGTTAGCCAAATCGGCACCAACAAAACCTGGTGTTTGGCGCGCAATTTCCTTTAAATCAACGTCGTCAGCTAACGGCATGTTCTTAGCGTGAACCCGTAAAATAGCTTCACGTCCGCGAACATCCGGAGTACCAACCAAGACTTTCCGGTCAAAACGACCAGGACGAAGCAAAGCTGGATCCAATACATCGGACCGGTTAGTTGCGGCAATAACAATAACACCTTCATTGCCCTCAAAACCATCCATTTCAACTAACAACTGGTTTAAGGTCTGTTCACGTTCATCGTTACCACCACCGCTAGCATTGCTACCACGACGACGACCGATTGCATCAATTTCATCGATAAAGATAATACTTGGTGCATTTTTCTTAGCATTGGTAAATAAATCACGTACACGACTGGCACCAACACCGACAAACATTTCTACAAAGTCTGAACCAGAAATTGAGAAAAATGGTACATTGGCTTCACCAGCAACTGCCCGCGCAAGTAAGGTCTTACCAGTACCCGGAGGACCCTCAAGCAAAACACCAGACGGAATTTTAGCACCAAGCTTGGTGAATTTGGCTGGATTCTTAAGGAACTCAACCACTTCAACCAATTCTTGCTTTTCTTCTTCTTCACCTGCAACATCAGAGAAACGAACTTTATTTTTCTTCGGATCTTCTGGCTTAACGTGTGAGCGACCAAAATTCATGATGCCGCCGTTACCACCACGGCCACCGCCACTGCTTTGACTAATCATCATCCAAAGCATCACGATGAACAAAATGGTTGGCACAAGCATCACAATCGTGGAAATCCAATTGCCAGACTGTGATTCGCCCTGAGTGGTCATCTTCGTACCACTCTTTTCAGCTAAGTTTTGAACATTCGAAACACTTGAATCATTTTGCAACATCGTTGTCGAAAAACGCGTTACTTTAGAACCAGAATTACCATTAAAGAAGTCAAAACTATTTTTTGACTGTCCCTTGGTACCCTGAGCAGTCTTGTAACTGCCTGATACAGTGTAAACACCATTGGAAGGCTGAACATTAAAGTTTTTAACTTTTCCGTCATTTAAATCCTTCACAAATTCCGAGTAGCTAATGTTTTCACTACCACCGGAATTATCAGTTCCACCAAGTGCCCAGTTGATTCCCCCCAATAATAACAGGAAAACAACAATATAGAACAAGCCGTTTGAAAACAGCCGATTCCGGTTATTTTTCATAAAAAACCTCCGCAAAGTTCCTAAGGATATACGAATAAAAGTTTAACACAAATTTCAGCGATGCTCTAATATTTTAAAATATCTTATTAAATATTGTCATATAAATAATATTGCTGCAATTCAGTTCGCTTATTTTGCTTAACATATGTTTTTTCAACAAAAACGGGCACCTCATCTGCTAACACTGCCAAGCAGTATGGGCGTAAAACATTGGGGATTCCCTTAGCAGCAAATTTTTTCTTGCTTTTAACGTGCTGCCCTGATATTAACTCCAGCCGCGTGCCGGGAGTTAATGAACCAACGACTAGAGCTGCACTAGCTGGAGCATAAAATCGTCCAACTAGCTTGCCAGAAGTACACGGCCTGGTTGTAATTAAGCAGTGGCGGTTATTAAAACCGAACTTTTGCCCTACACTAACATGATGCAGTTTTTCTTGCGGTGGCAAATTATTTTGGTAAAGATAAAAATAGGCTTGGTAAGTAATTAGGTTAAACTCGCCTAAATGCTCATTGACGCGAATATGAAACTTTTGCCAAATAAAATACTGCCAGTAAAAAAGCTGTTGTTTTTTAGATAAAGAGGCAAGCCGCGAAGTTTTGATGCGGTAAGCAATTCCTAAAAAATTCTCTGGCTGTCCGAGCTGGCTAAATTCTAACTCAACCAATGAATCTACCAAATTAAGCTGGTTAGTAAAGCGCAGAGCATTCTGACCAATTTGATGATTTTCTTGTTTTAATAATGGAACAAAGTGATGGCGCAGACGGTTGCGCAAAACGTCGTCTTCATTGTTGGTCTCATCAATCACATACGGAATCTGCTTTTCCTGATCATATTTCAGCAGCGTTTCTTTTTCTAAAGACAAAAACGGACGCAAGAGCGTCCTGTCTTTCATTTTAGTTACCGCCTGTAAGCTATTCATTTCACTGGGATTTCCCGAACGAATAAACTTCAATAAAATATTTTCTAAAAGATCGTCACAATGATGTGCAGTCAAGAGATAATCGGCATTGTTTTCTTGCATCACTTGCACTAAAAAGTGGTACCGATATTCGCGGGCGGCAGCTTCAACTCCTTTTTGGGGATGTAAAGCAGTCGGCCACAACCCATTAACCACCTTAATTGGCTTGTCACGGCAATAAGCTGCAATTACTTCACTTTCACGAGCGGAATCAGCACGTAATTGGTGATCCAAGTGGGCCGCAATGATGGCTAAATGATACTGCGACTGAAGTTCCTCCAACATATCTAGCAGTGCCATCGAATCGGGGCCGCCACTAGTAGCAACTACGAGCATCTTATTCTCAAGGGGCAACCCATGACGCTTAAAAAAATCATCAACTAGCATAATCGGTCAATTCTTGCTGTAATTTGTTAATTTCCTTTTCGGCATCAGCAACTGTCTTAGCTAAAACGGTTAAGAAGTCTTCTTTTTTGGTGGTTGAAAATTCATTAGTATGGTCAATTAAACTAGGATCATTAATCCGCGTTTTTGATAATCCTATTTTACCTTTAAAGTTATTAATTACGACTACCCTAATCGTCTCTCCGACCTGATAGTGGCGTTTTTCATGCAGCCAGTTATCGCCAAAATCATTATGGTGAATAAGGCCCGAAGTATTTTGCGGTAGCGATACGAAGATACCTAAATCGGTAATGTTGTTAATTTTACCAGTAACGCGCTGTCCTACTTGGTATTTCATTAATTGTTATCTTTGTCCTCAGGTAAATTATAAACTGTTTCATTTGGTTTAGAATACAAGAACTTGAAGCGAACAAGTTTGGCCACGTAGTCAGGATCCTTCAAGTCATCGCGTTTAGCCAATAAAATCTTTTTCTGATTATTAATCTGCTTTAACGATTTCTTAGACGTTTGCACTTGCTCATTAATGCGGTTAGTTTGCGCATGCGTAACCGCTAGTTGAATGCCTAAAAAGGCAAACAAAACTAAAAAAGCCGCAATAATCCTGTTGCGTCGAACACGATGTACTTCTTTTTCCCGTTTTTCCTGCTTTTTTCTCAAGCGTGCAACTCGCTCTTCTGGACTAAGCGAATTGTAAATACGTGGTCCTTTCATAATTTTTTCCTTCTATTACTAAAATTACTAATTTCATTATAGCAAGACCACTTATAAAAGTCATTAAATAACAAAGTAATTAATCAACTAATTCGTATAGTTCACTTGCTTCTGCTTTTTTGGTTGTTTCCTTAATGTCACAGACCTTGGCTTTTACTTCTTTAGCGCCATAGCCGACTTCAATAACATCACCGATCTTGACATCGTAACTCGACTTAACGACCTTATCATTAACTTTGATTCGACCCTGATCGGCCATTTCCTTAGCTACAGGACGTCTTTTGACCAAACGGGAAACTTTTAAAAATTTATCTATTCTCATTTTTTTACCTCAAATTATCTTTGAATAATATCATTAGCGCCGGCCATAAATGTTGTTAATTCATTAAAAAGCTGTCTGCTCTGAATCTTAGCTGGCAATTCCAATAAAACAATTAACCGTTTTTGTGGCGATAAGTTAATTCTAGCCTTTAAACTCACATGTTCCAAGGCTTTAAAAATATTCGGTCCTTCCAGCTCTCGGCTTGCCTCTTTATCAAATTCAACTTTGACTTGATTATTGCTTTTAGTAATAGTTAAAGCCTGCGCCAAATCCGCCTCAGTCTTCAATTTTGAAATTGCGAGGAGATTTTCAACCGGCTCCGGATAATCACCAAAGCGATCAATTAACTCATCCTGAATTTGTGCAATTTCATCAACATCAGCCGCCTTAATTTTCTTGTAGAACTCGATCTTTTCTTCCTGGTCAGCGATATAACTTTCTGGAATATATGCTTCCAAGCCCAGATCAATTTCTGCGTTACTCTTTTTAAGCTTTTTCTTGCCCTTACGCGTTTTAATGGCATCTGCCAGCATCTGTGAATACAAGTCATACCCAACACTATCAATAAAGCCATGCTGCTGGGCGCCTAGCATATTGCCTGCTCCACGAATTGACAAATCACGCATTGCAATTTTGAAACCCGAACCAAGCTCAGTAAAATCACGAATGGCATCAAGCCGCTTTTCCCCTATTTCCGTGAGCACCTTGTTAGGCTGATACAAGAAATAAGCATAGGCTAGCCGTGCGCTCCGGCCAATGCGGCCACGCAACTGGTATAGCTGACTTAACCCATAATGGTCGGCGTCTTCAATAATCATTGTATTAACGTTGGGCATGTCGATGCCTGTTTCAATAATTGTGGTGGTCACCAAAATATCAAATTCACGATTCAAGAAACGGTACAGAATATCTTCCATCTGGTTCTTGCTCATGCGCCCATGGACACTCACAATCCTAGCCGTTGGCATCAAATCTTCTAAATGACTAACAACTTCATCAATATCATCAATGCGATTGTGCAAGTAAAAGACTTGCCCACCGCGTTGCATTTCGCGCAAGCAGGCATCCTTAATGACGCTAGGAATTTGTTCCATCACATAAGTTTGAATCGGATAACGGTTAGATGGCGGTGTCTCCATAACAGATAAATCACGCACTCCCACCATTGACATGTGAAGCGTTCGCGGAATTGGCGTTGCCGTCAAAGTCAAGACATCGATATTGGCCTTTAATTCCTTTAGCCGCTCTTTATGTTTAACGCCAAAGCGCTGCTCTTCATCGACGATTAGCAATCCGAGATCTTTAAATTGGACATCCTTTGATAATAACCGGTGCGTTCCAACAACCAGATCAATTTTGCCATCCTTTAACCCCGTTGTGATTTTTTTAGCTTCAGCTGGAGTTTGAAAGCGGGATAAAACAGCGTAATTGACCGGAAAGTTTTTAAACCGATCTTGGATTGTTTCATAGTGTTGTTGGGCCAAAATGGTAGTTGGTACCAAAAAAGCTACCTGTTTATTGTCCTGAATAGCCTTAAAAGCAGCGCGCAATGCCACCTCGGTTTTACCAAAGCCAACATCCCCCACCAATAGGCGGTCCATCGGCTTATCTTGCTCCATATCATGCTTGATTTCTTTCAGTGAGCGCAATTGGTCAGGTGTTTCTACGTACGGAAAAGCATCCTCAAATTCGCGTTGCAAACTATCATCGGGAGAATATGCAAAGCCCTTTTCAGATTCACGCTTAGCGTATAAATCAATCAGGTCATCCGCAATGTCCTCCACCTTCAATTGAACCTTGCGTTTGGTTTTAGCCCATTCAGTTCCGCCTAGCTTGTTAACATGCGGCGTCTTACCTTCCGAAGCAACATATTTTTGAACTAATTTAAGTTGATCCGCTGGCACAAATAGCTGATCGCCATGTTGATAAGTGATTGTAATATAATCACGTTTAACCCCATTATTTTCTAGGGTCTTAATTCCTTCAAAGCGACCAATTCCGTGATTGACGTGAACAACATAATCGCCCGGCTTAAGTTCCGTATAATTGCGCAAACGTTGGGCATTTTCCAGTGTTTTAATTCGGCGATTGTGATGGGTGGTTTTATTAAACAGTTCATGTTCTGTTAGATAAACTAAATTATTATTTGGCAGCGTAAAGCCGCTGGTGAATGAACCCACAATAATTTGTGTTTGCTGCTCAGAAATATCTGCCGCATTAACCACCGGAATATCCATCCCAAATTCGGCCATCGTCTGACTAATCTGCCGTGCCCGTTTAGGATTATCTGCTTGTAAGACAACCGTTTGGCCGTTTCTTTGGTACGATTCAATTTCAGTTTTGATTAGCGGCATTTGACTGAAAAACTGTTGCGGCTCACGTGTCTGCCAATCAAATAACTGTCCAAGTCTTACGCGGCCGATGCTACGCTGAAAGAGTGAAAAATAAATGTGGTGATGCTGATCCTTGGACCAAATGCGGTGAAAGTCAGCCCGTAACTGCTGCCCTGGCAACATTGCACCCGTTTTTAATTCATCATCAATAAAGCCGGCATTTTGTTGGTCAACTGTCTTTACCGCCTGATCAATTAACGGCCAATCGTCAAGTAAAATTAGTCCATCCGAATCTAAATAGTCCAGTAAGCTACTTGGTTTTGCTAGTAAAAAATCAACTAAAAAAGCATAATTTTGCGGTAAAGTCCCACCATTTAATTCATCCAGAATTTGGGTAAAGTGGTCTTTGACGGCCTCTTTTGGAGCGGGAGCATCGCCCATTGCCTTCGTAATCATTTTTGCCGCACGACTAAAGTCAGCAGCTGTAAATACACGGTCTTGCGCTGCCCCAATCGTAACTTCTTCTACCTGCTTTTGACTACGCTGACTTGCTAGGTCAAATTCCTTAATCGTATCGATTTCGTCACCAAAGAACTCGATTCTGATCGGATTTTCGCGATCAAGCGGGTAAATATCAAGGATATCTCCTCTTAGAGCAAATTCACCCGGCCGCGCAACCAAGTTTTCCCGCCGATAACCTGCTTGAATTAACCAGTTAGTTAGTTCAGATAATTCAAACTCTTTACCCGGGGTAAAGGCTCTTCTAGTAGCTTGATATTGTTCAGGCTGTGAAAGTTGATACTGCATTCCTTGCGGCGTCGTTACCACAATTCCCATTTGTTTGCTTAACAAAAAGTTCAGCGTTTGGATTCTGCTGCTCAATTCATCAGGAGAACTAACAGCGGTTTGCGTAGCAATTGTTGCATCAAGTGGAAAAATTTGAACAGTATTATCCGGCATAACCGCATTTAATTCACTATACAGTTTCTGAGCTTTATTTTCGTTTTCCTCAATTAATATTAAAGGCTGCTTGAGTGTCGTTACAATCTGACATAAGAGCAGACTAAAAGCACCGGCATTAGCGCCCGTGATTAGTGAATTTTTAACTTGTACCGCTTTGGCAATAAACGCGGTTAAATCCTGATCTTTTTCGATTAAGTCTGTCAAACGCATGATTTAGTTATACTTATTCATCAAAAACTGACTGCTTTTACCAGCAATAAAATCGGTAATGACCTCACTGCTAGTTTCAAAAGCAGCATCCATTAAGTCTTTTTGCTCAGCATTAAACGGGGACAAGACCCACGAAATAACACTAGCTTCAGTAACATTATCTGGGTGCCGAATTCCAATTTTCAAGCGGTTGAAATTACTAGAACCTAGATCACGGATAATGCTCTTAATACCATTATGACCGCCTGATTTACCATTTGCACGAATGCGGATTTTGCCCAATGGCATATCCATATCATCATGAATAATCAAGATATCTTGTGGCTCAACCTTGAAAAAACGGGCAAACTGAGCGACCGATCGTCCAGAATCATTCATATAAGTTTGTGGTTCAAGCAGGATAATATCTTCACCATTAATTTTTTGTTTTGTATATTTACCCTCGAACTTTTCCCGTTCAAGTTCAAGCGCATTTTTCCGTAAATAATGGTCAACTGCCATAAAACCAGTATTGTGCTTTGTACCATCATATTTTCTGCCTGGATTACCCAGGCCAGCAATTATTTTCATCAAATTACCCCTTACTTTTAGTCGCACTTAATAATAGCACATCCAGCCAAAAGCAAATTGCCCAAGACTATTACACTTTGATTTCAGTCGGTAAAAAAGCTTTTTAATTTGGCAAGCTCGTGCTAAACTCTATTTGTTCAATAAAATTATTCTAATTTTTATTTAATAAAATTAATAAAAACCATTTGAGTGATGGTTGACTAATCAGATTATTTTTAAAATGGAGGCAGTTTCATGCTGATTAAATCTTTAGTTATCAAAAAAGATTATCTAACTACAGTTAACGAACACGCAACACTTGAAGAAGCACTTAAAATTTTAGAAGACTCTGGCTATCGGTGTGTGCCTATCTTAGATGATACTGGGACGATTTTCCGCGGAAACATTTATAAGATGCACATCTACCGCCATAAATCTCAGGGTAAAGACATGAGTTTGCCGGTTACCTACCTGCTCAAAAACGCCACCAAAACAATTAAAGTTAATTCACCATTTTTTAAAGTTTTCTTCACAATTAAGGATTTACCATACATTTCGGTTTTAGACGAAGAAAATAAATTTTATGGTATTTTAACGCACTCCCGCTTGCTTGATATGTTATCTGATGCTTGGAACATCAAGACTGGGTCATATGTTTTGACGGTTTTAACCGATAATTCTCGGGGTAATTTAGTTAAAATGGCAAAAGCAATTAGTAAATATTCAGAAATTGCTGGTGTAATGAGTCTCGATGCCTCCTCGGCCGAGGTTAATGACAATTTTGTTCGGCGAATTCTCTTTACTTTGCCAGCCGGAGTAACAGAAGACACGATGAAATTGATCGTGAAGCGCTTGGAAGCAAAGAGCTACGTAGTAGCAGAAATTGAAGATTTGCAGGCAGGGATGACGATTATGAGTGATGAAAATCCTGGCGTATTCATGAGTAAGCCAATTGATGATTAATTATCAATAATTGTAACTAGCAAAACTTTGTTAGATTAACTATTTTCTAATAGCAAAAAGGCGGCTAACCTCTCTTAGTTTGAGAAATTAGTCGCTTTTTGTATGCTTTTAACTTTTAAAGGACACAGATTTAGATGGCAGATGGCTACCCTTACTATTTTCTTCAAGTAAATAAGTTAATACATCATGACTAAATTGTACCTCTAAGTCTTTGACTGATATTTATTTAATCATTTAAGCTAGAAATACTAAATAAAAATATCTAGCCAATTTATCCTTCACGGTAGATGCGTGGCAAGCGGTCGTCTAGTAAGCAAGCCACTTCGTAATGAATTGAATCAACATAATCCGCCGCAGCCTTAATATTATTCGGAGCAGTAGGATCATTTGAAATCAAAACTACTTTAGTTTTGGTCGGTATCTCATAGGGTAAACGTACCATCAGCTGATCCATGCAAATCCGCCCTACAATTGGACAATATTCGTCTCCGACCTGGATTTTAAAGCCTTGAAATTTGCGGATAAACCCATCTGCATAACCTAGTGGAATTGTACCGATAATTTGGTCACAATCAGCAATATAAGTTGAACCATAACCAACACCTTGCCCCTTGTGAATGGTGTGAACCTGAACTAGTTCACTCTCCAAAGATAATGCTGGCTTTAGTCTAATTTGTGCTGGTAAATCCGGAGTACTTGGATTTGAGGATGGGTTAAGGCCATAAAGCCCGATACCAAACCGAACTAAATCACTGTGCACCTTTTTACCATAGATACTGGCTGCCGTGTTATCCACATGAATCCATTTAGGTTTTACTTTCAGTAAACTCTTAAGATGCCTGAACCGTTCTACCTGGGTTTTAAAGTAGGTATCATCACTGCTATCCGCGGAAGCAAAGTGCGTGAACAAACCTTCTACTTCGAAGTGCGGGTTATCAAGCAAAAAGTCATTAGCTTGGAGAAATTCCTCATCCTCGCTAAAACCAATCCGCCCCATTCCTGAATCAACCGCCAGATGAATTTTCAATTGCAAACCGGTATTGTTAAGCTCTTGGTCTGCTGTATTTAGCCATTCAAAGTCAGGCACGGTCAGTGATATATCATTTTTGGCCGCCAAAGTAGCGTATTCTTCAGGGGCAACTCCCAGGACCAAAATTGGCTGGGTAATTCCCGCTCGGCGAAGTTCAAGGGCCTCATCTAAAATTGCTACGCAAAAACCACTGACACCATTTTTAGCGGCTAATTGAGCAACTTTAACGGCACCATGACCATACGCATTAGCCTTAATTACGGCAAATAATTTTTGCCCAGGCTCAAGGTGGTTTAACTCTTGCTCAATATTTTGCTTAATTGCACTTAAATCGACATAAACAGCTGCCGGACGATGTATTCCAGGAACCATATTCACTTCTCCAATACAACTAAAGTTATTATTTCATGATTATCATGAGTGATACTCGAAAAAATTTGACCATCGAATTTTGGCGAAGTTGTCACCGGGTGCCCGTTTTCATCCCATAGGGTTTCAACATCCATTAAACCGATTTTTTCCCCTAAGCCAGTACCCATTGCCTTTGAAAAAGACTCTTTCAGTGAAAAACGGCCGCCTAAATATTCAACTTTTCGTTTACCAACCATTTTTTGATACTGTGCGAATTCTTTCGGGGTTAAAGCTTTTTTGGCAAAACCATCACCCTTAGCGACAATCTTGGCTACTCGTTCAACTTCAACTGCATCAATGCCCACGCCAAAAATCATTTTTTCTTACCTCACTTGAGAAAATTATAATACAAAAAAAGAGCTGCACATGACCACAACTCTTTTTTAGTAAAATTATTAATCTTTTTTGTTCTTAATTACGAAATTATGGCTGCCACCGGAACGGTTCGAGCGACCACCACGGTAGTTGCCACGACCACCATGACCGCGGTCACCACCACGATAGCCGCCGCGGCCACCGCCATTACGACCGCGACTATAATGGCCACGACCACGGCCGCCGCCACGACGACCGCCACCCTTATAAGGTAACGGCTTTTCTGAACTAATCTTAACCTCAACGTTTGATGAGTCCTTAGATAAGTTCTTCAAGAATGCAGAAACAAGATCAATTGCAGAATAGTTTTCTAACAACTCACTAGCATCGTCGGTATACTTGGTCAAGTCTTCCTTCATCAGGTCTTCAATCTTGGATTTGGCAACCTTTAATTGGCCACGGAAAGCTTGGTCATCTGATGGTGGACGAAGAGGTGTCATCTTTTTCTTAGTAAGTTGTTCAATTGTCCGCATGTAGCCAATTTCATTTGGCGTAACAAAAGTAATTGAACTACCGTTTTGACCGGCACGACCAGTACGGCCAATGCGGTGAACATATGAATCTGGATCTTGAGGAATATCATAGTTGTACACATGGGTAACACCTGAAATATCAAGTCCACGTGCTGCAACATCGGTAGCAACTAAGATATCTAATTTACCAGAACGGAACCGTTTCAAAACGCTAATTCGGCGAGCCTGGGATAAGTCGCCGTGAATTCCGGCAGCGTTATACCCACGAGCTTGCAGTCCACGCGTTACTTCATCAACGCGGCGTTTAGTTCTAACAAAGATAACCGCTAAATCTGGACTTTCAACATCAATTAAACGACACATAATATCAAATTTTTCTGAGTCCTTTGACCGGACAAAGTATTGATCAATTAAGTCAGCCGTCAATTCCTTAGTCTTAATCCGCACGATTTCAGGGTCATGCATGAATTTTTCGCTGATATTTAGAATTGGTTTTGGCATTGTCGCACTGAAAAGCAATGTTTGCTTACGGTTTTTGACATAGCCCAAAATACTTTCAATATCTTGAATAAAGCCCATGTCAAGCATTTCATCAGCTTCATCCAAAACAATTGTGTTGACGTTTTCCAAATTAATGGTCTTGCGTTTTAAATGATCAAGCAAACGTCCAGGGGTACCAACTAAAATAGCTGGAACATGGTTTTTAAGTGACCGAATTTGGCGGCCAATATCTGCACCACCGTATACTACTTGAACACGCGCTTTTTCATCACGGCCTAAGCGGAAAAGTTCTTCTTGTGTTTGAATAGCAAGTTCACGCGTTGGTTCAATGATTAACGCCTGAATTACCTTATTGTGTTTGTCTAAGTTTTGTAAAATTGGCAAAGCGAAGGCAGCTGTCTTACCAGTACCTGTTTGAGCTTGGCCAATCACGTCCTTGCCTGCTAAAGCAAGAGGAATTGTTTGTTCTTGGATTGGTGTTGCTTCTTCAAAGCCTGAACGTTTAATTGCTTTTAGAAGCTCATCATTTAATCCTAATTCCGAAAATTTCACTAAGTTCTCCTTATCTAAGCCGCTCCACTACTTTTTCGAGGTGCATACCATGTGATCCTTTCAGGACAACAATGTCGTGCGGCTTAATATCATTTTTCAGATCAGCTATCATTGGCTGCATCTGATCTTTTTTATAATAATGTAGATTTTCTGGCTCGTAACTTTCTTTTAGAGCATCAGCTAAATTTTTCATTTCTGAGCCATATAAATATACTTCGTTAATCACTTGCGGATCAAGGCAATCTGCAAGACCAGCATGAAGCTCAGCTGATCTGTCACCTAATTCGAGCATGTCACCCAAGACAGCAATGCGCCGGCTACCTTCAGGAACCTGGATCTGACCAAAGCTGCTTAAAACGGCACGGACAGCAGTCGGATTTGAGTTATAGACATCACTCATAATGTCCTCACCCACATCACCTTTTTCCCATTCCATCCGGTTGGCAGTTGGGGTAAAGCTAGCTAAAGCAGTAGCAATTTCTTCGTCGCTTTCACCAAAATGGCGACCAACGCAAAGAGCAGACAGGGCGTTTGAAACATTATGCTTACCAATCATTGGAATAGTAAACTTACAGTCTGATTGGTTAATCGTGAATGTGGCGTGGTGTTTATAACTTCTAAAACCCGTTGCATACACTGTATCATTTTTACCAAAACCAAAAGTAACTTTTGACTGGTCAATCTTTTCAGCTCGCTCACGTAAAAGCGGCTCGTCACCATTGTAAATAAGTTCGCCATCCTCACGCAGGAAATCGGTAATTTCCATCTTCGCATCAGCAATTTTTTCACGTGAACCTAAAAATTCAATGTGAGCCTCACCAATCATGGTAATTACAGTAACATCCGGATGAGTCAATTCACTAAGTTGGTGCAACTGCCCCGCATGGTCCATTCCCATTTCCAAAACCAAAATTTCAGTATTTGGCTTCATATCCAAAATGGTCATTGGAACGCCAATTTCATTGTTAAAATTAGCATCTGTCTTATGCACATTAAATCTTTTGGCCAAAACCGCCGCAGTCATATCCTTAGTAGTGGTTTTACCGTTTGAACCAGTAATGCCGACTACGGTCGGATTAACCTTATTTAGGTAATACTGCGCCAATTTTTGCATACTTGTTAATGGATCATCAACTTCTAAGACGGCAATATCTGTGGGCTTATTAGGGTGACCTTTTTGCCACAAAGTAGCACTAGCCCCATTATTAATTGCGCTGCTTACAAAGTCATGTCCATCCCGATCACTGACTAACGGGACAAATAATCCGCCCTCAGCGATTTTTCTTGAGTCAAAGGCAACGGAAGTAATAACAGTTTGGTCGTTGCCCTCACAATTCGCGTTGATTGCTTTAGCAATTTCTGCCAGTTGCATTTTCATCTAATTTTCTCCTAGCTAAAAAGAAATTCCGCTAAAATCAATATTACACTATTAGTTATAGTTAGCAGCGTAATATTAACGTTTTACGTAAAAAAGCAGCCCCAATGGGACTGCTTCCACCAGATCAAAGATATTACTTCTTCATACCATACTTCTTGTTGAACTTCTCGATTCGACCATCTGCTTGAGCAAACTTTTGCTTGCCAGTGTAGAATGGGTGAGAATCTGAAGTAATTTCAACCCGAATTAATGGGTAAGTTTTACCTTCGTAATCTACTGTTTCTTTTGACTTTAAGGTTGAACCAGCAACAAACTTAGCACCTGTTGCGGAATCCATAAAGACAACTTGTTGGTAATCTGGGTGAATGCCTTGTTTCATGTTTATTACTCCTTTGCCATGACTTTATTGCAAGTCATAGATTAATCGATTAACGTCTAATACAATAACATTTTCCAAAATATATTTCAAGACTTAATTATTATACCAGCATCTTTAATCTAAAACAATGTCACTCGGCTTAACTTCCTTACCAAAATATGGTTTTAGTTCCTTATTATAGTCATCGGTAAAGAACTTCTGGTTGGTCAACTTGGTAATTTCTTTATTGGTCCAATCTAAAAGAGAGTTATTGCCTTTTTTCACGGCTGGCGAAATATACTGGTTTGGCCCAATATTTTTAATTCCAACCGTATAAGTTGGATTACGCTTTACCCAGGCATAAAGATACGAGTTGTCATCGGCTAAAGCCGCCGCACGCTTATTTTTCAGGGCATTAAACTGTTGCGTTTTGGAATCAAACTTCAGCAAATTGACGCCGCCTCTTGCCGTGAAATAGTTTTCCGCGGTTGTCCCTTTATTAACAATGATCGACTTTCCCTTCAAAGCCGCCTCACTTTTAAGTGGCGCACTTTTAGGTGAAATGACTCCGACCGAAACTTTCATGTAAGGTCTGGCAAAATCAACCACTTGTTTTCGCTCAGGCGTAACCGTGAAATTGGCAAGAACAATATCGGCCTTATTTGAATTTAACGTATCAACCCGGTTATTGGCATTGACCTGGGTAAACTTTACCTTTACGCCAAGATCCTTAGCCATTTTTCTAGCTAAGCGCAAGTCATACCCCCTGCGAAAGCCGTGGTCGTCGACCCAACCATAAGGGGGCAAGTCACCAAACACTGCCACACGCAAAACGCCCCGTTTTTTGATTGCGCTAACGCTGCTATCGCTGCCACCCGTACTTTCATTTAAAGAGGATTTAAACCCAAAAAAGCTAATAATTAAAACTACGGCAACAACAATTATACTAATTACCTTATTTTTTGTTTTAACTTTCATGCTTGCTCCTTAAAAATCCATGCTAGCCAAAAAGGCACGCGCACGTGCTGTTTGCGGTTGTGCGAAAAAGTCCTTTCCCGGAGTATTTTCTAAAATCTGTCCGTTTTCTAAAAATAAGACTTGATCAGCAATTTGCCGGGCAAAGTTCATTTCGTGCGTCACAATAATCATTGTCTTGTGCTCTTCTTTGGCCAAGTTTGTCATGATTTGTAACACACCCCGCACCTTCTCTGGATCTAGTGAAGCTGTCACTTCATCAAATAGCATCACTTCTGGGTGCATAGCTAATGCCCGTACGATCGCAATTCGCTGTTTTTGTCCACCTGACAGTTCCCGTGGATATGAATCCACATAGCCAGTTAAACCTACTCTAGCTAATAGTTTTTCCGCCTCTTTTTTGACTTCTTCTTCAGGCCGTTTTTGCACTTTTGTCGGTGCCAGTAAAATGTTTTCCATTACTGTTAGATTAGGAAAAAGGTCATAGCTTTGAAAGACCATGCCAATCTTCTGCCGCAATTTTTGCCAATTTTTGGCCGATGGCGTGATTTTTTGGTTTTTAAAATAAATTGCCCCATCATTGTATTCTTCAAGACCATTCAAGCACCTGATCAAAGTACTTTTCCCTGAGCCAGATGGGCCAAGCAAGGTTAGTACTTCCCCTTCATGGAGAGTAAAGTTGATATCATGCAAGACATGCCGATCTCCGTAATACTTATTTAAATTTTCAACGCGCAAAATTTCTTTTGTCATTTAATCCACCTATTTCTGTTTTGCAGCTAACTTTTTTGACCAAAGCGATAATGGATAATCGATTACAAAATACAGGACGAAAATCAGTCCGTAAATCCAGAAGACTGCTGTCGGATATTTTTGGTTATTGGCTTCAATTATTTGTTGCCCGACCGCAATGACATCCATAATACTGATCATCATCAATAAAGAGGTCGTTTTGATAACTCTGGTTGCCAAGTTGATCGTAGCTGGCAGTTCGAGTTTCATTGCCTGCGGTAATAAAACATACCGAAATAGTTGCGTCGGACTAAGTCCCAGCGCAAGTCCCGATTCTTTTTGGACAAGCGGAACAGATTCAAGTGCTCCGCGGACAATATCACTAAATTCCGCGGCGACCCACAGTGCAAAAGCCAGAATCGCCATCCAGCTGGCTGGCCAATCGATATGAAAACTACGCGGCAAGATATAATAGAACAAATATAGCAAAACAATTGTTGGTACAATTCTGAAAAATTCTAAATAAAGTCGCAAAATAAACCGAATAATTTTGTTTGGCATTGTACGTAAAATACCAAATAAAGTGCCCAAAATAAGACCAACCGCAAGACTGACTACCGAAATCCAGACAGATGTCCATAAACCATCGAGGATTCTGGCAAAATTGTTGCCGGTAAAAATGACATCAATCGCCGAATGTGCCATAGCGCACTCTCCTTTCTAGGTAGTTCAAGATTAGGATTACCGGAATTAAAATAATTGCGTAGGCAATCACCAGCATTAACAAATATTCATTGGAACGATAATACATTCCAATTAAATCAAGTGCCGTATTGGTTAATTCCGGAATTGCAATCACTGAGAAAATCGAAGTTTCTTTAATTAGAAAAATGATATTAGCAGTTAAAGATGGCATGCTTAAGGCAAAACCTTGTGGAAAAACCACATAACGGGCTAACTGAAGATTATTCATCCCGAGGGCCTTGCCATCATCAATTTGGGTCGCACTAACGCCAGTGAACCCACCGGTAAATCCTTCCGCCATATAAGCTCCACCAAGAAAAATCAGGCCAATGATGCCACAAGTCATCGCTGACATTTTTAACCCAATTACTGGAAAAGCATAATACAAGAAAAATAGTTGAATTAATAACGGCGTGTTTCGCGCTAACTCAACATAAGCCGCCAATAGTTGGCTTAAGACTGGCACTTTAAAGTACTGCACTAAACTGCTAATCACACCAACGATAATTGCCCCTAAGATTCCAATTAAGGAAAGCCAGAGGGTCAGTTCAAAGGCTTTTAAAAAAATTGGCAAACTTTGAGTAATGATCTGCCAGCTCATTTTCTCTCCCCCACTCCAAAAGAAAAAGACCCAATCATCGCGAGGATTCATGGGTCTTACCTAACAAATAAAAACAATAATCCGCAAATTACACTAGAACTGCAGATTGCTAATTAAACCGTTTTTAAGCGACACACAAATTTCCCCACCGACTAAATACAAATGAGTTAGACAAACAGACATTTTTGCATTGTACAGTGTTTAAAATTTGAGCCATAATCGCACTTCCTTCAAGTAAAACAGTTGATAAAGTTAATGCTATTCTTATACTTACTTTTTGTCAATGAAATTGCTTTGCGCGACTCTTCCTAGTAATTCAAGCAATTAGGGCAATAAAAAAGCGTCCATTTTAAAGGACGCTTTACCCAGTAATACTAATTACAATTTAAACTAGGCTTGAGATTTTTCTTTGATTGTTTCAGCGGATTTTTGCAAAAGACTTTCTTCGTCTGGCGTTAAGTTTAATTCAACGCGAGCAACAATACCGCACCGCCCAACAATTGCTGGGTATGACATGTAAGTGCCATATTTTTCTTGATAACTTGAAACTGGCAATTCAGTCCGTGAATCAGTCAGAATTGCCCGAGCAATTCTAACAACAGCTGCAGAAACGCCATAATTAGTGTAGTGCTTACCCATGAAGACGGTTTGACCACCACGGACAATCTCATCTTCTAAATCTGTCAGTTCCCAAGAAGCGGACTTAGCAAGTTCAGAAATAGGCTTTTCTAATACCTTAACCGTTGACCAAGCAGTGAACTGTGAATTACCGTGTTCACCCAAGGCAAAACCGCTAACTGAACGGGGATCAACATCAAATTTATGAGCAACCACTTTTTTCATTCTCGCAGTATCGAGCAGTGTACCCGTTCCGATAACCCGCTCTTTTGGTAAGCCCGTTAATTGTTGATAAAGGTTGGTAATAGCATCAACTGGATTAGAAATAACCAATAAAATACCGTTAAAGCCACTTTTTTTAATTGATTCAGTGATTGGCTGCAATTGCTTCTTATTGTATTCAAGCTCTTGGAAACGATCGCCCTTTGACTCAAGAGAAATCTTACCCAATGTACTGATCACAATTTCCGCATCTTTAAGTGCACTGTAATCATTAACCGTAATATTGACGTGGTTGGGTAAATTAGCCATTGCATCCTCAAAGTCGACAGCATCAGCGTTAACCTTGCCCTCATTAAGATCAATCATTACCAAGTCATCAACTAATCCTGAAACAATTAATTCATGTGCAACGGTGCAGCCAACGTGCCCATCGCCAATAATACCAATTTTAGTAGTCATAATAGATGTCCTTTCTGTGCTAATTGGACAGCTTAAATTCATGCTGCACCAACAAGTTCATCTTAATTATAATTTTTACCACGTCTAAGTTAAACTATTTTTTACTAATCTAACGATTATGCTAGTCAAAAGACCCGTAAACTACGAAAAATCTAGTCAACTTGTTCTATTTCTTTTTTATAGGGAATCGATGGCTGAGCACCATAACGCTGCACGGTTAACGATGACGCCTTATTGGCAAAAATAATTGCCTTTTTTAAATTAGAAAAATCAGGCTTAAGGATACTAGTCATTGCACCGATAAAAGTATCACCAGCAGCTGTAGTATCAACGGCTTTAACCTTAAACGCTGGCACCAATTCACTTTGACCATTGTAATCATAAAAGGCACCCTTTGAACCAATGGTGATAATCACCGCTTCGACGCCAAGAGCATGCAACTTCGCTGCTGCTTTTTTAGCACTTTCTTCGTCACGTACTTGAACACCGGTAATTGTAGCCGCCTCAGTTTCATTTGGTGCGATAAGATCAGTCTGCTTTAACAAAGCAGAAGGAATTTCGGTCATCGCTGGCGCCGGATTCAAAATAGATTTTATTCCTTCTGCGTGTGCAATTTCAAAGCCCTTAATTGTGGCTTCAACCGGCGTCTCAAATTGGGCAATCACATAATCGCTTTGGCCCAATAAGTCACGCTTTTCAGCTACATCATCAGCATTAAAGCCAGAGTTAGCTCCAGAATAAATTGTGATTGAGTTTTGCCCAGCATCATCAACGGTGATGAATGCCTGGCCCGTTGATTCATTGTTAATCACTTTTACACCAGAAGTATCGATTCCTTCTTGCTTTAAAAGCCCTAGCATTTCTTTTCCGGGTGCATCATTTCCAACCGCGCCGATAAAGTTAACTTCGCAGCCTGAGCGAGCAGCAGCAACGGCCTGATTTGCACCCTTGCCACCAGCAGCAGAATAATGCTCTTTTGCATGAATCGTTTCGCCTGGTTTAACCATTTGCTTAACGCGCAAATTGGTATCTAGATTAATACTACCAATAACAGTAATCTTAGTCATTTTCTCTCCTTATTACCAAAGGCAACCTTGCCAAATAGCTCTCTAAAAGAATAATAGCACACTTGAAATTGCTTTCAAATTAATGATTTAAGTATTATTATATTTAATCTTAAAAATAAATTGAAAAAAATGTAAGCAAACTTTTTATTTCGGACAGCATAGCCTATAATTACAATTAATTATTGTAATTTTTAAATAGGGTAATTATTATGAAAAGACAACTCAACTTTTTCGCTGCTTTGGCAACAGTCATGGGAACCATGATTGGGGGCGGTGCTTTTTTCAAAATTGCAAATATCTCATCGCTAACACACAATGCCTGGCTCAGTATTTTAGTTTGGCCACTTGCTGGTTTTATCACATTAATGGCCGGCCTCAGTATTGCAGAACTTGCTTCCGTTTATCCTGAAGATGGTGGTCCAGTGAAATATCTCGAAAAGATTTACGGTCCGCAAGTTTCTTTTTTATTTGGCTGGTCCCTAATTATCATTTATTATCCAGCCAACATTGCTGCCCTCTCAATTGTCTTTGCAACGCAACTAAAAGAAATTCCACAATTTAAAAATTGTTCGACAACACTTATTGCTTTGCTTGTCATGTTAACAGTGCTAGTAATCAACTGGTTAGGCTCCAAGTTAAGTTCACAGGTGCAAAAAATAGCTTTGGTAATTAAACTGTTACCAATTATTGCTATTATCGTTTTCGCGCTTTTTTATCAAGGTCCTAATCAACTAGCAGGTGCGCCTAGCCCTCATTTGACTACCGCCAGTAGCACGGCAGCTTTTGGTCAAGCCTTGCTAGCAGTTCTTTTTGCCTATGATGGCTGGCTTAGTATAGGTAACCTTGCAAGTGAAATCAAGAATCCCGCTAAGACCTTAGCCCAGGCCATCATTTGGGGTTTGTTTGGTGTAACCATTTTTTATACTTTACTAAATTGGAGTTATGTCAAAGTTATTCCGTGGAATCAAGTAGTCGGCAATCAAAGTACTGCCTTGTTAACGGCCCAAAAGTTATTCGGCCACCTAGGTGGAACCATTATCGCTGCCGGAATTTTAGTATCGGTTTTTGGTGCCATTAACGGCCACCTCTTATTAGGCTCCAGAATGCCCTATGTTTTAGGTAAAGAAAAGAAACTGCCAGCCTCAAACTATTTTGGCAAATTAAATAATCAAACAATCGTTCCAACTAACAGCATGTTATTTGAATGCATCATCGCAACCATTATGATTTTTTCAGGGACCTTTGATTCACTAACTGACATGCTAGTTTACGTTTCGTGGATCTTTTCAATTCTCTTGTTTACTGGCGTCTTTGCTTTGCGCAAAAAACATCCAGATTTAGAAAGGCCATATAAAATCCCCTGGTACCCGCTACCACCGATTTTGGCAATCTGCGGTGCATTGTTTGTTGTTATTACCACAACTTTGACACAGCCAATTTTAGCAATCATTGGCATTTTATTAACGCTGAGTGGCTGGCCCGTTTACCTTTATGTCCAAAAAAAGAATAAAAAACTAGAATAAAAAAGCTTTGTCCAAAAGTGGGCAAAGCTTATTTTTATATCCTGAACTGCTTTAACGATTGCACAAAACTTTTAAGTGCACGAGAGCGATTATTTTTTAAGTAAATTAATTGCATCGCATACTCTTGATTTTGTTGTTGTGAACGAAACTGCCGGTACACAATTTCCGAGTTAGGCTGCATGATGTAATCAATTAGTCCTCGGGGAATATAAGAAATCCCCTGGTTTAACGCAGTGTTTGTTAGTAGCTGCTCAATTGAAGAGACACGTTCAATTTGATAATTATGCTCATTTTTATTTAAAGTAGCAGCAAATGTCTTGCGCATAAAATCAGAGTTTTCACTACTGTAATAAAAAAGCGTCGCGCCGTCTAAATCATTTTCATCAATATATTTTTTCTGACTTAACTTATTCTGTTTACTGATTCCTAATACCATTTCGTTGGAATACACCGAAACATATTCATACAATTCTGCCTGTGGAATATCATAACTACCATAATGGTTAATGTATGCACAATCGAGCTTGTTTAATACCAAATCCGCCAGGCAGTGCTCAACGCTTTCTTCCATCGTAAAAAAGGAAATCTTCGGCGACAATTGCAATTTCCGATAATTAATAATCTCTTTTTCCATAATGTATGCGTCAAAAATCGAAAAGTAGCCAATTGATAGCGTCTGCTCCGTTGACTTAGAGATGTGCTTCAATTCAGAAACCGTTAGATCAAAATTATTTAAATACTCTTGTGCTCGCCCAGCAAAATATTTACCAGCTGGTGTAAGACTGATGCGATTATTAGTACGGTTAAACAGTTTTACGCCAATTTCATTTTCTAATCGTGAAATTTGGCGCGAAACTGCCCTTTGCGTTACATAACGCTGCTCAGCAACTCGACCAAAACTACCTTGTTGAGCAACCGCTAAAAATACTTTTATTTGTTCACTATCCATTTGTTTTACCCGTACTTTAATGTCCTAGTCTCGACTGAAATAACTATAACATACTGACGCTGTAAGCGGTTATAATTTTTGGTGAGAAAAGGAGATTTTGATATGGAAATCAAAAATGATTATGATGTTATAGTTGTTGGTGGCGGTGCTGCTGGCTTTACAGCCGCTTATCAGGCAAGTCACCGGGGATTGTCAGTTTTAGTAGTTGAAAAAGGGCACAATACTGGCGGCAGTGGTGAATACATTGAAGGCGCATTTGCAGTAGATTCATATTTGCAAAAAGAGCATCATGTTAAGCTGACTAAAGAAGATGTCCTTAATGAGGAATTAAATTATTCTCATTATCGTGCAGATACAAAAGTCTGGCAGGAATACATTGCTGCTTCGGCAGATATCATTAAATGGTTAAAAGATCTTGGCGTAGAATATCTTGATGTTGCTCCTTTAGGCAGCGGCTATCGCACATGGCATTTATTCAAAGGATTAGGCAAGGCTGTTATCCACAACGTTTTAGAACCGAAAGCAAAAGAGCAAGGAACCGATGTAGTTACCTCAACTACTGTAACCAAAGTTATTTTAGATCAAGATGGTCAAGTTACCAGCGTAGTTTTAGAAGATCTCGCTACTCATAGTCAAAAGACCGTTGCCACTAAGGCAGTAGTTTTAGCAACCGGTGGCTATTTAAACAATCAAGAATTAATTAAAAACGAAACCCATTATGACCCGGACCAATTAATCCCTGTTAATTCTGAAAAGAATACGGGAGATGGTTTAAAACTTGCTTGGGCTGCTGGTGCACAAAAATATGCGATGGGAACTGCCATGCTCTTTGGAGGTTACCTCAAAGACCACACCAAGCCAGGTTACGTTTACCGTTATTCCGAATTAAACGGAGCAGCAGACCAGCAATCTCTTCTTTGGGTCAACGAAAACGGCGAGCGGTTTGTTAACGAAGAGGTTGTCGATAACTTCGCCCTAGCTGGCAATGCCCTCTTTACTCAGGGCAAGGTCTTTACCATTTTGGATCAAAGCACGATTGATTATTTGAATGACGAACACATTTATAAGCCAATGGGTACTTGGGATTACCACGATACTCGTTTACCGCACCTTAAGGAAGAAATTCAGCAAGCCTTTGCCGAGAATGCACCTTACCTGACTAAGGCAAATTCAGTTCACGAACTGGCCCAAAAGATCGGGTTGGTCGATTTAGAAAAGACCGTTACGCGTTATAATCGACTTGCTCATGATGGTCAAGATTTAGACTTTGGTAAAAAAGCGGACTTCATGATACCCGTCGAAAATGGACCATTTTATGCAATTGAGTTAGGAATCGGCGCCTTTTGTACAATGGGTGGTCTCAAAACTGATACTGAGCACAAGGTATTGGATAAAGATGGTAAACCAATTACAGGATTATACGCTGCGGGTAACGATGCAGCGGGAATGTTAATTGGTGATACATATGGTCCAAATATGCCAGGAACTGAAGCTGGCTTTGTATTCTATTCCGGCAAACATGTCGCTAACGTAATTTACGATCAAATTAAGGGTTAAATAAAGATATTAGATTAATGCTGAAAAATTAGTTTTTCTGCTAAAAAAATATGTAAAAAAGAAGCTTACCGTCACTATAGAATCACAGCGTGAAGCTTCTTTTTTGTTTAAGCTCATTTTTAATTAAGACTAACGTTCCTCTGCCAGCCAAGTTTTAAACCAGTAATATGAATCTTTTTTAAACCTCTTACCTGAGCCTTGGCCTCTATCATTATAATCGACATATATAAAGCCATACCGTTTGCGCATTTCGCCGGTAGATGCACTAATTGCATCAATTCCACTCCATGCCATGTAACCCAATAGGTCTACACCATCCTTTCTTGCTTCTTGCAGCGCGTTTAAGTGATTCTTTAAATAATTAATACGATAAGAATCATGAATTTTACGGTCACTAGTTAAAGTATCAACTGCGCCTAAACCATTTTCGACCACCATCATCGGTATTTGGTAGCGATCATATAAATTATTTAGCGTAATCCGAAAACCTAGTGGGTCAATTTGCCATCCCCACTCAGAGGTATCTAAATATGGATTTTTGACAGACTCAAATGCGTTACCATCAGTAACATTTTTTTGTACCTGTGGATCTGTTGTAGTGCAGCGACTTGAATAATATGACAAAGAGACGAAATCAACAGTATTTTTTAGTATTTCTTCATCTTGGGGCAGGATATCTAGCTTAATATTTTTTTGTTTAAATAGTTCATTAGCATATGAGGGATAATATCCACGTACTTGAATATCAGAAAAGAAATATTGTTCGCGATTCTTCTGCAAAGCTGCAAAAACATCCTGTGGGTTACAAGAATAAGGATAAACTTCACCAGCAGCAAGCATACAGCCTATTTTATTTTTAGAATCAATTTGATGAGCTAACTTAGTTGCAGCACTGGAAGCCACTAGTTGATAATGCGCTGCCTGATACATTTTTTGCTCTCTATTCTCGCTGGTCTTAAAACAAAGCCCCCCACCCACAAACGGTAATTGCAAAATCATGTTTATCTCATTAAAAGTAATCCAATAATGAACTTTTCCTTGAAAAGTCCTAAAAAGCGCTTTGCATAGCCTTAAATATGCTTCAATCAGTTTTCTATTAAACCAGCCACCGTATTTTTTTATTAGTTCAACTGGAGTATCAAAATGACTGATAGTCACAATTGGCTCAAGATGGTTTTTAAGACATTCATCAATGACTTTAACGTAAAAGTCAAGCCCCTCTTGGTTGGGCTCGTTTTCCTCTCCTGTAGGAAAAATTCGTGACCACATAATGGATAAACGGAAAGAATTAATGCCTAATCCAGCTAAAAGTTCAATATCTTCCTCATATGTATGAAAAAAATCAATTGCATTATGTGCGGGATAATATTTTTTATTAGCATCATAATTAGCTAAAGCAAAACTACCATCTTTAACACATTTAAATCGTTCGTTTTTGTTTACCGGTAAAAGATCTGCCATGCTTAAACCTTTACCGTCTGCCATATAGGCGCCTTCGATTTGACTAGCAGATGTTCCTACACCATATAAAAAATCATTCTTCATTATTTCTGCTATAGTTCCTTTCTAGTCAAATTGATTGTTTCAACATTTTTAATTGTCTGCATTGGAAAGTCTTGCATATCTTGTTTAAATTCATTACTTTGCATAAATTCATCATTAGAAGTCGAAAGTTGCTCTTCACTCTTTCCCTTAACTATGGCAACAATCCGATAGCAGTCATTTGCATCTGGCTTATTTTCTAAAAAGACTGAACAAGCTACAATATTAAATTTTCTTAAACTAACGATATGTCTTGACCACTGAACATTAAAATATTGTTCGGCATTGTCTTTTGATTTAATTGTATATATTCTCATCTGATACACTATAGTTACTTCTTTTCTAGCTTAATAATGGGAGTTCCTTTAGTTACTTTTTGGTTAGCACTTACACAAGTTTGCGGTATTTGACCTTGATCATTTGTTATTACTATTATAACTATGGGATTATAACCGGCTTTTTTAACTGAATTAGACTCAAAATGAGCTATTTTTTGACCTTGGTCTACTTCTTGTCCTTGTTTAACAAAAGATGTAAAATATTTTCCCTTTAACTCAACTGTGTCAATTCCAAGATGAATCAGAACTTCAAGATTATCTGCAGTTTTGATTCCATAAGCATGCTTAGAAGGAAAAACTGCTGTAATTGTACCTGCAATCGGGGCATAAATATCGCCATTAGCTGAATTAATAGCTACGCCCTTACCCATCTTCTCAGTCGAAAATAGTGGATCATTAACATTAGCTAAAGGAACAATTTTTCCGTCAGTGGCACTAACTAGCGTCTCAGATTTACCATTTTTGACTTTCTTTTTTTGCCCATCTGTTCGAGCAAATACTAAAGATAATACAAATGAAACTGTAAATGAAATTACCATTGCAATTACAGCATTAAGTAAGTTTCTAAGTGTTTTAGCAAATAAAGCCAAAGCTAAAATACCAGGGCTTGCCATTGCAGTAGCTGTTACAAAAGTTATTCCGGCATATAAACCTCCAACAGCTCCACCAATAATTGCTGCATATAACGGCTTTTTGAGTTTCAAATTTACGCTATATAATAGTGGCTCAGTAATTCCTAGTAAAGCAGTTACTGAAGTAGAATATGCTGTAAACTTTAACTTTTGATTTTTGGCTCTAATGGCAACACCAAAGCCGGCACCGGCCTGAGCCATATTAGCCACCAAACCTGAAGGCGTCAAAAAGGAATCATAGCCAAAACGTGAAATTGATTGTAATGCTATTGGAAAAAGGGAATAATGAACACCCAGCATAACAAATAGTGGTGAAAAAGCTCCCAAGATGGTTGGTGCAAGCCAGGGAACGTGACTATTCATAAAGCCTATTGCCATACCAAGATAATCTCCTATATAAGCTCCTATTGGTCCTAAAATGATTAGGCCCAATACCGCATTGATAAAAATTGAAATAGTTGGTGTCAAAAACATACCAATTGTGGATGGAAGTTTTTGATTAAGAAACTTCTCTATTTTTGATTGTACGTAAACAATTAATAAAATTGGAATAACACTTGACGTGTAATTTACTGACCTAATTGGCAATCCAAATAATACGATTTTTGTTTGATTATTGATCATACCAAGAAAAGTAGGACTCAGCAAAACACCAGCCAAAGTGACTGAAATGTAGGGGTTAGCCTTTAACTTTTTCGCTGAAGTATAAGCTAATAAAACTGGAAGAAATTGAAAACTTGCGTCTGCAATTAAAGCCAATACTTGGTAATCTATACTTTTCTCAGAAAGCCAATTAAATGCTACAAAAATGGCAATTATTCCCTTAAGTAGCCCTCCACCAATTATGGCAGGCAATATCGGCGTAAAACTACTAGAAATAAAATCGATTATGCTAGAAAAAATTCCTTCTTTGTTTTTAGTATGCTCATCTTTTTGTGGGCTTGTTTTTTCAGATAGCCCAGACATGAAGGCATCATAAACCCGAGGGACTTCGGTTCCAATTATTATTTGAAGCTGACCATTACTAAATAAAGCATCGACCACTCCTTCAATCTTTTTTATTTCGGCTAACTTAACTAGTTTAGTATCCTTAACATTAATTCGAAGGCGAGTTGAACAATGCGTGATTGCTTGAATGTTGGACTCGCCACCAATCAAAGCTTTAATTTGATTGGCCATTTTGTTGATATGACTCATTTTTTACCTCTTTTCTTCTAACTTAGTTGTATCATTAAAACAAGGAGCGAAAAACCAGAAGAATGATGATAAAAGTTGTTTAATCAACTATAATAGTGCTTTCGTTGTTTAACTTAAAAAATCGACTTTATCCAAGTAGTGAAATGGGAAATAATAATGAACAAAACAGATTTACGAATTAAGAAAACAAAGATAATGATTGAGCGTGGGTTTGTGTCTTGCATTAAGCAAAAAACCTTTTCTAAAATTACAATTCTTGACTTAACAGATGCAATGATGATTAATAAATCGACTTTTTATAAATATTACAATGATAAATACGATTTACGACAGCATTTTATCGATAGCACCTTGGAGAACTTTTCGCAGCGACTCGATCTTTCTTTTATGAATAAAAACTATGACTTAAAAAGATATGAGGCAGATCTTCCCAAGGCTTTATTACCAATTTATCATCATCGCGAATGGCTAAAAGTCATGTGGTCACCTAACTTAGAAGATGAAGTTTTTAACAAAATGCAAACAATCTTCGCCGAAAAATTTAAGGAAAATGTTTATTCATTGGATAAAGAATTAACCGTATATCATCAATTACAGGCTAACCTATTTGCTTCTTCGGCAATGCAAGTTATACTCTGGTGGATTGAGACAAACCCTTCCGCACCAGTTGATGAAATTGCCAATATCATCACACGTTGTTTACGTACTGGATCTTATTATGCTTTTGAAAAAAGAGCTAAATTATAGTTTTGACATGGACTTCGAAGTTAAAACAACTTTGAGACTTTTATTATGATCAAACTATCTTATAATCGTTTGTGCCATCTATATTAAAATAATCATGGTTAAAAAAGGACTAACACCAAGTTTATATCGGCGTTAGTCCTCAGCTAAGATCTATTGAATTATCCTAACTTTTGGAATTAACAATAGTTATTCAAATTAAAGGCAGCTTTTCCAAAATGTTTTAACTAAATTGCCTGCCCATTAATTACTAAAACTAAAAATAATCTTATGTGTTTTAGTTTCATTTGCCGGCAGAATAATATTGCCAAAGTTACCGTGGTTTATCGCATCAGGCAAAACCTGCGCTTCTAACGCAACTGCTTCACTTGGCTGAGCAACAATCCCCTGATCGCGCACAAACTTGACTCCTGGTTGTTCTTGCGACATCGTATACATCACTAGACAGTTTGATTCACTAGTAATCTTAACTTGACGACCACTTTCTTTTTCACGCAGGATTGCTACTTCCTTCATTTCATTTTCTGGTCCATCAATAACAAATGCATCATCAAAACCAGCGTTTTCTCTAATTGCAGTAGCTAGGTTTTTAAATTCATGAAAATCATATGGGGTATTGGCGGTCAGTAACATTTTGCCTGTTGGAATCAACTGAGAATCTAGTTGTAAGTATTTCTGACTATTGATTTTAATTTCATGTGAATCTAGATTGGATGCATCACTTAAATTGAAGTAAACATGAATAGTTGGATTAAATAGTGTCGCCTTTCCACCATTAATTGCCTTTTCAGAAATTGTTACCTGATTTTGATTATTTAACGTGTAAGTGATTGTCGCTTTAAAGTCGCCAGGAAAACCATCCGTGTTTTCATCGATTATCTTTTTGAAAATGACGCTGACACTATCATCGGTCTGCTCTGTTGCTACCGACCAATTCAGAAAGCGAAAACCGCCTTTACCACCATGGAGAGTATTTCCATTCTCATTTGTTGGTACTTGAACTTGCTTGTTGTTTAAAGTGAATTGACCTTTTTTAATTCGGCCAGCTACACGACCAATTCCCTGACAACAACAAAGTCCATTTGCATAATAATCAGCACAATGAGCAAAATTCATAATCAAATTTTTCTGTTGGCCATTTTCTTGTGGCACTAAAAACTCATACCAAGTTGCACCCATTGATAAGCACGAAATTGCAACACCATTGTCATTTTCCAAAGTTACCTTGGTAACATCGTGATCTTGATATTTTTCAAAAAATTCTTTAATTACCTTCATTTTTATTCTCCTGTTCTTTTTAGCAAAATACACTACTTCAACAAGATAATTGAAATAGTGTATTTAGATAAATATTTAATTGCTTTTCATGAAATATATAGGGATTTTATTCTTTGTACAGATTAGTTACTTCTAATTAATACTACATAAATCTACGCCGTATAGAGTAGCTAAATCTGTTATTTGCTCTTCAGTTGCTGCGAATGAGAAGACTGTATGGTGGCCACCACCAGCTTGAATCCATTGCTTTGAGCCATTTTCAAGGCCAACTTTTGGAGTCCATAATTGTTTAGCAACAGGTAAATGTGGTGTTTCTTTTTCAGCCTTATGGGCATCAACTGCATATGTAACTAACTTAAAGTTATTTCTAAAATCAGCTAAGGTGACATCGATTGCATCGCCTTCAGAGCCAGAAAAGACTAAACGTGCAGGATCTGCCTTACCACCAATATCTAGGGGATGAACTTCAACACGTGGTTTTTCTGAAGCAATCGAAGGATCAACTTCCAACATGTGTGAGCCTAAAATTGCTTGGTGACCTGGGCGCAAGTCTAACGTATAGTCTTCCATAAATGCAGTCTTTTGATTATGGGTCATAATCTTAATTGTCCGCAATAATGCAGCTGTCTTCCAGTCACCTTCACCGGCAAAGCCGTAACCATCGCGCATTAATAACTGAGCCGATAAGCCTTGAAGTTGTTCTAAACCGTGTAGGTCTTCAAAGTTGCTAGTAACAGCAGTATAGCCCCCACGTTCTAAGAAGCGTTTCATGGCAATATATTGTCTCAATTGATAGCGAACAGTCTTTTCATATGCGGCTTCATCCATTGAGCCCTGAACCATAATATAACGAGACTTTAAATCAGCATATTCATCATCAACTTCTGATTCTTTAACTTTAGCCATCTCATCAACTAAGTCGCCTACGCCATAGTAATCAACTGTCCAGCCTAATTGGATTTGAGCTTGAACCTTGTCGCCTTCAGTAACTGCAACGTCACGCATCGTATCGCCAAACCGGCAAACCTTTAAGTTAAATGACTCATCATAGGCAACAGCAACATCTTCCCAGTCAGCAATTTGTTTCATTACTTTTGGATCTTGCCAATGGCCATAAATAATCTTATTGTGCATTTGTAAACGGGCATTAATATAACCATATTCACGATCACCATGGGCACTTTGATTTAAGTTCATGTAGTCAAAATCAATGGTGTCATAAGGAATATAATCTAAATATTGTGTTGCAAAGTGCAATAATGGTTTTTGTAAAAGTTTTGTGCCACGAATCCAGTTCTTTGCTGGTGAAAATGTGTGCATCCAAGTAATGACGCCAGCTACTTTATCTTCATAGTTAGCTTCTTTCATAAACTTGGTTATTTCATCCGCTGTAGTTAAAACTTGTTTGAAAACAATCTTATATGGCAAATTTCCATTTTTATTTAGGCCATCTGCAATCTTTTTAGCATCTTCTGCAACTTCCTTCAAGGTTTCTTCACCATATAAGTGTTGACTTCCAACTGCGAACCAAAATTCATATTTAGGTACTTCTAACATAATATAAACTCTCCTTTTTAATTAAAATAATAAATTTTACTTTCTTTTAGCATGTGTTTTTGATTGCGCATTATTCTGACCATAATATGCATTTTCTCCATGCTTACGGTAATAATGTTTATCTAATAAATACTGAGGAAGATGGCTATCAGACCTAGTTAATTGCAAAGTATGATAATCTTCTTCGGCAACAACTTCTAAAACTTTAGCATTGTAAACTGCCTTAGCCGGAGTTTCACCCCAACAAAACGGTCCATGCTGACTAACTAAACTCCCAGGAGTTGCTTCATAATCTAAATGACGGTCATTAAAAGTGCGAACGATGGTTTTACCAGTGTTGCCCTCATAATCTTCTTCGATTTCTTCTTTAGTTAACGCATCTGCAGCTGGTACATCAGTGTAAAAAGTATCTGCATGCGTTGTATTAAGAGCAGGAATATCCATTTTAGCTGCCGCAAAGGCTACTGCCCACGGCGAATGGGTGTGCACAATACCACCAATTTTAGGAAAATGATTATATAAATACGTATGTGTTGGAGTGTCACTTGAAGGATTTAATTTACCTTCAACCACTTTACCCGTCAGATCAACTACTACAAGGTCTTCAGGTTGCAATTTATCATAATCCACGCCAGAAGGCTTAATGACAAATAATCCTTGATCGCGGTCTATTCCTGAAACATTGCCCCAGGTAAATGTAACCAAATCTAGTTTTGGTAACTGCATATTAGCTTCATATACTTCTTTTTTCAGTTGTTCCAGCATTTACTTCGCCTCATCACTCAAAACTTTTGCTTCATTTTCCAAAGGAAGTGCTAATTTATAGCGCTCAAGGTATTTAGCAGCACCCTTAACTCCTTCTGGCTCTGGACTCAGTGTCATAATTTCGGAATCTACAAAAACCTTAGAATCTAGGTAATCTTCTAATGGCTCGGACGCACCGGAAGCAACATATTGCGCGAGTACTGCCATGCCCCAAGGTCCGCCGACACTAGCGTTAGTCATAACAGAGATTGGTAAGTTCAACATATTGGATAAAACTTGCTGCCCGATTACGGGAGTTTTAAATAGGCCACCTTGAGCAATCATGACATCAGTTGTGACATTTTCTTCATTAGTCAAAATGTCCATCCCAATTCTAAGTGGTGCATAGGCCGAATATAGCTGAGCCAGCATAAAGTTAGCCAATGTAAACTTACTATTAGGTGTTCTGACTAATAGCGGTCTGCCTTCTTGCGTCTTGGTAATTGGTTCCCCTGAGAAATAGCTGTAATTAACCATTCCTCCTGCATCGGGATCCGACTTAGTCGCGTCTAGAAATAAAGCGCTATATAGCTGATCGGTACTGATGTCAATTCCAACCCTTTCAGCAAATTCCTGGAAAAGTTGTGCCCATGCATTGATATCAGATGAACAATTATTGATATGCACCATGGCTACAGGCACCCCAGTCGGTGTTGTAACAAGATCGATGTCACGGTGAACTTTCTTAAGTGGCTTATCTAAGACAACCATCGAAAATTCAGAAGTTCCAACAGAAATGTTACCTGTGCGCTTACGAACACTGTTAGTACTAATCATACCTGTTCCTGCATCGCCTTCAGGTGGTGCCATCACGCTTCCTGCTTGCAATGTCTGGGTTGGATCAAGTAAATTTGCCCCCTCTTTAGTTAAATGACCAGCAACTTCGCCTGCCTTTAATACATGTGGCAAAATTTGTTCAATCTTCCACGGGTACTTTTTTACTTTTTCTAAGGCACCAAACTTTTGTAAGCATTCCTGATCGAATTGACCATTCTTACCGATGGGAAACATCCCTGAGGCATCGCCTACACCGATGTTTTTTTCACCAGATAATTGCCAGTGAACATAACCTGCTAATGTTGTTAAATAAGCAATGTCTTTTACATGTTTCTCATCTTGCAAAATAGCATGATACAAGTGAGCAATGCTCCAGCGCAGCGGGATATTAAAATTAAACAATTTGGTTAGTTCACTTGCTGCGTCTCCAGTTATCGTATTTCGCCAAGTTCTGAAGGGAACTAGCAGCTTGTCATTTTGGTCAAAAGGCAAATATCCGTGCATCATTGCACTTACACCGATTGAACCAATATGTTCAATTTTGACATGATATTTACTGCTTACATTTGCAGCTAATTGTGCATAACTTTGTCTTAAGCCAGTTAAAATTTCTTTTTGTGAATATGTCCAAATTCCATCTTGCAGTGTGTTCTCCCAGAGATAACTACCTGATGCAATTGGCTGGAAATCAGTTGTAATTAATACTGCTTTTACTTGTGTTGAGCCAAATTCAATTCCAAGTGCTGTTTGACCTGATTTTATTAGTTGCACAATTTCTGAAATATTCAATTTCTCTTTAGTCCTCCATCAGATCTTTTCCGTGATTCATTCCAATAGACTCAATTTGCTCTAATGTATATCCTTTGGTCTCCGGTACACAGAATTTAACGAATAAGACTCCTAAAATGCAGATAATGCCAAAGATTGCAAAAACCATTTCTTGAGACATTGAAGCCGTCATCATTGGAAACAGTAGACCTACAGCCCAAGATCCAATCCAGTTGACGGATGAGGCTAATCCAGAAGCACGTCCACGAATTGCCAATGGGAAAATTTCACCTACTAAAACCCAAGTTAAAGGTGCCCAAGTGAATGAGTAAAATGCAACATAGATACATAGAAAAACTACAATCATCATTGGATTTGCATGAGGATCTATACTATTAATAACGGAAGGAAGTAAAAAGGAAAGACCCATTACAGTTCCGCCTAGCATTAGTAAGGTTCTTCGCTTACATTTTTCAGCTATTGCTATATATACCAACGAACCAATCACTAAAATCACACCTTGAACGATTGGCCATAACAATGCTGAACTTGCAGCGTTTCCTGTTGCCTTTTCCACAATTAACGGAATGTAATAGAAGATTGCATTTGCTCCTTGAAATTGCTGAAAAGCTGCCACACCGACACCAGCAATAACCAAATAACGATATTTACTACTAAAAAGAGAACCCCAGGTCGTTGCTTCAGTTGCAGAATTTTCTTTTTGTGAAGCGGATTTTATATCATTAATTTCATCGGTAACTTCCTGTGGGTTTTTCCGAATACTTGAAAGAACTGCCTTAGCTTCTTGTTCCTGATTATTTTTTATTAAAAACCGAGGTGATTCTGGTAAACGTAGTACGCCACAAAACAAGATAATTGCGGGAACAGCGGCCAAGCCAAGCATTATTCTCCAACCCCAAGCTTGTGGAAGCCCTTTTAATAAGAAATCCATTATATAAGATAGCAACATTCCTGAAACAATCATTGTTTGATTCAAGCCTGAAAGACTACCTCTGGCGTTTGCAGGTGCCATTTCTGACATATATGCTGGAACCAAAGCCGAAGCCGCACCAACAGCTAGACCTAATAAGACTCTGACAATAATTAAATAAAGTGCCCCATTATTCGGAGCAACCATTGAAAGTAAAGCAAAAATTGCAAATACAATAGCTGAAGCCAAAATCATTTTGCGTCGTCCAAAACGATCAGAAAGCTGGCCAGCAACTGCTCCTCCAAAAATGGCTCCAAACATAACAGCTGAAGTTATCCAACCAACAACTGTTGCATTTGTTAAATGCCAATCTTTTTGAAGAAAAGGTAAAGCACCTGTCATAACTCCAATGTCATAACCAAATAAAATTCCACCAAATGAACCAAAGAAATAAATAAATCGACTAGAAATTTTATTCTTTTTCACTCATAGTACCTCCTTTTATCTAAAACTAGTTTTAATTTTCGCCTTCTCGAAAGCACTTTCATAATATGACTTTTATTTGTTATCTGCAATAGCTGTTGAAATTTATTCGAATAAATTTTATAATATTTATGTAAGTTAAGTGTTGATATTAAGGCATATTTTGTTATAAAGAAAAAATATTTGTTTTTTATGCTGTATTTTTCCAAAAATTCATCCCATAAAATGACTAATATTATAATTAATAGAAATGATTATGAAACTACTGTTATTTTTATACTAAAAAATTAGACTAATGAATTACAATTTTTATCTAATCTTTTATATCTAATTTGAGTAATGGCTTCTTTTATCAAACTATTTTTTTGGAGGTTTATATTTTGAAACGTGATTACATAGCCATTGTGGAGACTTTAAAAAATGAAATTACTTTTGGACATTATCAAGTTAATCAACAACTTCCTACTGAAAGTGAATTAATTAATCGCTTTCATTCGACAAGATATGCTGTTAGAAAAGCACTAACTGAGTTACAAAACGAGCATCTAATTTATAAAGTTCAGGGAAGTGGGATGTTTATCCAAGATTGGAACAAGAAGTGGCAAGTAAATCCTAAAAGTAAAACTATTGGTTTAATTTGTACACATATTGCAGACTACATTTTCCCCAAAATTATTTCTCAGATTGATACCGTTATTGATCCTAAAGGATATTCTCTTCTAATAGCTAACACTCATAATTATCCAAAAACTGAACGCTCTAATTTAATTAAAATGCTTGACTTACAAGTTGCTGGACTAATAGTTGAGCCAAGTGAGAGTGCAAAACCCTGTCAAAATTCTGATATTTATCAAAGGATTGCAAAAAGCAAGATTCCACTTTTATTCATTAATGCAGAATACCCAGAATTTAATTTCCCTGCAATCACTAATTCTGATCGTGAATCTGAAGAAGAATTAATCAATTACCTTTTACATAAAGGCCATAAAAATATATTAGGGATCTTTCAGACTGATGATCTCCAAGGTGTAGAACGTATGAAAGGCTTTATCCAGGCCTATCAGAATAATGATGCTAATTTGGCTAATAGCAATTTAATTATGTATAGTTCGCATGATTCATTCAGTATTATTAGTAAAAAGATTGACGATTATTTAAATAGCAGTCAGCCACCAACAGCAATTGCTTGTTACAACGATGAGCTGGCTCTACTAGTAACTGATAAACTTAAAAAGAAAAACATTAGAATTCCACAAGACATTTCGATTGTTGGCTTTGATAATTTTGACTCTGCAGCTTACTTAAATCCTAGTTTGACAACAATGAATTACCAGCGCACATCAGTTGGTGAAGAAGCTGGTAAGGGAATCTTAGCGCTAATCGATGGGAAAAAGTTTACTTCGGTTGTCCATCATCCACAATTAAAGCTACGTGACTCAGTTATTTCACTCAATAAGTAAATAATGTTTACAAATTGTAGCTTTAACTTTTGAATTAACAAAAAAGCAGACTCAACACTGAAAAATGTGCTTTGCCTGCTTTTTACGTTTGCCCAGTTTTAATTGGTGGTTGACCTTGCTCTTTTATTCTACTTTGTTTACGATTTATTGCTATTTCGCTTCTTAATTCGTTTATTAATTTTATGAACAGTATTTACCTGCATCAAGATTACAACCGCCCAAACAATCAGGTAGATTAGCAAGAAAAGTGCAATTGTCACTTGGCTTAAAGCAAAATTACTAATTATCATCATTAGAATAAATAAGATAAAACTGCCCGCTAAGTGAATAATCAGCGCAATTGTAAAAGGCAGATCTGTTTCAAAAATCATCGACAAAAGGCCAATCAAACCTGACATGATGAAAACGGATATAAAACTAATTTGGGTGGGTGCAACCTTAGGATAGACAAAAGTTAAGATAGCTAAATAGCTGGTTGAACCAAAGCCAACTCCGGTTAAGAAATAACTAATACACTTTTTTAGTAGCTTCATTTTAAAGACCTACCTTTTTTTCTAATTCTGGCAAATAATGTCTTGAAACATCAGCTTTTAAGTTATTGGCTAGTTTAGCAACCATATTTCCCGCAAAGCCGACCTCAATTGACTCCAAATAATTTAAATTAATTAGACCATGGCGAGACACTCGAACAAAATCATCGTTCAAATTAGTTAGCACCTGATAGAGTCTCCCCTTAGCTTTAAAAACATTTTTGGTTGTGTAGTAGATTAATGTCGTTGTTTGAACTTCGATTTTGATAATTTCCCTTTGTTTAAGGGTGATAATGCGATCCTCAGTTTTAACAGGGATTAATGCGCGCTGACTTTCGTTAAACTTATTTAAATAACTGATCAATTTACTGACAGTTTCTGTTTCCTGCATAGCTTTAATGGCAACTTCAATTTCATCTTTGCTTAAAGTGGCATCGGTTTGAAATTTAATTTTCACTTATGCTTCACTTTCTTTCTATCTTGTAAGAATGACGATTTCATACTCTATTCATTACTTTGGTAGTTCAAATTTAAGAATACCCCAAAAATATCATATTTACACGTAAACAGTTAATTGTAAGCACCAAAATGTGCAAACCAAAACATAAGATAATAAATGAAAATTTTATATTACTAATGCTCACTTACTAACCAAGTTTTTACATTTCTAAAATAACCGGTTAATTCTTCAAACATTATTTTTACTTTTAGCAATTGTCAATGATAAAACAATAATCATCACAGTCAAAAGTGCTGTCATCCCCAACAACATATAGGCATTATCCATTCTGGCTAACCGATAGCCATAAATTTTATAAGAAACCCCAAGATAATTAAACATTTGAGTTCTTGCATTACCTGTTAAAAAATTCGGGCTTACTTTGTATAGCAATATACTTCTTAAAGCTGCAGCTTCATAACTACTTGGTATTAACTTAACTAAAGTTTGAGCATGAGTAGTTAATGTTCCGTATGGCATATAAGTCGCTACCGCAAAACCTGCCGCTGCTCCAATGATAGATGATAAACGACTAAAAGTAGTATAAGAATGAATAAATAGCGTAATTACGCCGTTTACCAAGGTCGCGGAAATAGCACCCAGCAAAATAAACCCACTGCTTAACAAATATGCATTATTAGGAATACTAATTTTATCAACCGCTGTAAAATAAATGCTCATTATCGCAAAAGTAACTATTTGCATGATCAAACTAACAAAAATACTTGCTAAAATATAAGCAAAATTTCGCGTTGGCAGAGAAGTATCGGTCAGGCTCAAATCATCTGCTGTTCTTGTTTCTTTGTCCTTAACGAGCTGCCCTAACGCCTGAAAAGACGTTGTAATTCCCGCAATTGTCACAATACCTGCAATCATCCACAAATCGAGGATTTCGGTAATATGCGGAATATTACCCCAAGATTTTTCTAAAGTTCTTTGTAAAAAGCCAATATAGATAAAGAATGAAATCAATGCCCCTAAGCAAGACATAATCACGCCGAAAATATTTCCAAAATAAATTCTAATGTTTCTTTGTAATAGAGCAAGCATCACTGTAACTCCTTTCCCGTAATTTTAATAAAGGCGTCATTGATTGATCCTTTACGATACTCAAAATCAGTTATTTCATCCAGATTTTGATTTAGGAAGCTCGTTACTTCTTTAAAAGACAAAGCATCAATTTCAACTAGGTTATTTTTAAGGTGAATGACCGCATGATTTGTTTTCAGCTTCGCTTTATTCTTTATATTAACGAGTAATTTAGTAGGCGCATATTGCTTTTTAATTTCTTTAACTGTTCCACTGGCTAAGACATGCCCATTTTCCAAAATATACATTTGATCGGCACTTTCAGCTTCTTCTAGATAATGCGTCGTCAAGAAAATAGTTAGTCCTTGCTCTTTTTGCAGCTTTTGTAAGAGTTGCCAAATCACTATTCTTGTTTGTAAATCTAGCCCTGTGGTTGGCTCATCTAAAAACAAGATATCGGGACGATTAACTAATGATCGGGCGATGTCCACTCTTCTTCTTTGACCACCAGACAATGTTCCGTATTTTTGGTGCAAGAATCTCCTAATCCCCATTAAGTTAACTAGTTCTTCGAGCCAATCTGATGAAAACTCTTTATACATTCTTGCCCTTAAATAGAGATTGGCTTTAACTGACAATTTATCATCTAAAACACTAGTCTGAAAAACTACACCTATTTTCAGGTTAGCTGCATAAGAAATAGTACCTGAAGTTGGCTTTAATAACCCAGTCAAAATATTAATTGTAGTTGATTTTCCTGCTCCATTTGTACCTAGAAAAGCAATGAGTTGTCCCTTACCAATTTTTAAATCAACTCCATTTAAAGCAGGACGATTACCGTAATTTTTAGTTAAATTGTGCGTTTCAATAAGCATAGTTTCTCCTTTCAGTAATCTCAATTATTAGAATACCGAGTTAGTGGAAGTAAATATCACTTTTTGCAACAACAGGTCAATATTCAAACATGAAAGGATATGATTTTGCTATGAAATTTTGAGAATAAAAAATAGAAGCAACTTAATGTTAAGCTGCTTCTACCTTTGGACCAAATTACTTACTTAACTGAATTTCGCGATCAAACAAGCCAGTGATTCGCTCGTCAAAGTTATGCGCAATAAAGATAATGGTGCTTGGCAGCTCGACTAATTTTTTTAAGATTGCCACTGTTGCCGTTTTATCAATCGCACTTGTGCCTTCATCAATGAGCAGAATATTACTGTCATGGATTTTGGAACGGGCCAAAATAATTTTTTGCCTTTGACCACCAGAAACATTTAACTTGTGCAGATTAATTTTAGTATCAAGGCCTGCATCAAATTTGGCTATATCTGGCGCTAAGCCAACATCCTCGACTGCATTTTCCACCAAACCATCTAACTTATCATCAAACATCGTAATATTGTTTTTTATCGTGCTAGGAAACAAAACGGGGTCTTGCGCAATATAACCAATTTTCGACAGGTCAGGTGTGACAACTCTACCCTGTTTGTCCATAAATTGAATTTTGCCTGAACTAGGCTGAATAATTCCTAAAAGCAACTTTAACAAGGTCGATTTACCAGTACCGCTATCACCCGTCAACAGAATTTTTTCGCCATAATTAATCTTGATATCAGGGAACTTTAGGGCTTCGCCATTTTCAAAATTAACTTCCAAGTTGTTCGTACATAATGAATATGGGGCATTTTGCGTGCTGTTATCAACCTCAATCGACGACGTAGCAGCGGTAATTTGTTCTCTTAGACTAGTTGTTCCTTTTATTAAACCAAAGTAGTAGGGCAAATACTTTATTCCAAAAGAAATATATGTGCTGAAACTACCAATAACCCCAACAGCCCCGAATGTAACTGAGCCCTTATTGATTAAAATACCTGTCCAGACATACAGAACTATAACCATGATTTGAGAAGCACTTCCGGTAATAATTGCCAAAATTTGCTGCTTTTTGGTCAAATTGAGATTTGCTCTTTCCAAATCTTTTGCGCCTTTGTGCATCACGTTGAATAATTTTTCACCGGCGAAATATCTTTCCAATTCAGCAATTCCACTAAGCCATTTCTCAATCAAGTCCAAGTATTGTTTGTTTTGACTTGATAATTTTTCTGTTGCTTTTTGAATCGGTTTATCCATTACCTTTGGTAGAAGTATTGAAACAGCAATCGAAATTAGTGTTAAAAAAAGCAAGCTCCAATGCATCGTTAAGAGTGCAATCGCTGTAAAGGCAGTATAACCCGTAAAATTGCAAATAAGCGGTATTAAATTAAAGTATTGGTCATTTACTGTGTTTAAATCATTAGTTAATCTATTCTCAACTTCTGAAACCTGATAATCTCTTTGATCACGGCATACATGATTAACAATCTTCTTTCGCAGTCCACCATTAAACTCTTGCACTTGTCTTGCGAGTAAATTATCCGAACCCATATCAAAAAAATATGAGAGCAGATATGCTAATAGCGTGACCAAAAGAATTACCAACCAGGCTCTAGAGTCGTGGTTATGAAGGGACGTAAGTTGCCACATGTTCAGATACGAAGCAGTAATTATCGCAACCGGATTCATTAAACTAAGAAAGATAATGAGGACAAAGCGCAAGCGATTGGTCTGGTAAAAAGTTTTCAGATTCATTTTTTGCCTTCCTGGTTATTTACTAAATAAATATTTTTATCAAACAGCTGCTGAATTTCTGGCTGCAAGTTATGTGCAATTAGAACGATGGTTTTGTCAGTCGAAACCAAATACTCAATAATTTTCTTGGTTGCTTTGCTATCTATAGCACTGGTTGCTTCATCCATTAAAACAAAGTTATTATCAAAGACTTCTTCACGAGCCAAGATCACCTTTTGTCGTTGACCACCAGATAAATTATCTTGATCCAAATCAACTACTGTTTCAACACCCGCAGGGAATCTTATCACATCGGCTTCTAACTGAACCTTATTTAACAATTGTGGTACTTTGGTAAAAAGTTCATGATGAAACATCACAATGTTATCAGCAATCGTGCCCGGAAACAGTTTCGGGTCTTGCGCCAAATAGCCAATTTGCTTTAAATCCGGGGTGATTTGATCGCCAGCATCATTTTTATAGATAATTTCACCGCGATAAGGTTTAATTTCACCTAAAATGGCTTTCAATAAAGTTGACTTACCTGTACCACTGTCGCCTGTGAGTAAAATTTTTTCACCTTTGTTAATCGTAAAATTAGGATAGGCAATTTCTGGGCTATGGTCGTATTTAAGTACCAAATTTTTAACTTCAATCTGACTTATCAGTTCAGCTGAAGAACTTTTATCTTTTTCAACCCCTGCAATCATTTTTTGCGTGTTTTCATTAATTGTCTTAGTTGATTTAAGCTTAACCATGGCGACTGTAATTGCTGAGACGGCCGAGAATATGCTATAGGCAAACGAAGTCGCAGCTAATACCGTACCAATTTTAATCTGACCTAAAAGGAACAAAATACCTGCCAAAAAAGCAATTGAAAGCTGACCAATCGTGTTGCCAAAGCCATTAACAGTATTTGAAAATGTTCTTGTTTTAGTCTGATGAACCTTTGACTTTTCCAACTGTTCACCATACTTTGCCAGTTCCCGATTAAGTATTGAAACAGCATGGTAGCGCCGCAATTCATTCAAGCCACTAATCCAGTCTCCAATCACAGTCAAAAAAGAACCATTATTTTGAGCCACTTGCGTACTAGCTTGAGAAGTCTTTTTTTGCATTACTTTGGGCAAATACAAATTAATCAAAACGAGAATCCCAGTTAATAAGACAAATGTCCAGTTTAAGTTGAAAAGAGCCCCAACGGACAATAGAATGATTAAAAAATTGCTGACAATATCTATCCAGGGCAGAGCATAATCTATCGTTAAAATGTCGAGATTATTTTGCAAATTATTTTGCATTTGTGCCACGTTCAAGTCATTTTCAGCATAAAAATGGCTAACCATTTTTGATCTCAATTTATCAATATAGTCTTGAATTTGTTGGTTAAACAAGTATGTCGCCAAAGGCAAAATAGTAATCCCGAGAAAAGCAGGTATGAATTCAAAGACCTGCCACTTAATATATTCTGATAAATTTCCAGCTCCTAAAGCATTGACAGCGAATTGAAACAAGTAAAAGTCAATTGTCCCGGTAATTGCATAAACAAAATATAATAAAAGGACAAAAGTTGCACGTTTTCGGTTGATTTTGAATAAACCAGATAAATTCATAAGCAATGTTCTTTCTTGTACAAGTTAAAGTTGTTATTCATCTTTATTAAAATAAAATTATAATATAATTAACGAGGCAAAATGTCAATCTAATTAAATAGCTATAGATAGTAAGCAGATCTAATTCAATATAAAAAATGAACGGTTATTTTTAAAATTTCGTAGATAAAAAGCCCTCAATTAAGATTGAGAGCCTTTATTGGTGTCTTCTAGTTTTACATCGGTGGCTTCCTATAACGATGATAATTGATTGTTTGCTTCTTAAATTCAGCCTTCTGATTTAATTTCTTCGCCAACTTTTTGTCAAGGTAGCCTTGGGTCAATTCACTTTCTTTTTGTAAAGCAAGAAACTGATCATAAGTTTTCTGCGCTAGAGTCCCGTTTTGTACAGCTTCTTTGACGGCACAATCAGGCTCATTGAGATGGCGGCAATCATTAAAACGGCAATTTTTTGCTAGCTCCGCAATTTCAGGAAAAACCTGTGCTAGGTCGTTAGCTCCAACACCAATGCTTTTCACGCCTGGGGTATCAATTAAGACAAAATCCCCATTTTCAATTGGAATTAACCTTGAGCTCGTAGTTGTATGGCGGCCCTTATCAGTTTTTGCACTAATATCACTGGTCGCCATGACCTCTTTTTGGGCAACAATATTAATTAAGCTCGATTTACCCACGCCTGAGTTACCGTAAAAGGAAACAGTTTGTCCCGGCAAAATACTGGAACGTAATTTTTCAATGCCATCACTGGTTACACTGGAAGTGCAAAAGACGGGAACTTGCAATTTGGCAGCAAGTTGGACAGCGATTTTACTACTATCTGAAGTTAAGTCGGACTTAGTCAATACCACTGAAGTCTGATATTCATCATCCTTTTTTAGTGCATACAAGTAACGGTTAATCCGCGAGTCAGTTAAATTTTTATTCAGTGAAATACAGATAAACAATTGATCAATATTGCTAGCTGCACACTTTTGCTCCGCCCGATATTCTTCACCAGTTATTCGACCTAAAGTACTATAGCGCGGCAAACGCTCATTAATTAAATCAAAATCAATTTGCGGATCAAGCGTTACCCAGTCGCCTACTAAAAACTGCTCGGTGCGCTTTTTAGGAATGGCATTACTCTCGCGTCCGTCCAAATGCATTACTTTATACATGTCAGCCGAATTTAACGAGATTCTACCGAGTGTCTTTTCACAATCAATTTGTTCATGTTGTTGATAAGTATTTAATCCTAATTCCAAAATTTCCCCTTTTTTCGAAAAAATCGTTCATATTTTATTTTAAAAATATTAAAATAATTAACTCAAATAAGTTGTATTAGGGTATTTTATCATATTTATTTCAGAAAAAGCCAACAACATATAATTATTTAGATATTTTATTAATGCCAATCTTTTTACACCATCAAAGTGGCGGTAATAGATTCCTATTCCGACTTAGAAATCACTTGGTCAAGTTTAGTAATATCGGTTAAATCTGCGTCTAAAAAGTCCTGACTTTCTGCTGGTAGATGTAATTGCAAATTATCCAGCAACTGAACGCTGACAGTTACATCTTTCATTGTCGCAGCCAAAACATGACCGCCCACAGACAGGCTATCAGCTAAAAAGTGATTGTGAAAGCCAGAAACGCCCACCCCTTGAAAAACTTTCGGCGTGTAATATGAAATCATAGTTCCAGTAATATTTTCGGCTTCGAATTCGACCTGATTTTGTGCAATCTCACCCAATGAAGGATAAGGTTTCTTTGACTTCTTGGATGATCTAGTTCGAATTTTCTGAAAAACACCGTTAGTTTTAACTGCCAAGAAACGATTTTGCGCATTATTTGCTGTTAAAACTTGGGAAAGCATCTCTGCTAACTCAATATTCTGGTAGCTTTTAAAGTCGTGATAATTCGCAAAGCTAACATCTGCGTATGTTACTTTAAAATCGGGTGGTAACTTAACAGCTTTTCCAGTCGTATCAATTTTGTAACCAATCCCGTCTAAAATCACTAATTCACCATCAACGCCATCACCCGTTCCAATGCCAATATCGCCGTGCTTTAGCAACTCCTCTAATGGCAAAGTGCCATCTAATAATCCTTCTACTAGCATTTGCATTGTGCCATGTTGAAATAGAGTATTTTTCATAATACTTGCTCCTCCCATTTTTTACTAAGATTAAGTTTATTATGCAATTTTATTGAAGTTTAAGGCAAGCATGATTAGTTTCAATAATTTTGATAGTACTTTACTTAATTACCAAAATATACATTTAATTATATAATTTATATATATATATATAAGAAGTGAGAGATAGTGACACGGGACAAAGAGAAATTGTTTTAAACTTTATAAATCAGATTACTGTCAAGGAAGCCGAAAAAGCCAGAGTACCAAAGGACACTCTCTATCGCTTATAAATCACAAAAATTGCTCCAGTCGTTTTTATTGATCCCAAAGAATTTGGCAATGAGTTAGCAAATTTACAATATCGTTATTCTAAGGGAATTTTCTATAAAGATACAGTACTATTTTTACATGGAATGATTGATCGGATTCCCAAAATTTATGAAATTAATTTTTCTATTTTTAATTCTCATACAAAATTTATTGATGTTCCTTTAAAAACTTATCGTCAAACCAATAAGCTTTTTCAAATTGGAACTGAAGAAATTATTAGTCCTAGAGGTCATAAGGGTCGAACTTACAATCTTAAACGAACTTTGTGTGACATTGAAAAAGAGATCGTTCAGACGCTGAAACGATTAAACAAGCAATGAATACGTATGTAAAAAAGAACCACAAAAACCTACTCAGGCTTTCAAAGTATGCAAAACTCTTCAATGTGAATAATGAGATGCAAAGATATATGGAGGCTCTTTTATGAAGTTAAAGTTTACTGATCAAAACTTATGGTTTAAATATCAGAATCCCAAAAGTTACTGAAAAAATAACAATTTTTGCGATATTGTATCGCGGCTATTCATTTAGTCTTAAATATTTATTTAAATCTGCCTAAATTAATTTTGATTACATCTTCCTACCAAAAAACCATGTGTTTTTTATTTTAACTTAAAGCAAAAGAATCAGTTCACCAAATAACTGATTCTCTTTAATTTGTTTTAATTGCTTATAAAAAGTCTTTTTTATTTTGTACTCTCAGAAGATTGTTCCTTCTCGTAATTAAGGTCATCAACTTTTTTAATAAAAGGAAAGTAAATTAAACATGAAATAATGATGTTAACAACTTGGGCCAAGGCTAATCGCCAGCCACCTAAAATAAAACCGGAAATAATTGCTGGTGTCGTCCATGGAACCTGAACACCACTGAATAATGGCAGCACACCAGCAGTCATAAGACAATAGTCTAAAATTCCAATTACTAGCGGTGTTAATACAAATGGGATGAATAAAAATGGATTCATCACAATTGGCGTACCATAAATCACAGGTTCATTAATATTAAAAAGTGAAGGAATAATTGCAAGTTTGCCTAATTGTCTAGTTTGTTTAGATTTGGCAAAGAAAAACATATATATAACCAATCCAATAGTCGCACCAGTACCTGTCATATTAATCAAGATGGCAGTGAATTGATCAGTAAATACGTGCGCACCATTTGCTACAGTTAATGTCTTACCGGCATCCAACAGTTTTTGATTTGAGGTTAAGTTAGCTAATAAAATTGGATAAAAAATACTGGTAACAATAGTACCGCCATGAACACCAAACCACCAGAAAAAGGTAGCAATTATACAATATGCCATTACGCCCCATATTGAGTCTGTCATTCCTTGCAAAGGTGTTTGGATAATTTTATATACTCCTTCAATAAAGGTTGTATTCCAAACAAAATGGATAAATGAATAAACAACGAATGATGCTGAAATAATTACAGCTGCAGGAATTAAGGCAGCAAAAGAGTTTGACACACCAGATGGAACTGTCTCTGGCATTTTAATAGTCCAATGAAGTTTAATCATTGTTGAATAGGCCCAACCAACTAGCAGACCAACAATAATCGCTGCAATCATTCCTTGCCCACTAGTCCAGTCTTTTGGAATGACATTGGCAACTGTAAATTTACCATCTGCACTAATTGCAGTTGATTTAGTCAGTACTATGAATGAAGAGAGTGCAATTACGGCTGCGCCTAAAGGTTCAACATTCTCATTTTTAGCATATTGATAACTCACACCTAATACTGCAATGATTGCAATAATTGAAAATGTGGCGCCATTAATTTGATTTAAGGGATCCATCCATCCATTTTTAGTTAAGAAATTAGTAACTGGTGCCCAAGGGAAATTCGCAATTAAAGTAAATAACGAACCAATCATTAAAAGCGGTAAAGTATAAAGAATACCATCTTTTAAGGCTTTAATTGCTTTCAAGTTTACAAATTTAAGCACTGGTGGAACTAAATTATCATTAACCCACTGTGAAAATCCATTTTTCATTGTTAACCTCCTAGAATAAATCCTTACCATTAGAATCGATTACTTTTTTATACCAATAAAAAGAATCTTTTTTTAGTCTTTTAAATGAACCAACTCCTTTATCATCACTATCAACATAAATAAATCCATATCTTTTTGACATCTGACCTGTTCCCATTGATACTAAATCGATGCAACCCCAAGGTGTATAACCTATAATATCAACCCCATCTTGCTCAATAGCTTCAATCATTGACTTTATGTGTTCTCTTAAATAATTAATTCGATAATCATCATGAATCGAATTATTACTTTCTACTTTGTCTTTAGCACCAATGCCATTTTCTACTATAAAAAGCGGTTTATGATAATGATCAGTCAACCAATTTAACGAATATCTAAAGCCTAATGGGTCTACCGGCCATCCCCATTGTGTTTGTTTTAAATAAGGATTTTTTACATTTAATTCAGTACCAACAAATTTAAAATCTGGATTATCTTCTCTAAACTCAATTGTATTTGAGTTGTAATAGCTCAAGCCTACAAAATCAACTGTGCCGTTTAATAAGTCTTTGCGGTCTCTATCTGTAATGTCTTGGCGTAGCCGATTTTCTTCGAAATAGGCCTCCATATTTCTAGGATATTTACCTAGTGTTTGCACATCCGCAAACCAATATCGTCTCTGCATAGCCTTCTGCGCCTGAAAAATATCTTCTGGCTTACAGGAGTATGGGTATTGTGGAGTCATGTTGATCATGCAGCCAATTTGATTATCTGGATTTATTGCATGCCCAATTTGTACTGCTTTAGCACTCGCGACTAACTCATAATGAGATGCCTGGTACATTTCTTCTTCTCTTTCTTTATCCGAAAGATCATTAATTAAAATCCCAGAGTCCGCCAGCATACTTAAATCACTGTTATAGTCAGTTTGATTATTGATTTCGTTAAATGTCATCCAGTAGTGAACCTGATTCTCATATCTTGAAAAACATACTTCAACAAATTTTAAGTAAAATTTTATTACTTGACGGTTTGTCCAACCTCCGTATTTTTCTACTAAGTTATATGGCATTTCAAAATGAGAGAATGTAACTACAGGCTCAATATTATATTTTTGGCATTCCTTAAATACATTTTCGTAAAACTTCAAACCATCTTCATTCGGTTCTTTATCATCACCATTAGGAAAAATTCTTGTCCATGCAATCGATAGCCGAAAACACTTAAAATGCATTTCGGCTAGTAATCTAATATCTTCTTTGTAATGATGGTAAAAATCACTAGCTTGATGCATTGGATAATACTTATTTTTTTGAACTCCTCTAGTAATTTTCCTTGGTCTATCGGCCGCTCCTTCAGTTACTACGTCTGCTATGCTTGGGCCCTTATTACCTTCATTCCAAGCTCCTTCTACCTGATTTGCGGCAACAGCGCCACCCCATAAAAAATCTTTTCGCAATTTATTCATAATGATAATTCCTTTTTATTCAAAACTAATCTGTTCATCATTGTTTGTTACCAAATACGTTAAATCCATAAAGTCAACTTTTGCAGTTGCTTTACGTGTCTTGCTTTTATTCATTCGTACTATTACAATTTCATGATCACTAGGGGTAGAAACACTAATTGTCCCATCTAAATCAAATGCTTTTTCACCATTGCGAAATTCTAATAGCTTAATTAAGGACTTAACAATGGGCCGATGAACTTCTTTGTCAACTTCCTTAATGCTATAGAAATGGCGATTAATATTTCGACCCTCTTTAGTTTTCTCAAGAAGTTGTATATCATTTTTCCCAGCAAGCAAGCCGACATAATATATTTGCGGAATACCAGGTGCAAAAACTTGAATCAAACGAGCAATAAAGTACTTTTTATCATCATTACCTAAAGCTGAGTAATAGGTCGTATTAATTTGATAAATATCTAAGCAGTGATACTCAGAGCTAGAATACTTTTTATTAACGTTTGCACCTACTTGGTAAAGTTTATCAGTAGTGTAATCAATTTGTTGATCGCTCAGAACATCTTTAGCATCTACTACACCTATCCCGTCGTGGGTATCGAGAGTGGTAAATTGATGCATTGGACATTTTCTTAGCCAATTTGCCAATCGTGAACTCTTACCACTATAAAGTGTATAAAGTAACACCAACGGTAAAGCGAAGTCATAAATGAAATAACCATGTTGTGCTACCTTAAATGATAAAGTGTAATGCTCATGAATTTCAGGTAAAATAGTCGTATCAGTATTTTTCAAATAAGTCTTTATTTGATCAAGTAAATGCCAAACTTTTGGCTCTACAAAGAAGTCACTGGAATTAAGCTCTTTAATGGCATAAGCAAACGCATCAAGTCTTATCAAACTAGCACCATGCCCAGCTAAAGATTGAAGACTATCTTTTAAAAACTTTTGAGTAATACTAGCTCTGACATCTAAATCCATTTGATCAGGACCGAAAGTATTCCACATTTTTTCTTTACTACCATCTTCAAAAGTTATCTTTTTATACGGTAATTTATCTTTACGCCTGTAAATCAAGTCAATGTCTTTTTTAGTCGGCCGTCCTTTGGGCCAAAACTTATCCCAACTTAGAAACAGTTTCTGATACTTACTTTTATTTTTTTTAGCCTGAAAATCTTTAAAGTAATCAGAATGTTGTGACAAATGATTTATCATAAAGTCAAACATGAGATAATATTTCTTACCAAGATCTTCAATATCTTTCCAGGTACCAAATTTTGAATTTACTTGATCATACCTTTCTGGTGAAAATCCCCTGTCACCTGATGACGGGAAAAACGGTAATATGTGAATTCCTCCAAATGCATCTTTAAAATAATTATTGATGATTAAAGCTAAATCCTTTAAGTTATTACCAAGACTATCTGGATATGTAATTAATAAAGCCTTGTTCTTGATTTTCATTAAATTCCTCACTCTCAAAGTTTGTGAAATCGCTTTATTTCTATATAATTATGATAACAGAACTGAAACCATGTATTGCGTAATTACGTTATTTACATTAAAAAGTATATAATATTGCGTAATCGCAGAATTTAAGCGTATGTAAATTTACATAAATAGGTGTAAAAATGAAAACAACTATCAAAGATGTAGCACAACAAGCTAATGTTTCTATAGCTACTGTTTCTAGAGTTATTAATAATAATGGTTATATTAGTGCAAAAACACGAAAAGCTGTATTAGAAGCCATCAAAGAATCCAAATATCAGGTACCAATTAAGAAAAAATGTTCCCCAATTTCCCCAAGGCTTATTAAGGTTATATTGCCAGGATTAAATAATCCTTTCTATGCGGATTTTTTCAATAGTCTCGTAGAAAGTTTCAATTATTACAATTATGATGTCATTTTTACTATTGCTAACAATCCTAAAGAAGGTCTGGACAATTACATTAACGATATCCGCTCCAGCAAAGTTGATGGAATCGTTGTCAGTTCACATTTACAAGACTCTCACCACAAGCTATCTGGTAACTTGCCAATTATTTCATTTGATCGGAATTTTAAAAATATTATCAAGATAAGAAGTGACAATTTAAATGGTGGCAAGAAAATAGCAGAAAAGGTATTAAGTCTTGGAAAAAAGAACGTATTGATTATTTCAGGCGACAAGTCTGATTTATATCCTATTAATGATAGAATTAAAGGAATGTTATCAGTACTAAATTCATACAAAGTGAATGTCAATACTAATTACTTAAATTTTAATAGCTCAACCATGGCTAAGAAAATTGCAATTGCCCAAATTATAAATTCCAAGGTTTATGACGCAATTTGCTGTACTGATGACAATACAGCATTATTAGTAAAGCAATATACGAACAGCCAAAATTACTATCCCTTGATTACTGGTTTTGATGGTACCGAAATGATTCGAAATTTCTTCCCTGACTTAATTACCATTAAACAACCAGTTAAAGACATGACAGAATTGATTGCTGAAATTTTAGTGCAAAAGATTCATCACCCAACCGAAAACTTTAAAAAGACGTATACTTTACCAATTACTTTAATTTCTTAAATGTGAAAAAGTATAATATTAAAATAAATTTTTAATTTCCACTATAAGGTAATGCAGCTAATTGTTTTTAATAAAAATAGAGTTAATTAGTATTGTATCAACAGTTTGGTTGGTTAGAACCTTGAACACAATTTACAAAAAAGTAATATATCTCATTTTATGCTGTATTTGATAATCTAACCATACAAATACCCCATAATTAGTTATTCTAATTATGGGGTTTATGTCTAAAACTGATATTAAGCACTCTAATTGCAGTGTTCATTTTAATTCATATGAAAAATTTTTTCTTACGTGCTTTTATATATAAAATGATTTTTTATTCTAAATATCAAAAACTTGATAATTAATATACTATTTCTATTATTCCCATTCAATCGTTGATGGTGGCTTACTCGTCACGTCATAAACTACGCGGTTAACGTTATCAACTTCGTTGATGATTCTGGTTGAAACTTTTTGTAAAACATCCCACGGCAAACGGGCAAAATCTGCGGTCATGCCGTCAATTGAGGTAACTGCACGGATACCGATGGTGTAATCGTAAGTTCGGCCGTCACCCATGACGCCAACTGACTTGATACCGGGCAAAACAGTGAAGTATTGCCAAACTTTTTCTTGCAAACCGGCCTTTTTGATTTCATCACGTAAAATTGCGTCACTGTCGCGCACAAGCTTCAACTTGTCTTCAGTAACTTCACCAAGAACGCGAATTCCAAGGCCTGGACCTGGGAACGGCTGCCGCCAAACTAGATCATGTGGAATGCCCAGCTTTTCACCAAGCTCACGTACTTCGTCTTTGAACAGCTTACGCAACGGCTCAATCAGCTTAAAGTGCATGTCTTTTGGTAAACCACCCACATTATGATGAGATTTAATTGTTTGTGCGGTATTAGTGCCACTTTCGATCACATCAGTGTAGAGTGTACCCTGAGCTAGAAAGTCAACATCGTGCAATTTTTGTGCTTCTTCATTGAAAACTTCAATAAATTCATTACCGATAATCTTCCGTTTTCGTTCGGGATCAGTAACGCCTTTTAGTTTGGCTAAAAAGCGGTCTTGGGCATTGACCCGAATAATATTAACCCCAAGTTCATGATTCAAGGCTGCCATCACTTCGTCACCCTCGTTTTTGCGGAGCATTCCGTGATCAACAAAAATTGCGGTCAACTGGTTACCAATTGCTTTATGCAATAGTGTAGCAGTAACGCTGGAATCTACACCGCCGGATAAACCTAAAATAACTTTCTTGTCCCCCACTGTTTGCCGAATTTCAGCAATCTGCAGGTCAATAAAGTCCGTCATGGACCAGTCAGCTTTGGCGCCACAGACCTTGAAGGCAAAATTACGCAGGATATCAAGACCATATTCAGTATTGCGCACTTCCGCGTGAAACTGAATGCCATAAAGTTTAGCTTGATCATTAGCGATTGAAGCAATCGGACAATTTTTACTTGAAGCTACCACCTTGAAACCCGCAGGAGCTTGTTTAACCAAGTCGCCGTGACTCATCCAAACATACTCATCTTTGGGTAAGCCACTGAACAAGACCGAATTGGCATCTTCAATAGCGATATCCGCACGGCCATATTCTGAGTTAGCGGCTTTTTCCACATCGCCATCTAAGTAATATGACATTAGTTGCATGCCGTAACAAATTCCTAAAATCGGAATACCGAGTTCAAAAATCTGCGGATCAACTTTCAAAGCATTTTCATCATAAATGCTATTTGGGCCACCGGAAAAAATAATTCCTTTGGGATTAATTTCTTTAATCTTAGCCATGCTGATGTCATGCGGCAAGAGCTCAGAATAAACCCCAAAATCACGTAAACGTCTGGTAATTAACTGGTTATATTGACTACCAAAGTCCAAAACAATAATTTCATCAAAATCATGAAGATTCTTTTTTACTGCCATCCGAGCTCCTTTTCTACCAAAACAAGAATTTGATTAAACTGTACTAAGAATTTCTCTTCGGGTCAACCACTTTTTAAGAGAAAAAGGGGCAATAAAAAAGGCCAGTTATAGAAATAAAAAATATTATTTACCACCTTAAATCTCATCTTGCACAACTTAATTTACTTTGTTAGAATGCAGTCATCAAGTCAATATTAAATCTGTATATTGCCGTAATAAGGTCGGCAGTTTCTACTCAGAACCATAAATTCTGAACTATGGATTAAGAGCAATTATTGCAGTTTCTTACTGCTGTAAGGGTCTTTTTTACCATAGTTTGGTAGAAAAGGCCCTTTTATTTTTTCAAGGAGGAAATTGTGAAGTTATTAGAAGACCGCATTCGTCGTGATAGTGAAGTTTTGCCTGGGAATGTCCTAAAAATCAACTCTTTTTTAAACCACCAGGTAGATCCAGAACTAATGATGGCTGTTGGACAAGAATTTGCCCAGCTTTTTCAAGATAGTGGCGTAACCAAGGTCCTAACTTGCGAGGCATCTGGCATCGCACCGGGCGTAATGGCTGCTTATGAATTGCATGTGCCCATGGTTTTTGCCCGTAAGAAAAAGCCAGCTACACTGAACGATGCGGTCTACTGGGCCGATGTTTATTCATACACCAAAAAAGTAACCAACCAAATCTGCGTTGAGCAAAAATTTCTCCATGAAGATGACAATCTGCTGATTATCGACGACTTTTTAGCCAATGGTGAAGCAGTCAAGGGTATGATAAATATCGCTAAGCAAGCAAAAGCCAATATTGCTGGCATCGGTATTGTTGTTGCTAAAAATTTCCAAGGAGGCAGTGCTTGGATTAAAGAGCACGGCTACCGTCTGGAAGCTCTCGCCAATATTGCAAGTCTTAGAGACAACCAAGTACATTTTATGGGTGAAGAATAATGGCACAAAAAGAAGTTAGTCAACAAAAAGCGGCGGTTCTAGGGTTACAACATTTATTGGCGATGTATTCTGGAGCAGTTGCAGTTCCACTACTAATCGGCTCGGCACTAAAATTTAACGCTGAACAAATGACCTACTTGGTTTCCATTGATATCTTCATGTGCGGACTCGCCACCTTATTGCAGCTTTTGCGTAATAAATATTTTGGCATTGGTTTTCCCGTCATCTTAGGCTGTGCTATCCAAGCAGTTGCGCCCTTGCAGATGATTGGGCAGAAGTTTTCAATTAACGACATGTATGGGGCAATTATCGTTGCCGGTATTTTCGTAATACTTATTTCTGGTCTTTTTGCCAAAATCAAAAAGTTCTTTCCGCCAGTTGTCACTGGAACGTTAATTACGACAATTGGCCTAACCCTAATCCCAGTAGCTATCCAAAATATGGGCGGTGGCGATGCTACTGCCAGAAATTTTGGTAGTGGGCAAAATTTGTTTTTAGCCTTTTGCACAATGTTCATCATTTTAGCATTGGAAATTTGGACAAAAGGGTTCTTACGTTCAATTTCAGTTTTAATCGGGTTAATCGCCGGAACAATTATTGCTTCTTTAATGGGACTAGTTTCCTTCCAGCCAGTAATTAATGCCTCATGGTTTCATTTACCCCAACTGTTTTACTTCGGCATTCCTAAATTTGAATGGTCTTCCAGCCTAACGATGATCATTATTGCGCTTGTTTCAATGATCGAATCGACCGGAGTTTTCTTTGCTACTGGTGATTTACTTGGCCACAATATAACAGAAGATGATCTCAAAAAAGGCTACAGAGCCGAAGGATTGGCCCAAATTTTTGGTGGTTTGTTTAACGCCTTTCCCTATACCACCTTTTCCCAAAATGTTGGACTGTTACAGCTTTCAGGAATTAAGACCAAGCGGCCAATTTACTGGGCAGCTGGCTTATTAATGGCAATGGGGCTTTTACCCAAAATCGGTGCCTTGGTAACAATTATTCCAACACCAGTACTTGGCGGCGCCATGCTAGTTATGTTTACGATGATTGCCGTTCAGGGAATTAAAACTCTGACCAAAGTCGATTTAAGCGATAACAACAACATTTTAATTATTGCCATTTCCGTTGGCCTAGGCTTAGGTGTAACCATTTACCCTCAGTTCTTTAAAAACTTGCCGGCTACGTTGCAACTCTTTTTGAGTAACGGGATTGTGATTACTAGTTTATCTGCCACAATCTTAAACTTACTACTTAAAGGAGGTGAAAAACGACAACACACAACAACGAAAACTCAAACTGCAAATATCTCGTAAACTAACCATTTTCCCTTAAATATGATTTGTTTACGCAAAAACATCTTCGACAATGCGAAGGTGTTTTTCTTTTCTTAAAAAATAGGGCTAATCCCTAGGAATCAATACGATTAGTTCAGGAATTGAACTATTTGCTTCATTAATAGGTATGTTACTCGATGAATTCATTCGTTTTAAAAAGAGTTCTACCGTATCAAGCATCTTTTCACCAACACGTTGAAAAGGAGGATCAGAAATTTTGGCAATATAGCTCATAATGCCAATAGCAGTAAGCAAAAGTAAAAATACCTGCGTACTAGGACTTGCCATTACCGTCTCACCCAAAGATTTATAACCGTTAACAAAAGAAGTAATCAGCTCTTTGTTTAAGCCAAAATCTTGGTAAAACAGTTTGATAAAGTCTTGGTAATTCACGCCCATTCGTGCGCGTTCAAAATCAATCAAATTCGGTTTACCGTTAATTATTTTGTAATTACGAACACCTACATCACCATGAAGAACAGTAGTTGAATAGTTAAATAAATCTGACTCAATAGTAGGTTGCAATGATGAAAGGTCCCGTAAAAGCAACTGCAACCGTGTTTTAATGGTTGATTCCTGCAACTGCGCAATATCGTACTCAGCTTTTGCAAACAAATTATTATTAGGATAAATTCCCGCAAACGGTTTTACCTTCTGGTGAAATTCTGCCAGTTTGACTCCCATTACATGAGCCAGTTCAACCGTTACCGGCAGTTTTAAGTCAATTGGAGCTAAATCTTTCATCACTAAAACATACAATTGCTGTGCAGCGGTAATCGTAAAACTAGTTAGAACTCGGTGTTGGTATAGCTGTTGGTTGACCGCCTTTTCGGTAATAAACTTGCTTTTATTTGGAAATACTTTAACAAATACTTGTTCTTGTAATTTTTTACTATAACCAACAAATGTACTATTTAATGATTGATGCGTAATTTGACTTAGCTCAGCCTCTAATTTGGCTTGGATAATCTGTTTTGTTTTCATAATATCACCCTGAATCGTAAATTATTTTTTCATTTAGGCAAATTTTGGTACATACAAGACTTATTTTGCTAAGCTATCCTATAATGAGATTTAAATATACTTATAAGCATAATTTAGTAAAATTAATCTGATTAGTTTTATAATACAAGTGAAAAGGTATTGCTATTTAGCCAAATGAAAGGAAGTTAAGATGGATAAAAAAGAGGTTACAGGAATGCGCATTATCATGGCCATTATTTTTACCCTAACTACCACCCTATTAGTTTTTGTACTGAATAGTGCGACTATTGTTATGGCCGCGCAAGTATCTGATAGTAATTTTAGTGAATTAGCACCGCATGAACACGAACTTGGGCAAGCAAAACCGGACTTGCAAACTAGCCAAAAAAAGGATACTATTAATCATTTGTTAGCGCAACAAACAAAGTATCAAAAACAATTAAAAAAAGTGCGTCATAAAATAACAGCCCTTAAGGCCAACCTGGAGCGGGTTAAAACCGAAACTAATGATGCGGATAAGAAAAAGCGAGCAGAACAAATCGCTAGTTTACAAAAGAAACTGCGCACGACTAACAAGCAGTTCAAGCGGATCTATCATCAACTTCATTTATTGCAAAAACAAATTAGCAACACTAATCAAATAAAGCAAGCTGCTGCTAATTCGTCCCAGGACTTACTTGACGGATATAGTGCCGCAAATACCGGGAAACAAGCTGAAACAAATATCCCTCATCCAGCACAAGAAAGCCAACCTTATCAGCAAGGCTTTGCCGCTAATCAAAAAGCCACTAATGACAGCAGCCCTCTTCGCGCTGTTAACTTATCACCTGCCACCTCTAAAACAATTCAAGCACCAAATTCTCAATCTAATGCGCCAAAGAATACTAATGACCTAGCTAATCCTAGTGAGCAAATTCAGTCTGAAAAAGCTAACTCCGATTCTAACAATAAAAATAATGATATAGACGGTCAAAATGCCAAGTTGCGTAAAGCACCTATTCAATCCATGACTACAATTAGAGAAAACGAACAACATTTTGAACCTACTACTAATAAGCAGTATACACTTACATATGGCAACAGATTACCGCAAACTGACACTAATCTAATAGAAAAAACTAAATTGACGACGATTGGATTGATTTTTCTTTCTATCAGTTTAATTTTGTCTGGTATTGCAAATTTTAAAAAATTAAAGTTTAGGTATTAAAAGCGGAGTTTTACCTAAAAGGTATTTAACTTAGTAAACCTGAAATTTTCCCTTCAGGTTTTTTATTTGGTCAAAAAGCTAACTGTTAGCGGTCCATATAGCAATAAGCAAAGGCATAAGCCCACTCATTAACTAAGATCGTGATTGTAATTAGCAGAATACCTAAGACATTAGCCGAAACAGGCAGAACAATTTTTTGTGAAGGCAATTTATTAATCACCGTTAATAGAGCTAATAGCACAACCAGTAATACTGCAGTCATCCGATTAGCGATATAATGCGCGCGCAGCATCAAACTCCATTCACGCTCATCATTATGAGACAAGTCAATCGGATAACCGTCGCTTTTCCAATCCAGAATTTTTACCTGTTTGATTTTGTACTTTGCCTGTCTCATGCTTGAAATGATCAAGCATAAACTAAAGAGCACAATCATCACTAATTGGTCAGAAATAGAGATATTACTTAAGCAGGCCTCCAAAACAAACAAAGCCAAAACGAAAGTTTCGATTGCAGCACTCACAATGATGTTCTTTTTAGTGTTAATCATCTTTTTCATTTTCTTTTTCTCCCGGACAAAACAATTCATCGACCGTCACGTCTAAAATCTTAGCCAGTTCAAAGGCCAAACCGAGGGACGGATCATACTTATCATTTTCAATTGCATTAATCGTTTGCCGCGTTACATTTGCTGCCTGCGCAAGTTGGGCCTGTGAATAGCGCTGCTGTTTGCGCAGCTTGGCAATTTTATTTTTCACGTTTCTTCTCCTTGTCAAACTTGTTTGACACTTTTAGTAAAACATGTTTGACATCAATTAGCAAGTAAGTAAAGCAGCCTTTTGGATAAGAAAACTTTAACCAAGTGGGGTGAATGAATAATTTAGGCTTAAGATTACGTATTTCTTTGCCAACTCACTACTTTTTTTAATACAATATAGGTTAAGTAAATTTGAAAGGACAGATTAAATGAAAAAAGCTGAATGTACGACAATTCTTGTCGGTAAAAATGCTTCAATTGATGGCTCAGCAATGATTGCCAGAAGTGAAGATGGCGGACGCGAAATTATCCCTGAGGGCTTCGAACTAGTTACTCCTGAAAAACAACCTAAGCACTATGAAAGTGTCATCAGTCACCAAAAAATTGATGATGAGGATTTAGCTGAAACTCCTATGCGTTATACCAGCGCACCGGACGTTTCTGGTGAAAGTGGTATTTGGGCAGCAGCCGGAATCAACTCCGATAACATTGCGATGACCGCGACTGAAACAATTACAACCAATTCCCGCATTCAGGGAATTGATCCACTAATTAGTGAAGGCGGACTGGGCGAAGAAGATTTTGTTACCCTAACCTTGCCTTATATCCATAGCGCACTTGACGGTGTTAAGCGTATCGGCTACTTGCTAGAAAAATATGGTACCTACGAAATGAACGGGATGGCTTTTGCTGATCACGATGAAATTTGGTACCTTGAAACAATTGGTGGCCACCACTGGATTGCTCGCCGGATTCCTGATGATGCATATGTTGTTGCTCCTAACCGCTTGAACATTGATGAATTCCATTTTGGTCAAGACGGTTTTATGGCTGATGACAAACTCGAGGGTCTAATTGACGAGTACCATTTAAACCCTGACCGTGAAGGCTACAACATGCGCCACATCTTTGGTAGTTCTACCATCAAGGACGCACATTACAACAATCCACGTGCTTGGTTTGTTCACAATTATTTTGATCCTGAATTTGGCGGCAAGCCTAGCGATCAGGATCAACCATTCATTTGCCATGCTAACCGCAAGATCAGCATCGAGGACATTTGCTTTGTTGAAAGTTCACACTACCAAGATACCCCATTTGATCCATATGGCGACCAAGGTACCCCTGAACAAAAGAAAACTTACCGGCCAATTGCCTTGAACCGTAACTTTGAAACACATATTTTACAAGTTAGAAACGACGTGCCAGAAGAAATTGCCGGTGTGCAATGGCTTTGCTTTGGTCCAAATACCTTTAACAGTTTTGTCCCATTCTACACCAACGTTAATGACACACCAGCTAGCTTCCAAACCGGTCCTAAGTTTGACTTGAACAAGATTTTCTGGTTAAACAAGCTGACTGCTCAACTTGGTGACACTAACTTTAAAGTTTACGGCGAATTAGAAAATGATTTTGAGCAAAAATCATTGGCTCAATGCCACTTCATTCAACATGAAACTGATAAAAAAGTTGCTGGTCTTTCAGGTAAAGCAGTCGAAGAGGCTCTAACCGAAGCTAACCAAAAGATGGCCGATCAAGTATACAACAACACAATTGAACTGCTCGGCAACATGGTTAACGAAGGACACAACTTAGCTACGTTGAAGTTTGATTTATTGGATTAATCACTGGTCAAGCTTTAAAGAGAATTTAAAAAGGCTCAATAACATAAAGTAACGTTACTGAGCCTTTTATATTGCTTATTTTAGAAAATTAAATGTAAGTTTTTATAGAATTAACACTATAGCTTTTAAATTTTAATTTCTGTTTTTTACTAATATATTTAATCAACTACCTAATTCTTATTTGATAAACATCGGGATCCACAAATTCTTCGCTGCACTGTACTACCTTACCATCCTGATTATTAAGTACATTGTCAATTTTTATTAATGAACAGCCAAACGGTTTAATTAGTAAATCAGATAATTCTTTATTAGCTTCAGTTGCGCTGATTAAAGTTTCTTGAGGACTTAGTTTTTTAATAAGTGGATTCTTTTTTAATGCCTTATATAAAGATATTTCGATATCTTTTTGTTGAAGAAATTCATAGAATGGTGCCAAAATATAACTATCATCAACAATTACTGGTTGTTCGTCAAGAAATAGAACCCTTTTAATATTTAAACAAGTTGAAGAATTTAAGCAAAAAATATTTTGAATTCTGCGTGATGGAATAATTTTGGAAAAATTGATTATCTTGGATGAAGGTAAAAAACCATTCTTTTTAGCCGTGTAAGAGAATCCTTCCACAGAATTAAGCCGCAGAAGTTTTTTTACTTTTCCAGGTTTCCTGACATAGCTGCCATTACCTTGAATTTTTTCGATTAGTCCTTCTGTTGCAAGTTGATTGATTGCCTTTCTTAAAGTTACTCGACTGACCCCAAATTCATCTTGTAATTCACTTTCGATAGGAAGTTTTGAATTGATTGGATATTCACCATCTTGTATTTTTTGCTTTAGTTTCAACATTACTTGGTAATATAAAGTATTTTTTGCTTTCATTCTTTTGAAAACCGACTTCACCTTTTACAATCACTTAACGTTATTTGCTTTAGTTGCTAAAATATCTTTTGTATTCGGATAATTCCTAATATTAAGGTCCTTATCTTGACTAGTATAAAGTAAAAAAGCAAATAATTGTACCGGTATACAATATTCCAATGGACAGAAATCTTTATCGTTTATAAATGATCCTTTTAATACATGCTTAGAAAATACTCCTTCTTGCCTACCAATGGAATATGCATGATCCGTTTGTTCATTTAAGGCTTTGAAAAGCTTATTAGCTCTTTCATAGCCATAATTTACCGGTGCTATAGTAATAGTATATGTTTCTTTATGCATTGAAGCAATAGGACCGTGTAAAAATTCTTCTACTTCAAAAGGCTGGAAATAATCTCTGACAGTTTCTAAAGATTTTAGTGCTCCTTCCATAATTGTACCTTTGTTATTGCCATAACCCAATAAGTATGCGTGATGGCAGTTTTTCAAATCAGCTGAGTTTTCTTCAAACCAATTCTTACTCTCTTTAATGATTTTGCTTAAATTGTTGACCGTTTTTTCTAAACGGCTAATATATTCATCATATTCTTTAACGGTCAGTTGTCCAGCTTTTTTAGCTGCTTCAAGCGCAATTAAATAAAAAGTAAGAATAGATGCACTATAGCCTTTAGTTTTTGGCCCAATGTGCTCAAAGCCGCAGGCTAGAATAATCTTGTTTTGCGCTATTTGTGAACATGAATTAACCCGGTCTTCAGTAATTACGAAATTATCACAATTTAAGCCATTTGCTCTTTTTAAGGCCGCAATTGTATTAGTACTCTCACCTTCTTGAGTAATAGCAATGATCAAATCATCATTTGTTGCCAATTGTTCATAATGAGCAAAATTATATGAGTTAACTGGAATTGTGTGCTTTTTCAAGATTTTTTCCATAAAAGGTTGTGCCGTTATACATGAATTAAAGGAAGTACCAGAGCCAATCAAATATATATTGCGGTATTTATTCGTATTAACCGCATAAGTTTGTGCAAAATTTTCATACAATTGTTCTCTTATGGAAATTATTTTATTAAGAGTATCTTCTGTTTCATCAACATAATCAATCATAGTCCAAGTTTTCAATTTTATTATCCTCTCCCCTGTTTAATAGCAGTATTTACTTAAAAATTCCGAAATATTTAAAAATTATTCCGAAGACAAAACAGCCGATCATAATCCAGGAAGTTTTTACATGCTTTTTTTGCAGTAACCAGTATATGAAGAATGTAACTGCTAATGGCAATAAATCCGGACATATTTGATCAACAATACTTTGTAGATTCAAAACAGTTTTGCCCGACTTAAAAACATAAGCAAAATTGATACTAACCATTGAAGCTATCATACCACCTATCACTGTCAATCCCATGACGGAAGCAGCATTAGTTGCTTTTTGAAATCCGTTACCAGTAGATAGGGAGTCAATTGCTTTAGTTCCCAAATCATAGCCAAGAAACAGGCCATAATACCTAGTCAAAAAATGAGGGATGTTGTATAAAATCAAAAATAATATTGGTCCAAGGATATTTCCTTTTAAAGCCAAACTAGTTCCGACACCGGCTGCAATAACTCTAAATGTTCCCCAGAAAAATGTGTCTCCAATTCCTGCCATTGGCCCCATCAAAGCAACTTTAATATTATTAATAGTTGAGATGAAAAAGCTGGAATTGGTAGCTGCTTCTTCCTCCATGGAAGCAGTAATTCCTAGTATAAAAGGCGACATAGCATAAGTAGTATTATAGACCTCAGACTCTCTGGTCAAAGCTTTACTCAACTCCCTTTTATCAGGATAAAGCTTTTTTAACACCGGAATAATTGAATATGCGAATCCAGGCGCCTGCATTCGGTCCATGCTATAACAGGCTGGCAACAAGAAAGCGCGCCAAAATACTGACATTAAGTCTTTTCTAGTTAATTTTTTTCCTTTAAAAATTTCTGCTTTAGATTTCATTGTCTGCTTTATTCCCTTCGACTCCACCGCTGTTAGATAATAATATTAATGCTGCAATTACTGCACCAACCATTGCTACTCCTATATTAGTAAGCTTAAAGAATGCAACCAAGATGAAACCCAAAAATAGGTATGGAGCAAATTTTTTGGTAAAGGTCAGTTGCATGAGCAGCGCAAAACCTAATGCCGGTAAAACACCAGCTGCTAAAGCAAATCCACCAGTGAGCCAATCTGGAATAAATTTCACTAGAGATTTGAATACTGGTGCTCCTAAAAGCATAGCTACCAATGCAATCAAGAATGGGAAAATAAAGTAATTAAATAAACCCAACCATTGATTTCTTTCCATAGTTTTAGTGTCGCCTCTGCCAGCAGCTTTCAATGACTTTTGACTTAAGATTTGATTTAAAGGCACGTAAGTAATATATTTTGTGGCCATCGCAAAGGCAGCAATCGGCATTACCAAAGCAAGCGCAATTTTAGGGTCAGTATGTGACTGCAATACTAATGCAGTACTAAGTGCACCTCCTAAAATAACATCTGGTGGTGCAGCATTGGCTCCAATTCCTACAATACCCATCGAAAGAAGTTCAATTTGAGCTCCTAAAATTAGACCTGTTTTAACATTTCCATAAACTAATCCTACAAGCGTACAAATTACAAGTGGTCTTTCCATCATGGTCATACCAAAAAGTCTTTCATCAATATGACCAATTCCTGCAATTAACGCAACTAAGAATGACTGAATCATAGTCTCCCCTTTCTTCTCAAACATACTTATTGTTTATTCCTAGTACAATTAAAAGTATCTGACAGATCTTCAAATTTATGGTTAGGCGTCGGTTGCATACCAACCTTTATTCCCTTAGAAATGATTCTCTTAAAAGAATCAATGTCCTCCAATGTTAAATTTAAATTATCACGAATCATTGGTGCATTTTTTCGAATACCACCAACAGTAATCTTTTCAATCCCATTCACTTGCTTGCAAATCTTTTCTGCATCCAAGGGATTATTGGTTAAGACCATAACGCGATAAGAACTATTTTGCGGATTATTTAAAAATTGAATAGCTCCCGCGATTGTTCTAAAACCTATTTTGGTACTGCTTGGTACAGCAAGCTTCATAGTACTCCGACGAATTTTATCGTTATAAACGGCATTATTCGCTACTAAAACCACGTTAGCCTGTACCCTCGGAAGCCAAGTCATAACAACTTGACCATGTACAAGCCGATCATCCATATGCATTGCTACAATCAAAACATTTTCCTCCCAACTTTTAAATAATACCTTTCGAAACATATTATACATATTTAAAATATTTTTGCAATATTTAATTAATATTTATTTAATTATATGATATAAAACCCTCTAGATTGAATTAAAATCAATCTAGAGGGTTATTTAAAAACAAAATTTAATAGATCTAAAGATCCTTTTCATCTGGCCGTTTTAGCAGTAACCAGTGTAACATTATTTAGACTCTTATTATTTTAACTACTCACAAATTATTTAATTTTTAGCTTTCGTGAGTAAATAGACAACTGAATTACCAAAAAATATCTCTTCCACCCATACTCCCATGATTTTATTTAATTTTGTCAGAATATGTTTTTCTTTGACTACGTCTAACAACAAGGGACACTCATCAACATTTGTGAATAAGACCCCAGATGTATTAAGACTAATGCAACTATGATAAATTATTTATATTTTATTATTTTTAGTAGACTATCCATATAGTATGAATCAGTCACTTTAGTGTAAAATAGATAAGTTAACTGCATTGCCTCATAATGTAGTGAGCTCTAAAAGTTGGATAAATAAATTTTATGACATTAGTCGATTCTTGCACCGCAGCCAAATGAGCCTGATTGCTTAATGGTTTTAGCAGCTGCTATAGCAGCCTTATTCAGGGCTCTTTGGCAAGTCTGTTCAGAAAGATTCCGAAGACAACTATTCTCAGTAAGTAAATACGTCACTAAATTAGCAAAGAAAGTGTCACCAGCTCCCATTGTGTCAACCGGATGTGAGATAGGTATTACATTTCCAATATATTTTCGGTTATTTTGACAGTCAACCAACAATGAGGGCTTAGCGCCATTAGTAAATAAAACTAACTTTGTTTTTTGTTCCTTACAAAGGTGCAGAATTCTTGTTACTTCAGTAGCTTGGGCTTCGGCCAAAGAAAACTGTGCTATGTCAACATTCTTTGCTACTCTTCCTAAATATTCATTAGTATGGTATTTAGCCATTTCTGAAAAATCAAAAGCAGTTGTGATTCCGTGTCGGTGAATTTGTCCTAATTCTTTTTCAGCATTGGCATGACAAGCACTGTAGACAACTAAGGCCGAGGTTAAAAGTTTAGCCAATTTTTGCTCGGTTAATTCTGGTAATTTACGTGGTCCCTTAACGCTGCTTACAAATTGGCGATCACCATCAACTAGATTGACAATCGTTTTTTCTGTTTTACCATCAATTCGATTGCAAAAAGTAGTATCAACTTGGTGCTTTTTTAGACTTGCAAGGATTAAATCGCCATCTTGATCATCAGCTACACTGCCAACATAATAAGCTTTAACTAGTTCCTTAGGAGCAAATACTGCAAAATTTACTGCATTTCCTCCAGGATATTTAATATTTTGATTTTGATAGTAATCGACCACATTGTCTCCTAGGCCTACAACATATTTTTTTGGCATAAGTTTAACCTTAATATTCAACAACGCGGTAATAACGTCTTTTAGTCAGTGGATGATTTCTAATTTTTTCAAGATGAATACTTACTCGGCGCAAAGCCGCCCACATCACGGCTGGTTCCACCAATGCCCTGAATTGTTTTGAAATATGGGTTAATGGAAAGCTTTTCATGTCAAATACAGTAAATTCGTTAGTATATTTCTTAGCAAAAGCAGCAACTCGTTCGTCTAAAGGACGGGTATTACCTTCAGATTCGAGTAAAATCACTGGGACATTTTTCTCCACTAATTCAAAGGTACCATGAAAGAATTCAGGTGAACTGACTGATTTGGTCCTCAGCCACTGCGATTCTTCCAAGACGCACATTGAGTAACAGTAAGTTGTCCCCCATAAATCACCTGAGCCAATCCAGATTTGATAACCTGCATTTTGATAACGTTCAGCGAATTGTTTAGCTTGTTCATCAACTTGTTTTGCAACGTCATTCATGTCTGCAGGCAAATATTTAAGCTCTTTAGCAAAATTATCATATTCCAAAAATTCACCTTTTTTTGCCATTATTTTTCCAATAAAGAAGTAAAATGCCATTTCTTGTGGATGGTATCCGAAAGTATTAACAGTGTATGTTGAATGTCTTTGTAATGGAGTATTATCTTTATTAACAAAAGAGACAGTTCTAATTCCCAATTTCTCCATCTTTTTAGCAATTGCAACTGTTTCCTTTGTATCACCAGATTTTGAAAGTAAAACAACTAGACTATCCTTTTGGATCTTTTTATTACCCGAAGCTAACAAATCAGCAGCTGTCGTTAAGTAGCTTGGGATATTAGATTTGCTTTCCATCCAATAATAAAAGGGTTGCATAACAGCATTAGATCCACCTGAGGCGGTAAAGAAAATATTTTTTATGCCATCATTAAAAAGCTGGATAGCAATTGCTTCAATTTTGTCACGTAAATTATAAACTTTTTCACCCTCATGAATGAATTTTTCAGCATCAAATTTTATCATTAGTTTTCCTTTCCATATTTAAGGTTTTAAAATGCCTAAATAAGCCATTAAAATTCCAAATACAAATATCCCTGTCAGAATGGCAATTGTTGAAACCTTCTTTTTAAGCAGCCAATAAATAAATAAGACACAGGCTAACGGCAATAAATTTGGTAAAATACCGTTAATCATACTATTCCAAGTTTGTGCATCATTACCTTGACCCAATTTACCAGCAACAGTTATTGTTACCATACTGGCAGACATGCCACCAATGACCATCAAGCCTAAAATTGAAGCACCGTAAGAAAATTTCTTAAGTAGACCAGTAGATTGAGCATTTTTCAACATTGAAGCTCCTAAATCATAGCCCTTAACTAAGCCAAACCAGCGAACAATTAAGGCAGGAATATTGTAGACAAGTAAAAATAAGATTGGTCCTAAAACACTGCCTTTCAGAGCAAAAGATGTTCCTAAACCAGTGGCTAAAATTCTCAATGTTCCCCAAAAGAAGGAATCACCGATGCCAGATAATGGTCCCATTAGTGCCGCTTTGACATTATTAATTGATTCAGGATCAAAATCATCTGGATGGTTAGCATTCTCTTCCTCCATCGCTGCCGTTATCCCCATGACAATGGTAGAAAGTGGGGGTGAACAATTAAAAAATGCCATATGTCTTTTTAATGCTTCACTACGTTGTTTTTTTTCAGGATAAAGCTTATTGAGTACCTTATTCATAGAATAGCTATAAGCCATATTCTGCTGACGTTCAAAATTCCATGATGCCTCCAAAGTCAGTGAACGCCAAAAGATGCCTTTTAAATCAGATCTGGTAATTGCCTTATTTGCCTCTTCAGAACTCATTATCGTTTCCTCCCTGATTAATTTTAGTCTGGCTATGATCAATTCTTGTTTCTAAATGTAGAATAATGTACATCAAACAAAATGCGAAAATCGAAATGCCTAAAATAGGAATCTTTAGATAGCTGTAAAGAGCAAACCCAAGCACAAAGTAAATTGCAACATTCTTTTTCAAAATCATTTGTAGCAATAGTGCAAAGCCTAATGCAGGCATAATTCCAGCTGCAACATTAATACCATTTTGCACAAAGTCTGGTATTAAATTCAATAAGTTGGTCATAACCGGTCCACCTAAGTAAAAAGCTAAGCCGACAAAAATAGCCCTTGGTAAACTCTTTACTGTAATAAAGCCATAGATATTCATTCGATTTAAGTGCCTAGAATCACCTTGTTCAGCATATTCATCGCCTTTTTTTAAAAAAATAGGCAAAACTAAAATTGTCAGTAAATTATCAATGATTAAATAAAGGGCTGCAACTGGGAAGGCTAAAGTAATTGCAAAACCTGCTCCCTTACCAGTAGAAATTGCAAAAGCAGTACCTAAAACACCTCCAGCAATTACATCGGGCGGCCTTGAAGCACCAATTGTAATTGCACCTATAAATGCCAACTCAATTGTTGCCCCCATTATTATTCCAGTTTTTAAATCGCCCATAACTAGTCCGGTTAAAGCCCCTGTTACAAGCGGTCTCGAAATATTACTTGTGCCAGTTAGCCAATCAACTGGAATAATTGCCGTAACCACAGCAAGTAATACTGCTTGTGTAAGAATATTCATATTTGACTTCCTTCATTTTATAATTTCTTAATCAAATCAATGCTTTTATCACTAGGTACCATTTGTGAGAAAACTCTTACGCCACTAGCAGAAAGCATCTTTAATTCCTGCTTATCTTTTGCAGTCAAATAGACGGCTGAAGTAACCTGCTCCGAGTTATCAGTTTTATTAGTGCCAGCAACATTAAGCTCTTTTATTTGCTTACATTCAGAAATCAGGTGCCAAGCATCTTGCACATTTTTGACAACTATTAAAAGTCGATATTTGTCCGTCACTCCTGAATTTATTTGTTGGATTGATTCAGCTATAGTTTTTACAACAACTTTTACTCCTTGTGGGGCGGCTAACTGTAAGGCCGTCATTTGTATTTCATTGTGAGCCGCATCGTCATTAGCAGCTAAAATACAGTTTGCATTAATTGCCGTGACCCATGAAAAAGCTACTTGACCATGCACAAGACGATGATCGACTCTCATTGCAACAATCATTTCAATCTCCTCAAAACTCTTCGTGTGTCAGGTGAAAATCTAGTTTGTTACAAAACGTCAAGCTCTTTTTGGCATTTTTAATTGAACTAGTAATGATATCATTGATATTCTCACCTGATTTTTGTTCAATTTTCAAAACTAATTCAATGATTAGTGGCAAAGACAAACCAGCAATTAAATAAAGATTTTTTTCACTGTCCAAATATTTCATCCAGCAGTTATTTACACTCCCACCAAAAAGATCGGTGCAAACTATGATAGTTTGGTTGTTATTTTGCTTTAAAAACGTTTTTATTTGGTGATCAATATTTGTTTCTTGATCAACATAAGCATTAATGTATTCAAGAAATTGAACATCACCAACAATCATTTTTGCTGATTGGACAACACCTTGTGCCATCGTTCCGTGACTCATACATAAGATTTTCATCTTCTACCTGTACTCCTTCTTTTTAAATTCTTTTTCTTAATAATCATTGCAAAAAGTGCAACTATTAAGTGGTATCGCTATTTTGAAGATTTATTTAAGCAATTAGTTAATCAGCTAATTGCTTAAAACCGGAATTTATCTGATTTTAATACGGGATTCGTTTGTAATAGCGTCTAACAGTGAGTGGATGCTTTCGCTTATCCGAAAGATATGCACTTACTCGTTCTAAAATTGTAGCTAAAACAATTGGTGAGATAATCTTTTTAGTTTCTGGAGAAATATCCATTTGGTAGTCTTTTGTATCAAAAATTGTAATTGTATCTGTAACTTGCGGTAAAAAGCGCTTGACTCTTTCAACTATTGGTCTTGAATAGTCTTCTCCTTCAAGAACAAGCACACTTACACCCTTTTCAACCAGTTCCAATGTTCCATGGAAAAAGTCTGCTGCTTGAACTGGTCTAGTTTTAATCCACTGCATTTCTTCCAAAATACACATGCCATAATAGTAAGCCTCTGTGAAACTGTCCCCAGCACCTGTAATAATATGGTAATTAGTATCTTGGAATTTGTCGGCAAATTTCTGGGCCATTGGTTCGGCCTGCTTCTTTACCTTTATTAATTCTTGTGGAAGCTTCTTGAATTCGTTCAAATATGAGTCATATTTTGCTTGTGTTATTTCGCCCTTTTTAAGCATTACTCGTAAAACAATCAATATTCCCTGTAAGTAATAGCTTTCAGAACTAGTATCATCTAAAACATCGTTATAAACGGAATAGGTTGCTTTTTGCTCAAGCGGTGTTTCAGGGCTACCCACCAAAGCCAAGGTTTTAACATTTTGCTTTCGACAAAAATCAACTAGCTCTAAGGTTTCTTTAGTTGTTCCAGATAAAGAAGGTATAACAACTAGAGAGTTTCGCGAAAGCATTTTACTTGGTGCCGCAATAAATTCAGCAGCTAAGATCCTATGGAATGGGAAATTACTTCTAGTGCGGGCAAATTCAATAGTTGAATCAAACAAAATACCCACTCCACCTGAGCCAATAAAGAAAATATTATCCGTGTCTGGAAGAACTGTATCAATTATTTGATTGATACTATCTTTTTTATTTATTGCTCCTTTTTGCGTATCCAAAAATCTTTGTTCATCAAAATTAAACATTTTTACCTCCTAAAAATTACCTTTGGTTATATTTTACGATTTAACATTAACACTGTTTATTACAAAGTGTCAATATTTATTTGACATTTTATTTTACCAAAGGTAATATTATTCTAGTAAGCGATTACATATATTTGGAAGGAGTAGAACATAATGATTACTTTATTTAGAATTGACGATCGGCTTATTCATGGTCAAGTTGCAATGGCCTGGTCTAGAATTGCCCAAGCTGATGTGATCCTAGCTGTTGATTCACGTGCAGCTAATGATAAATTGCAAAAAATGGCTCTCTTATTGGCCAAGCCTTCAGGAGTTGATGCCAAAATAATCGATCCAGTGGACTTCAGTCAAACTTACCAAAGGTTAAAAGAGCAAAAAGTAATGGTAGTAGTAGGTAATCCAATTGAAGCCAAAAAGATATTGGATTCTCCAGAAATTGATAACCAGCTCAAGGTAAATTTAGGAAACTTAAAAAGTGGTCCCGATAAGGAAAAAATTGCTGATGCAATATATGTCGATGACGCAGAAAAAAAGGCCCTAGCTTCAATTAAAAAAAAGGGCTTTAAAATTTACATTCAGGGTACCCCAACATCCAAAATGACTTCTTATTAATTTAGTCGTTTTACATTTTTTGAAAGGAAACGAGAAAATGATAATACAAAATACCTTAATAGCGCTGGTCGCTTATATTTCTCAGCTTGATGAACGTTATTTAGGTGCGTCAATGATGAATCGCCCTATCATTATTGGGCCGATAGTTGGACTTATCTTAGGAGACTTGCAAAAGGGAACTTTAATTGGTGCGGCACTTGAGGCAATGTTTATCGGAATTGTGACAATTGGTGCAGCTTTACCACCAGACGTAGGAGTAGCTAGTACAATTGCAACAGCATTGGCAATTCAAAGTGGAGCCAGTACAAATGTTGCAGTTACATTGGCCATGCCTTTTGCAGTAGTCGCACAAGGTTTGAATATGCTAGCCTTTACGCTTAATTCTTATACAATCAAAAAAGGTCGTGATGCAATTAAAAAACATCATTTAGCAAGTATGCAAAGATGGCAATTTTTTCCACTCATTCTAAGATTACCATCGGGAATACTTACATTTTTAGTTTTACAGCTAGGAACTACAGCTGCCCAGTCATTAATTTCATTATTACCAACTAAACTAATGACTTCTTTTTCGGTGGCTGCAGGACTACTTCCTGCTGTTGGTTTTGCCATGCTAATTCAGATGATGATTAATAAAAAAATTGCACCATACTTTTTCATTGGTTTTATCTTAACTTCATATTTAAAAATGCCAGTTATTGGTGTCTCGGTATTGGCATTATTATTTGCTCTTTTAATCGTTCAAAATTCAACTCAAAACAAGATAAAAGAATAACCGGAAAGGAGAAAAAATGACTCAAAAATTATCAACTAAAGATTTAAATCGTGTTTTCTGGCGCTCATTTGCATTACAAGGTTCGGAGTCTTACACAGATATGCAAGGAATGGGATATACTTTTTCTATTCTTCCTGCATTAAAGAAAATTTATTCCGGTCAAGAAGATAAACTTTATGAATCTGCTTTAAGAAACACCGCTTTATTCAACACTACCCCACACATTGCCACCTTTATTATGGGAATGTCATTAGCCTTAGAAGAAGAAAATGCGCAAGAACCTAACTTCGATGTTGAGGCAATTTCGTCTCTAAAAGCGGCATTAATGGGACCAGTTGCCGGAATCGGCGATACTTTATACTGGGGAACATTTAGAATCATTGCTGCTGGCATTGGGATGTCATTAGCGGCGCAAGGAAATATTCTTGGGCCAATTCTTTACTTTTTAATTTATACCACTCTTCACTTTATCGGACGCTACGGCGGTATTCGATTAGGTTATAATACTGGCGTCAAGGCAATGGAAAAAGCTTTTGAAGGAAATTATCTTGAGAAATTCACCTTAGCAGCATCAATTGTTGGACTTATGTCAATTGGCTCAATGACTTCTTCACTGGTCAATTTCAAAATAGCGGCAATTTGGAAAACTGCTAGTGGTACAATCAACGTACAAAACATTCTAAACGACATTTTTCCTGGATTATTACCTTTAGGACTAACGTTTTTAATGTATTACCTTTTAAATAAAAAAGTTAAAGTCATTTATTTAATTCTAGGAATATTTATATTGGCAATTGCTGGTGTTTATTTAAATATTTTAAGATAGTACTAATGGCAATTAATGGTATTAAAAAGAAGTTTTGCTTTTCTCTTATAAATAACTTTAAATAAAAATATCAAACTGCTGTTTTTGACCAGCAGTTTTTGAATTTCGCCACTTTGTTTTATACTTTAAATAAAGAAGTTTGGTAAAAATCAAATTTTTCTATCCGGCTAAGTTTGAAAATTTGCCTATTCTTACTAATGCAGTTTAAACTTGATACAGAGGTCAATTAATCGTACACTTAATACTTAATTATCAGCAAATTTAAGATTTAAAACTGCATACTAGATTAATCTAAAATCTACTAGTACAAAATATTGACTATTTTCGCTCAAATTAGGTGGATTCATTAATGATATATAAAGAAGTTAAAGAAAAAATATTTGATCAATATATCAAAAAAGCAAGCCAATCTGAACTAATTCCAGCAGAACGTAGCTTATCGGAACAGTTTCAAGTCAGCCGACCAACTATTCGAAAAGCACTAACTTCGCTTGAACAGGACGGATTAATTACCAAAAACTATGGCCGTGGGTATGTTATTAACCAAAAGTCTACTACCACTGATAAATATATTGATCACGAATTAAGCACATTCATTGGATTTTATGAAGATGCTGAGCATCAGCAAAAGCCCACTTCTTCCAAGGTTTTGCAACAGTCGGTTGAATATGCCGATGAAGATGTGGCTAAAAAACTTAATTTACAAAAAGGCGATCCTATTTTCGTTCTTTCACGAGTTAGGTACATTAAAGAAAAACCGATGTGCATTGCTACATCATATATTCCTCTAAAATTTGATAATGAGCTAGTTAAGGAAGACTTTAGTAAAAAATCACTTTTCACTGTCCTTAAAGAAAACGGGCTTCAATTGTCTAAAGCTAAACGAACAATTGAGGTCGTTAAAGTAACATCTTTAGACCACCTTTACTTGGACATTTCGAAAAATGAACCTATTCTAAAATTCACAAGCATCGGCTATACGAGTAAAAATATTCCCTTTGAATACGAGGTATCCAGATATCCTGCTTACAAGGTGAAATTTGAAAGTACTGTTTGCTAGCAAGATAGTTGATGTAAAGCTTCCTTAATAAAAAGACAAAATTAATCTTTTTAATTTCTACTGAAACTCATTGAAAAACAAAATAAGCTGCGGAATTCATTTTTACATGAACTCTGCAGCTTATTTTTTATTATGTTTTTTCGCAAATTTTTAAGTAAGTTTGAACCAAGTTAGCTACGGTGAAGCCAGACTTCTTAATTAGTTCATCACCGTCTCCACTTTCGCCAAAATGATCACCTAACAATAGTGTTAAAAAGATCTCGCAAATTGATACTCTGGCCCACTCTTAATCTTTTTTGCTAAGGGATAAATGACATTATCCTTAGTCGATTTTTCATTAAAATTAGCTTCAAAGTCAAGGCATAAAAGTATTCAAAGGGATTGATAAATTCTTCAGAATAGCTAGTGGTTTTTTTTGCAATCTTAGATTTGCCACGGAAGATCGGCTTCAATAAGTCTTTACTTTTCCAAGCAAAAAAGGCTCGAGTAAGAAACTCAAGCCTTTAAATGTTACTCTAAATTATTCTCTTAATAGCCGCTTGGCTAGAGCGAAATCGCCAACTGTTGCTGAACCATTATTATCAATTGCTGGCAAAACAATGTACTCTTCAAGTTTAGGAACATGAACGTAGTTATTCAGCAACTTAGCAAAGTCACGCCGAACCTTTTGCAAAAATGCTTCACTGGTTACCCCGCCGCCAAAAACAATTTTGTCAGGGCGCAAAATCAGTGTTACTTGAAGAGCAGCTTGCGCAACGTAATAGCTCATAATATCCCAAACAGGGTCAGATAACGGGACATCCTTTCCTGGCTTGTTCAGTCGTGCTTCAAATGTGGGACCTGATACTAAACCTTCTAAGCAATCTTGGTGAAACGGGCAAACGCCTGCAAAAGCCAGATCATCTGGATGACGCTTTAATTTAACGTGACCCATTTCGGGATGGCCTAAAGAGCCAACAAGTTTGCCATTAATAATGGCACCGCCACCAACACCCGTTCCGATAGTATAGTAGACCAGTGAATCTATGTCGTCGTTTGACAACAAAGACATCACGTATTCACCGTAAGCAGAACCATTAACATCAGTTGTGAAATACATTGGTACCTTGAGAGATTTTTGTAAGAAACCGACAAAGTCAGTATTGCTCCACCCAGCCTTGGGTGTATCAGTAATAAAGCCATAATTGGGCGCGGTCTTGCGGACTTCAATCGGACCAAATGATGCAATTCCAATCGCATCCACCGGAAATTTTTTAAAGTAATCAACCGTCTTCTGCAAAGTTTCTGAAGGCGTTGTGGTCGGAAAGGTAGTTTCATCTTTAATCTGATAATTTTCATTGCCGACCGCACACACGAATTTAGTACCGCCAGCTTCAATTGATCCTAATAACATTTAGTTTTCCTTTCAATTTTAATTGAATATCTTTACTTAATTAAGTGTACAGCGAAAAGCATAATAACTCGATAGCTTTTACTAAATGTCCACTAAAAATTAATATTAATCACTGTTATTAAGCACTATTTATTACAATCGCTGACAGACTTCAAAGATTTCTTTATTTGGACCATAAAAATTAAAATATTTAATACCATTTTCCCAATACGGCAAGCTTTGGATGCCGTTCTCAACAAATTCAACATCTAACTTTTGCACTTGCGCAAATGCTGCAGCAATATCGTCCGTATCTAAAGCAATATGATTAATCGCCCCAACTTTTTCCGGAGCTTCTGCTGGCGATTCCCAGCTTTCAATCATTAAAGAACCTAATTGATAAAAACCGACTTGGCTACCATTATTATCTTCGGTATTCACTAACTTAAATCCTAATGACTGATAAAATTTCTTGCTTTGTTCAAACTTTTTCGTTGGAACACCAATATGCTGTAAACCATTAAAAATCATTTTTTACCTCAATTTATTTTCTCGTATTTGCTTCTTGCCAATCCTGATAATATTTTATTTTTGAAACTAAAATCTGACCTTCTGTGACAAAAAAGCTTAACTCTCGACCAAGCTTATTATACATCCGAGCACTCAACGCCACATTATTAATATATAAAATAATAATACTGTCATCTACAATCAGCTTCAGGTCATATGTCTTACCTTTAATTAGGGGAAGTGGTCTCTCTAAGCCAGTGGCAAAATATGAGGGCCAAGGATAGTTAGGCATACAAGTAAATTTAAGTATATTTTCTGGTCCATATGCCTGGTATTGATAGCCTGCTCTAGTTTCTTCATTAACATATGCTTTGATGCCAAAAGACTTAGTATCTTGTAAAATTGTAATTTGGGCTTCAAGTAAAAATTGGTCAGGAAGATTTTTGATTATGGTTTCTTCCTTTTTCCCATCATTACAACTAAGCCTGATTTGAGGCAGTGGTCGACTTTCAGCAAAATTAGCAGTAATTGTTTCTGGAAGATCTACTCCTAAAGTCTTATCAGGCCGTTGAATAATCTGGTGAGGCACAAATGCACCACCCCAATCCCAATTACCTAAGTCCTGCTCATTTTCTTTAGTTGCTACCCAGCCGGTTAAAAAGCGCCCGACTTGATTGTTACCGACCGTTCTTGCGGCATAATAGGCTTTGCCATCAAAAAATTCATCACTAAGGGAATGCCATTGATTGAATAACCCATCACTAACGCGATATTTGGTCCGTTTATCTTCAGAATATTCAGAAAAAATTAGGTACCAGGTATGATCAAGTTCAAATAAGTCTGGCATTTCAATCATGTTAAACTCATTCGGTACCCAAAAGTCACCCTTAAAATGCCAATGATGTAAATCTTCTGATTCAAAATAAACCAGGCGCCCTGTTGGCTTCTTTTTATCTCCCGGCAGTCGTGCACCTAACACAAGAACATAACACTGGCGCTGCTTTGAATAAACAATAACTGGATCGCGCCAATCATTATGATCATAGCCTTTTTGCGGAGCCAAGCTAGTTTCCTTGCCTTCTTTTTGCCAATGAAGTAAATCTTGACTAGTTGCTGACATCAAAATTTCGGAAGTCTTTTTAGCTAATTTTGCTTGGCGATTATGTCCGGTATAAAATGCAATTTGTTCATTTTTGCCTTGGGTTATACTTCCAGCATAGATAAACTGATCGGCAGCATCATGTTTACCTTTAGGTAAAACCTCACCATGATCCTGATAACTAACAAAATCTTTTGTCGTAACTAATGACCAGCCAAATGGATCAGTCAATGGCTTAGGATTGCGAGTATCACGCTGGTGAAAAAGGTAAAAGGTCTGGTCTTTTTCATTAAAAAATGGCATGCAATCGCCAAACCAATATCCTTCTGGTTGATAAAATATTTTTTGCATATTAAATTCTTTCTTTATTCATCTTCTGCATTTTTTCTGTCTTGTGCTTTAAACATGGTTAAAGGAGTTAATTGTTGCAGCTTTTCAACCACTTGATCTAGTGACTGGTTCTGCATCCGCAAGTTTAACGCTTCAATTAAAACCGGTAAGCTAACGCCACCGAACAAGAAAAAGTCACTGCTGTATTTATTGCTTCTTTTTGCAAACTCATTAAACGGGGTTCCGCCAGCCAAATCGCATAAAACAAGTATCGACTGATTAGCTGTTGTCGCTAATAACTGATCTACCTTATTACCAAAACTAACGACTCCCTGATCTTTAAGACCGAGTGCTTCAATTTGGTTTAAGTGGCCAAAAAGCGATTGTAAGACATTTAAAAATTCTTCTGCTAATTGGCCATGTGTTGCAATAATAATATTGAACATAAAATCATAATCCTTCTACTATTAAAGGTAATCTTTTAAATAAACTGTTGGACTCTGTGGTGTCGGAATAACCGTTACTTCCACACCACGGTCCAATAATTGCTTAAAGGCAGTTATTTCTTCTTGAGTAACATTAATTGAAGGCCTAATGCGGGTTGTTCCAGGGCGAGCCGCCAAGTTGCCTACATTTACTTTTGTGATAGGCAAGCCCTTATCAAGCAAGTAATTCACATCAACTGGTGAAACACAAATCAGCAATACGCGTTGCCCTTCATACCGACCACTTTTAATATTCGACACCGCCTTTTCTCTACCCAAAATTGAGGTGCTAACGTTAGCCGGAGCAGCCAAACGAACAACACTTTTCCGCATGTCGTCATTCATAATTGCATCATTAATTACCATTATTCTTGTTGCGTTAAGCCGACCACTCCACTGCGTAGCCACCTGCCCGTGAATCATTCGATCATCAATTCTTACGTGAATAATTCCTGCCATCTTCTCTGTCATTACTTTTTCTCCTATGCCAAAATATGTAGCGCATTTAATGCGATTGATACTACTAATACAATTAAAATCACATAAACTGGTTTAACCTTTTTTCCTAATAAATAGTAAATTACGCCAACAACTGCTGCTGGCAACAATCCAGGCATTATTTGATCCAAAATACTGTTACCAGTCATCGTTAACTTACCCTGTTTAAACGTAAAGGCTAAATTGACCTTAACCATTGTTGCAGCCAATGCTCCAACTACCATTAAGCCAAGTACAGAAGCGGCATTGGTTAATGCTTTTAACGTTGTATTGATTGAAGAAAGCATTTTGGTTCCTGAGCGATAACCAGCAGTGAATAGCGGATAGGCAGTTAGCCGAATTAAAATAGACGCAATTATCCACAAAATGCAGCCAAATGGATTACCGTGCAAGGCCATGTTAGCGGCAATTGCACCAAAGATTGTCCATGGAATCGTAACAAATAAGCTGTCACCAATTCCGGCAAGCGGTCCCATTAACCCAGTTTTTAAGGCACTAACTGCCTCAAGTGAAGCCGTTTTACCATTTTCTTCCATTCCAACATCAACGCCCATAATAAATGGTGCCGTGTACGGAGTAGTATTAAAAAACTGTAGTTGTGTGGTAATGGCTGTCTTTTTACCAGCTGGGTCATCACGATAATTTTCTTCGATGAAAGGCAACATGGCATAGGTATAACCCAAACCTTCATATTTTTCATAATTTAGCGAAGTTGCACCAAACACAATCCACCGATTCATCACTTTGCGGTATATCTTTTTCATTTTACTCATCTTCGTTTGCCCCTCCGTTCACAGCATTTGTTGTTCCTTCACTAGTTTTAGTCTGGTTTTGATATAACAGTAGGGCAATTGCAAAACCAATCAATGAAATTCCAATAATTGGCATCTTGAGGTAAATTGCCAGTACAAATCCAAAGATAATGTATGAAAAATAATCTCTAGTCGGCAGGTACTGTAATAACATGCCAATTCCGACTGCTGGTAAAATTCCGGCCGCGGTTTTAAGACCGCCTGATAACCAAGCAGGAATATAATTTATAAAACTGCCCACAATCTTTGGTCCCAAGATAACAGTTAATAAGACCGGAATTCCTGAAACAAAACTTGTAAATAACGTAGCCAAATATTGCATCCAATTAATCATTTGATAATTTTCTTGCTCCGCAAATTTTTCTGCCCGCTGTTGACAGAAAATATTGGCAGACCATTTTAAAACATCAACTTGAACAATTAATAGTGCAATAGGAATCGCTAGTGCAATCCCAATTGCGGCTTTTTGATGCGTTGCAATCGTTAGATATGTTCCAATTAATGCGGCTGTTTGGTAATCAGGTACCGAAGCTCCCCCAAAACTGGTAATTCCTAGCGTCATCAGTTGCAAAGTACCACCTATATAGAGCCCAGTCTCAGCATCCCCCATAATTAGGCCAGTGATAAAACCAGCAACAACTGGTTGCGAAATGCCTAATTTTGGTCCTTCTTTATCGAAGTTAATAATAAAGCCGTAGATTACGACTAAAATGTTACGTAATAGCATCTTCTTCTCCTTCTTTTATAATGATCCAAATATCTTTTACTTGGACTAATTTGCCCTCTACCGTTTTATTAGCAAATACCATGCCAAGATTGGGAAGAAAAAAGCATGCTAATCAGCAAATACTAACTAACATGCTATTTTATTGGTAATTAAAAATTATTTGGTCAATATAAATTAACTCAGACACTGGAATTTTCACATTATAATTGTCAATAATCACACTAAAAGCAGCTTTGATAATTTTAAGATCTGTTGCATATTTGTGTGCATACGTCTTGGCATATTCGGGATCAAGATCATTTTTCTCCTTTCTGATTAGTCGTTCAATTAAGTAGCTAATGTGCACGTACAAGGTAAATTTTTTCTGATTAGACAAAGATATTGAAAAGCGCCGTTCAAGTTCCTGTAAAAAAATAGTAATGTTTTCAATCACTTTAGGTGCGTCAAGGATAGTCACCATATTAATCGTACGTTCAAGAGAAAAATTCTTAACCAAATTATTCATAATGAGTTTAATCTCTGGCACCGTGAAAGACTTAGTCAGCCATTTTTGCAGCTTAGCTGTCCCCTTATCAGACAATATTTTTTCAAGGTGAATAAAATCTAGTCCCGGAATTTCTGGATTTTCCGTACCGACAATGCCGATAACATCATACATTTTATTAACCACTTTTACCTTATGTGGATCCTTTAAAGCTTGGTAATCATACGGAATAATCTTGATTTTACTACTGCTTGGCATGCAACGCTCTAATAGCCGCGCCACATGAGTTGCCGTACCAATTCCTGAATAGCAAGTAGTCAGAATTACTTGTTGACGCCGCTTAGCCGGATAGGTTAGCTTAATTTCAATCTTGCTTTTTTGTTGTGCTAACTGGCCAATTTCGCGAAAACTGCGTTTTTGTAAAATGCTTTCGCCAACTATTAAAGCTAGTGATGTCGAAACGTTATTGATCAACAACAGCGGTGCATCAAGCTGGCGGGGAAATAGTTTTTCAATTTCTTGTAATGAACCCATGTCAACTAAGATAATTAGGCCATGACTGACATCATTATTTTCACTGTAATCAATTATTTTATTAGCAATCTGTTGTGTACTAACATTAATTGGCATATCAAAAGCATCAAGAGTATGGGCATTTAAAAGTCGGTTGACCACATTGGCAATACTGCCAGCCGTCGCGTAACCATGAGCCAATACGATTGCCTTTATTAGCCCAGTTTTAGTAATAATTTCGAGCTTATTGAGATAAATTGATAAGAAAATATAGTCAACTTCGTTTAATTCAATTTCTAAATTATTTTTGATTAATAGCAGCAATTTACCGACATAAGCATAAACCTCAGGATAGCGCTGGCGTACTTCCTGATATAAACTGTGCAACGCATTTTTTTGCCTAACCTCATCGATATTCCACTGAATTTTTTGGCGCTCAAAGAGATAATAACTAATTGCATAAATGGCATTGCCACTTACCTGCAATTGATAAGCATTTTGTAACTGCTCAAAAAGATGCTTAAGGTGCTCAATTACATAGGACAATAAGGGAAGCTGCTTACTGGCATTTTTCTCAAATAATAAAGTATCGAATAGCTGGTAGACAATTTGCTTCAGCTTTGATTCACAGTTTGGCAAATGATTATTACTTTGTTCATAGGTCGTTAACAAGCGCTCTAGACTATGAAGAAAAATCTTCTTTTCAGGAAAACTGCGGGCAATCAGGTCGGCTGGTTCAGTTTCATCAGTAATTTGCAGTGTTTTTTTAGCGGACAGATATGATTCTGTTTTACTTCTCATTAAAACGTCGACTGGTAAATTATAAGCTGTCAGTGTCAATTTATTCGCCTTTTTTTCATCGGCATTAGCACGGGCAATTGTTAATTTGACGGCATTTTTCAAGTCGCCAATATTTCCAACAGGAAGATAATTAGCCAGCATTTCAAGCACCTGATCACTAACAGTAATTGGTTTTGCAATCTCACGCTGTTCATTACAAAGTAAGGTATAAATTAAATTCAGTCTTTCTTCCCGACTTCGCTGACTTAGTGGCGGCAAGCTAATCTTAACCGGTATTCTACGCATAAAAGTAGTTAAAAAGTTATTTTCTACTTCCTCAGTAGTCGCAAAGCACAAACGGACACTTACCCTTTTGCCGTGACTTGTTTCACCGACTGGATAAACCAGTCCTTGATCAAGATAAGTAAACAATTTCTCCTGCCCTTTTGGTCCCAGACGGTGAACTTCATCTAAAAATAAAATGCCACCGTTTGCTTCAACAAACGCCCCGTCATGATCTTGATCTGCACCTGTGAATGCACCCTTCTTATACCCAAATAAGTTGCTAGTAAGCAATTCCGGATTATCAGCATATTGGGCACAATTAACTGTAACAAATGGTGCAGTTGTCTTAATTAATTTATTCGTTCGACAAAACCGATTGATTAACCCAACTAAATAACTTTTACCAGTGCCGCTTTCACCTGTAATAAGCAATGGTAGTCCGTTATTAGGATATAAAACAGCAGCCCGAACACGTTCGACACTTTCTTTTAGACTAGGATTTATTTGCGCAAAACTTTTTAAAATATCTTGGTTGTTATTTTCTTGTTCTAACTGAGCAACTGTTAAATAAGTATCTTTTTTTAACGCATAATTGCTTTTTTCAAACTGGGCTCTGTGAATAAAACGCACTGGGCGTGTTTGAACCTTTACTAATTTATGCTCATTTGTTAATTGGTTTAAATAAAGGCTGACAGTATTGCGCTTTGCATTAAGTGCTTGAGCAATACCGCCAGCCGTAAACCGCTTGTCAAGATGATCTAAATCAAGCGTCTTAGTTTGCTTTTTAAGATAAGCCAGTACATCATTTTTTAGCATATTCTCCTCAACTTCTCTGCCCTTTCATTTTCAAGATAAATCGCTTTCAAAGGACATTTTACCGCAATTCTTTCTACAAATAGTGCGTGTTCTACTGTGAAAGTAAGCGATAGACAAAACTTAGATGATAAAAGTCACAGATATTAAGCAAGAACCAGTTTGCTCAATTTAAATAAAAATTTCGGCTTTTTTTACTGTGAAAAATGACATACTAGTGTGAACTAAAAAAGCCTCGAAAATGTTTTTTCAAGACTTAGATTAATTAACTATTTTTAGCTTTTCTGTTAGTTCTTTCTCTGAATAATTTAGTAAATAGATATAGCAGAACATCAGTAATAACTGCGGCCAATGGAAACAGACTAATGTTTCCAATTAAACGACTGTAGTACATGGATAAGCGTGGCGTCAACGGAAAGAGAATTGCTCTGGCAGGAAGAAACCACGGAATAGTCATTAGAATTATAAAAAGAACCTGAATTTTTTTTGATAAGGCCGCAAAATTTAGGGGAAAGTGATCGCTATTTTTATATTTGAGCACATAATACAATATTCCGATTATCCCATATGACATTGTTAAGTTGCTGATAATGTCCATTAAGTCACGATTCACAATGATAATTCCTTTCTTTCATCTCTGACTTAAAAATAAGCTCAGCTAATAATTAATTTCATTCTAGAAGTTATACCCTATTTTTGCAAGCGCTTTAAAAATTAATCATATTTATTACTAAGTAGCTTTTCGCCTTTTTACCTGATTATTGGGATCGCAAATAACAAAAAACGAATAAAAGAACGTATCTCTTATTCGTTGTTGATTTTATGATTACTAATTGCAAAGCATTACTCAAGTCGTGACTTAATTATCCAAATCGTCATTAGGTCAGCTACCAATCAAAAGATCCGGTGTTTCAGCCATTGTACCATATTTAATAAATTCCTTTAACTGCTTGATTGAGGTTAACGCAATCTGCTTATTTTTCACTGTTAATCCAGTGGCAATTTGCTCAGCCTGCTTAAGCAGTTCAGCTGTCGGCCGTTGGTCGCCTCTAGCATCCATTACCCGTAATTCTGCTTTAATTAGTGGCTGAAGTTCTTTTATTTTTGAGTTGTGATTTAAGATACCATTAATGTATACCGTATTGCCCTTGTACTTGCCATTCTTCGACACTAAGTCAACAGATACACCATTATGAATCTTATTAACACGTTTAACCTTAAAAAGTGGCTGATTTTTAACAATCTTTTTAAGCGTTTTTTGCCGATAAGGTTTTCCTGATTGATGATAGAGCGCCCCCTTTTACAGCATTCGGCAATTCAAAGACATAGCCAGCTTTTGCTAACTTTGCAGTCCATTTTTTCGCTGTTGAATATGGCGCCTTGACCGTAGTTGCTGCAGCTACATCGCTTGCTGGTAAAATTGTTGAATTGGCAATCCCACAAAGTGCTGTAATCACAGCAAGTTTAGTTACCTTTTTTATTCCTGTCTTCATTTTTATTTCTCCAATTATTACCAAAAATACCTTTCCCTAAGCAAAATTTATTTTTTTCTTAGTTCGATGAGCATCAAAACCGTTCAGAATACGTCAATAAAGTTAATATTTATTATAAATATAATACTACAAATATATTAAGAAGCTAGTTATTTAATTTAAGCAAGCACTAAGAGACAGAATAAATAGTTTTCAATTAAAGGACTGGGTTAAAAATTTTTTGATCAGCTCGGGCAAAGAAAAAGCACCAAGCTATCTAATAGCTTGATGCCTAAATTATCTGTTCTATCTGCTTTCCCTTTTGGAAGATTCGACAGAGCGCAGTTTTTTATTTATCTGGTACATCTTGAATTGTCACATCAGCGCCGAGCAAACGCAGTTTTTCCTGAACCCGGTCATAACCACGCAAGATATTGCCAGCATTATTAATAATAGTTTCACCATGGGCCATTAGGCCGGCAATCATTAGACAAGCACCGGCCCGAATCTCACCAGCGGAAACTGTTGCACCATGCAATTTAGAAGTTGGGTGCACTAGGATGATATCATCTTCAACCTTGATGTCAGCTCCCATTTTCCGCAGCTGCTCAATATGGCCAACCCGCTTAGGGTAAATACGATCAATTATTACCCCTTCGCCGGTCTTAGCGGTAAGTAAAAGTGGCGTGACCGGTTGCTGCAGATCGGTTGCAAAACCAGGGTAAGCACCGGTTTTGATCTGTGTCATTTTTAAATCACCTGCAGGATAAACATACAGAGAATCCTCATCAGCATCAATCACAACACCCATTTCCTCTACTTTTGCTAAATAAGAATCTAGGTGTTCCTCAATAATGTTGTGAATACAAATACCATTACCAATGCAGCCAGCAAGTGAAATATAAGTTCCAGCTTCAATTCGATCCGGAATAATTGTATGTGGGGTTCTAGCCTCCAGCTTTTCCACGCCCTCAATTCTGATTGAGTCGGTCCCAGCACCACGAATGGTTGCTCCCATGTTGTTAAGAAAAGTCGCAAGATCAATTATTTCCGGCTCTTTAGCAGCATTTTCAATGACTGTCTGCCCTTGTGCCGTAACTGAAGCCATAATAATGTTCATCGTCGCACCAACGGACGGCATCTCTAAGTGGATAGTCGCTCCCTTTAGACCGGTCGCGGGAGCCGTAATTGTTATTTGATCATTTTCATTTGTGACACATGCGCCTAAGGCTTCAAAGCCTTTAATGTGTTGGTCAATGGGGCGGGGTCCAATATCATCCCCACCAGGGAAGCCCACAACAGCCTTACCAAACCGGCCAAGAAGAGCACCCATAAAATAATATGAAGCACGCAAGCTCTTGATTTTACCGCTTGGCAATGGGCTCATCTTAATGTTCTCGGGATCAATATGCAAAGTGGTTTTCTGAAAATCACTTTTAACATCCATTTCATTTAACAAGTCCATTAAGTTGTCGACATCAGCAATCCTCGGAACGCCTTCCAAAGTTACCGGTGTACGCGACAAAATTGATGCCGGAATCAGTGCTACAGTGGAATTCTTTGCACCACCAATCCAGACATCACCCTGTAGGGGCTTTCCACCATGAATTATCATTTGCTTCATTGGCGAAAAAATCCTTTTCTATTTCGATTAGTCATAATAATGTTAAAGGAATTTAACAGAAAAAACAAGAGAAGACTTCTGTCCTCCCTGCTTAAAAATTAAGATTTTTGTATTATTCAACTACACGCATTACAATTTCTGTTCTGGTAATCCACAAGCTGCACCAATAAATGCCTTATATAAGCCTTCTGGTCTTTGTGGTCTACTCAAAAATTCAGGGTGATATTGCGCAGCAACGAAGAATTTGTTCTTAGTTATTTCAATTACTTCAACTAAGTGATTATCTGGAGAAACACCAGAGAAAGTCATACCGGCTTTTTCAAATGCTTCACGGTATTCATTGTTGAATTCGTAACGGTGACGGTGACGCTCTTGGATAACTTCTTGGTTACCATAAGCAGCAGCGGTCTTAGTTCCAGGCTTTAAGGCAGTTGGGTATAAGCCAAGACGCAAAGTACCACCGATGTTTTCTTCATCCCGCTTATCTGCCATGATATCAATTACATTATGAGTTGTTTCAGGATCTGCTTCGATTGAGTTAGCATCACGATAGCCTAGAACATCACGAGCAAATTCAACCGTTGCCATTTGCATTCCTAAGCAAACACCTAAGAATGGAATGTCATTTTCCCGTGCATACTTAATTGCAGTAATCATGCCTTCTAAGCCACGCGTACCAAAGCCACCAGGAACAATTAATCCATCTGAGCCCTTCATAAAGTCAGCAATATTATCTTCAGTAATATCTTCTGCTTGTACCTTATTAATTTCAACATTGGTGTTGTATGAATAACCAGCGTGCTTCAAGGCATCAGTAACTGAAATGTAGGCATCTTCAAGTTCTACGTATTTTCCAACCAAAGTAATCTTAGTCTTATACTTCAGGTTCTTAACCCGCTCATCAAGCCGAATCCATTCCGCCATGTCAGCTTCCTTTTTCGGACTTTGCAGGTGTAAGAAGTCACAAACCTTTTGATCCATGCCTTGCTCTTGGAATGCTAGTGGCAAGTCAAAGAGTGATGGTGCGTTGATGGATTCAATAATCCGGTCAACCGGAACATCAGTAAAGTTAGAAATCTTGTCCTTATGTTCTTGGTCAATTGGCATTTCTGCCCGTAAAACCAACATGTTAGGCTGAATACCAATACTACGGAGTTCGGCTACTGAGTGCTGTGTTGGTTTAGTCTTCATTTCTTGGGCAGCGTGCAGGTAAGGTACCAATGTACAGTGAATGTACATCACGTTTTCTTCCCCAACTTCACGCCGCATTTGTCTAATTGCTTCCATAAATGGGGTCGACTCGATATCACCGACCGTACCACCAATTTCAGAAATAACCACATCAGAATCAGTCGTCAGCCCTGCCCGCATGATTTTTTGCTTAATCATGTCCGTGATGTGCGGAATAACCTGAACAGTAGCTCCGTGATAATCACCACGACGTTCTTTTTCTAATACTTCTTTGTAAATTTTCCCAGTTGTTACGTTCGAATATTTACTTGTCCGTACGTCAACAATCCGCTCATAGTGACCTAAATCAAGGTCCGCTTCAGTACCGTCATCAGTGACAAAAACCTCGCCGTGTTGGTAAGGATTCATTGTACCTGGATCAATATTGATGTAGGGATCGAACTTTTGCATAGTTACCTTTAAGCCCCGATTCTTTAACAACCGGCCGAGACTTGAAGCAGTGATTCCTTTACCCAGAGAAGAAACAACACCGCCAGTAACGAAGATATATTTTGTCATTAGCCAAACTCCTTTTGCAAAAAATAAAAAATAAAAAAAGCTCCCTTGCGGGAGCATAAACGCACATAGGGTGCCCAAGTAAAATACTATCATTTTCAGACATGAAGTCAAGAAAAATTATTCATCTTCATCGTCGTCATCATTTAATTCAGATAATTGACCTTCGATACCGTCAGGCAAGTCTTCATCATCTTCGTCATCCGTATCAACGAAATCGTCATCTTCGCCAAAGTCGTCAGCATCGTCATCAGCGGTAGCATCAAGATCTTCATCTTCTGGATCATCATTATCGTAATCGATAATATCATCGCTACCAGTAGCACTTGCTAAGAAAGCATTGACCTTCTTATGGTGAGCACGGGTATCTTCTTCATCCTCATCTTCAGGGTGGTTGACTTCTTCGTCAACTGACTCATAAGGAAACCATGAGCGCAAAGCCCAAACATTTTCACCCATTGAAATGAACTCACCATTAGTGTTCAAGTCAGTATAAAATTGGGGTAAACGCTCCCGAATTTCCTCGTCGCTCTCACCCAAGTACTTTTGTACTTCATTAACAATATCAGCAAAAGCCATTCTCTTATTGTTATCTTCCAAAATTGCGCGAGCAACTTCAATCATTGATAATTCATTACGATTTTTGTCTTTAAAGTCGTTTAATCCCACAATTGCATTCCTCTCTTTTAACAATCCTTCTTATTTTACTAAGCGTTTAAGTAAAAATCAACGTGACGGTATAATTTCCTACTAAGTATAGACCACTAAAGAGGTCATATTCAATGTGAAGTTCCCTAGATCCATCAATTTTAGGGAAAAATTTAATTATTTTAGCCCTACTAGTTAAATCCATCTGATAACCTTGGGCTACGTAACGACATTCCTTTTTCTGGCCCACACTAAAGTGGAGTTGGGAATAATCACTGGCAGAATCACCACGTCTAATGATCACATCATTTTCTTTAATTAAAAGCTTAACGGGCACTTCGCCGTCTTCCAGATAAGAGACACGGGTAATCCCATTATGCTCGGTTAATTCGCCAGTACCAGACTTGCGAAAAGTTTCGCTTTCCTTTTCTTGTTTAATTGTACTAGTAAACGCAATTTTTACTTTAGTCATGACTTAACTTAAATTCCTCATCTTAACCAAAAGCTGGCACCAGCAACTCGGTTTGTTAAATAAAAAAAGCTAACCATTTAGATTAGCTAAAATCTTACAGTCAAACTGGCCAACTTAAAAGTTTTTAATCGAGCAGAAGTCGACTGCTTATTGTCATTATTATAAAGTAAAAAGCCGATTTTCGCCAGTAAAGCAAACCCTAGTTTCAATCAACTTAGTGCAATTATGGCACTTGCCAGCATAACTGAAGCAAACTCAAAATTGCCGAAAGCGGGCCTTACGCTTAGTCAGCAACTCATTAACTGACACTTTAGCAAAAGCGGCAATTTTTTGCGCAAGCAATTGCCGCAATTTAACCGCATCCTGAGCTAACACATCTTCAGGTAAAACACGTTCAATTATACCGTGTTCTTTCAGCCACTGCGGCTCAATATGCATTAATTCGGCAGCTTGACTAGCTAATTTACCATCTTTCCACATAATTGAGGCAAAACCTTCTGGCGACAAGACGGTGTACATACTGTGCTCAAGCATCCAAATTTCGTCACTGCAGGCCAAAGCAAGCGCGCCACCGGAGCCAGCCTCACCCACAATAACGGTTAATAGCGGCACCTTAAGCTGAAGCATCTCACTAATGCTTTGGGCAATGACTTGCCCTTGACCACTTTTTTCCGCGTCAGCTCCCGGGTATGCTCCGGGTGTATTTAATAATGTAATCACTGGAATGTTCAAACTAGCCGCGGTTTTCATTATTCGGTTAGCCTTACGGTAACCACACGGTAGCGGGCTACCAAAGTTCGTCGCTAACCGCTTGTCCAGTTCTTGCCCCTTATTAGTTGCAATAACGGCAACACTACGGCCGTTAATTGTCGCAAAGCCGGCAATAATTGCGGCGTCGTCACCGGTTGCCCTGTCACCATGCATTTCGAAAAAATCAGGAAAGAGCTGTTTTACCAGTTTGTTCATGTCAGTTTTGCTATCACTACGGGCACCATTCATGATGGCAATAATTTTGTCATTTGCCATTAGCTCGCTCCCTCCCACTTTTTAGCGGCAAAAATTGCCAAGAGCTGTTCTAGGCATTCTTTCTGTTCAGTTCGGGGCACAATAGCATCAATAAAGCCGTTAGCAAATGCATTTTCAGCACTTTGAAAATTTGGCGGCAATTTTTTATTAATTGTCTGTTCAATTACCCGCCGACCAGCGAAGCCAATTAAGGCATGGGGTTCGGCAAGAATAACATCACCTTGGGAAGCAAAACTGGCAGTTACCCCACCAGTTGTCGGATCCATCATGACTACAATATAAACCAGTCCTGCTTCGCGGTGCTGGTTGACTGCCTGAGAAATCTTGGCCATTTGCATTAACGAAGTAATTCCTTCCTGCATCCTAGCCCCACCAGAAGCCGTCAACATGATGACCGGTAGTTTTTCCGCGGTTGCCCGCTCAAACATTTTCGTAATCCGTTCACCTGTGGCACTTCCTAAACTTCCCATGATAAAATCAGGATCCATAATGCCAAGAGCCGTTTCATAGCCACCAATTTTAGCTTGTCCAGTTAAAACGGCATCCTTAAGCTTAGTTTTGGTCTGCATTTGCTTAATTTTGGCTTGATATTGGGGAAAAGCCAGCGGATCAGTTGTCGCAATTGTTTCATCCCATTCGCTGAACTCTTTAGTCAGCATTTTAAGCCTTGTTCTGGCAGTTACCCGGAAGCCGTAGCCGCAGTTAGGGCACAACCGGTATTTGCCCAATTTGCGAAAATAAAATTTGGTCTTACACTGCGGACAAATCCGAAAGATTCCCTGTGGTACATTTTCCTGGTAATTGGCTAATGCGTGGTGAGGATGCTTAGAGAACTTAATTGCCATCTGTCACAACCTCCTTAGTCCCAGCTTTTTCTTTTTTCTGCTTAATATAATAAGGTAAAAACTTTTGATCAATGTAGGTGGTCAAGTAGTTACCACTTTGAAAAGCCGAATCGGTTAATAACGCCACTAAAAAGTCGCGGTTAGTTTTCAGACCCGTGATTGAAAACTCACTTAGGGCGTCTAATAACCGTCTGATGGCCAGCGAACGATTATCGGCATGAGCGATAATTTTAATAATCATGGAATCATAAAAAGGTGAGACTTGATCCCCACTGTTGACACCACTCTCAATTCTGATACCTAAGCCGCTGGGCAGAGACATCTGCTTGATTTTACCGGCTTGCGGACGAAAATGGTGAAGCGGATCTTCGGCATTAATTCGAGCCTCGATGGCGGCACCATGCAGGTGGACATCATCTTGGGTAATACTTAAATCATCCCCGGCAGCAATATGAAGCTGCTCTTTAACAAGATCAATTTGTGCAACTTCTTCAGTAATCGAGTGTTCGACTTGAATACGCGTATTCATTTCCATAAAGTAAAAATGATGTGCTGGATCCATTAAGAACTCAATTGTTCCCACATTTTCATAGTGAATGGCCTTAATTGCCTTGGACGTAATCCTTTGCAAGTATTGCCGTTCTTGATCATTAATCTGTGAACAAGGCGTTTCTTCAAGCACTTTTTGCTGATTACGCTGCATTGAGCAGTCACGCTCAGGCAAAGCTACGACCTGACCCGCTTGATCTGCAATAATCTGCACCTCAATATGCTTGGCTGGTGAAATGATTTTTTCAAGGTACATCGAATCATCGCCAAAAGAAAGTTTTGCTTCTTCTTGGGCCTGACTGAATGCCTGTGGTAAATCTTCGGGACGCTTAACTTTCCTGATTCCTTTTCCGCCACCACCAGCAACAGCCTTAAGCATTACAGGAAAACCTACTTTATTAGCTACAGTTAGGGCTTGGGCAGCATCTTTAACGGGACCAGTGCTGCCAGGAATAACGGGAACTCCATGTTGCCGCATTGTTTCCCGCGCGTTGGCTTTATTTCCCATAAGCGAAATGGTCTTGGCCTGCGGTCCAATAAAAACCAGGTGACATTCAGCACACATCTGGGCAAATTCCGAACTTTCAGATAAAAAGCCATAGCCGGGATGAATAGCTTGTGCTCCGGTTAAAAGAGCCGCACTAATAATGTTTTGCATATTTAAATATGATTGTGCCGGCTGAGGCTGACCAATACAGACAGCCTCGTCCGCTTCTTTGACGTGTTGGGAGTCTTTATCGGCAGTTGAGTATACTGCCACCGCAGTAATATCTAACTCATGTAAAGCATGAATGATGCGAACTGCAATTTCTCCTCTATTAGCGATTAATACTTTACTAAACATGTTTATCCTACTTTACTGTATGGCAAAAATTAATTCAGCCGTGCATGCCACTTTACCATTAACGGTCGCCTTAGCTAGTCCTATTCCGGCCGAGCCACGCAATTTATCCAGTTCAACTGTTAAATCTAGGGTGTCGCCCGGTTTAACCATAGCCCGAAAACGGGCATTTTTTATTCCGCCAAAATAAACGGTTTTACCAGTAAACTCCGGCATGGTTAGCAAGGCAACTGCTCCAGTCTGCGCTAAAGCCTCGGTAATTAATACACCAGGCATAACGGGGTTATCGGGGAAATGGCCCTGAAAATAGCTTTCATTAATGGTTGTGTTCTTGCGCGCATGGGCATATTCTCCCGGACGATAATCAAGCACTTGATCAATCAAGAGCATTGGGTAGCGGTGAGGCAAAATTTGCTGAATTTCCTGACTTGATAAGGTTTGCTTAGTTTCTTTTTCACTCATCATTTGCACTCCTTTAATCAGGAATAATCGTTATCAATGGTTGATCGTACTCAACCACTTCTTCATTAGCTACCAAGATTTCAGTAATTGTTCCACTGCTAGTGCTTTTGATCTCAGTCATCATTTTCATCGCTTCAATCAGGCAAACAACTTCGCCCTTTTGAACATGATCGCCAACTTTTTTATATTGCGGTTTATCGGGACTTGGCTGCAAATAGACGATACCAACCAGTGGTGCCTTAACTTGCACTGTATTAGCTTTTACCTCAGTAGCTTGGTTAGCAGATTCAGGGACTGCCTTGGCTGAAGCTGTCGGCAGTGCGGGGCTAGCTTGCTCCTGCTGCTTAGCAACTTCTTCACCTGTGCCGGTTACCTGAACCGGCTGGTCAGCAATGTCTCGTTTATCAATTAAAATATGGCCACCTTCAAAGTCCAACTCAAGCTTTTGAATTTCACTTTGATCAATTTGTGCGATTAATTCTTGAATTTCCGCAAATTTCATCTAATCACCCCATCTTTTCATTGCAATTACCCCGTTATGACCACCAAAGCCAAACGAATTACTTAAGGCGTAATCAACCTGCTGGTGGCAATTATTTTTAGTAACCAAATTGATTGCACACTGCGGATCTTGCTGCTTGAGCCCCACATTAACTGGTAATTGACCAGAATTAAGAGCCAAAATGGTGGCAATAGCTTCAACAGCACCAGCAGCTCCTAGCAAGTGACCGGTCATGCTCTTGGTACTTGAAACGAGAACATTGCTATCCGCTCCAAAGACCTGGTTAATTGCTTTTGCTTCAGCTATATCATTAGCCTTTGTACTTGTACCATGAGCATTAATATAGCCGACCTGTTCTGGTGCAATTTTACCTTCCGTAAGCGCCAACTTCATTGCGCGGGCCGCTTGCGTACCTGCAGGATCAGGCGATGTAATATGGTAAGCATCAGAACTGACTCCGTAACCAACAATCTCGCCCCATATTTTAGCGCCCCTTTTTTGCGCATGTTCCAGTGACTCAAGGATGATTGAACCAGCACCCTCACCCATCACAAAGCCAGAGCGGTCCTGATCAAACGGGATACTGGCTCTTTGGGGATCTGTCGCTGTTGCCAAAGTTGTAATTGCCGCAAAACCGGCAATGCCGCTTTCATTAATTGCTGATTCCGATCCGCCGGTAATCATGACATCAGCATGACCATCCTTTATTTGCCGAAAGGCTTCGCCAATTGCATTTGTAGCTGAGCTGCAGGCCGTAACAATTGTTGTACTGATTGCTTGCGCGTTGTATTTAATTGAAATGTTGCCAGCGGCCATATTTGCAATCGCCGTTGGGATAAACATCGGTGAAACCCGGTCAAGACCTTTATCATGCCACTTGATTACCTGTTCTTGAATCGTAGTCAAGCCGCCAATGCCGCTACCCCAAATAACACCCAGACGTTCACTACTGGTATTTGTTTCATTAATACCGGCTTGCTGAATGGCCTCGGCCGTCGCATACATCGCATATTGCGTAAACCGATCCATCCGCCTCGTATCTTTTTTAGCTAAATACTTCAGAGGATCGAAATCTTTCAATTGTCCAGCTAAGGTTACGCCAGTAGAACTGGCATCAAAATAGGAAATTGGCGCAAAACCGACTTGCTGCTTGTTTAAACCTGCTTGAAAGCTGGCTAAATCATTACCAATGGGAGTTAGAGCTCCCATTCCCGTAACTACTACTCTTGTCATAGCCTCTCCTTTACTGCATGGTTAAACCGCCATCGACGGTAATTGTTTGGCCGGTTATATAATCACTTTGAGCTAAGAAAATAGCCGCCTGCGCCACTTCTTCCACTTGGCCTAGACGCTTAAGTGGAATCTGGTCAATTATCTGCTGCTCCAATTTAGAACTAAGATTTTGGGTCATCTGAGTAGCAATCATTCCGGGTGCAATCGCGTTGCACCGCAAGTTACGCATGGCAACTTCTTTTGCAACAGACTTGGTTAAGCCGATTACTCCTGCCTTACTGGCGGCATAATTTGCTTGCCCAATATTACCGGTCAACCCAATTACACTTGCCAGATTGATAAAACAACCACTGCGCTGCTTATACATTGGTCTGACTGCTTGTCTGATAACATTAAACGTACCAATCAGATTAGTATCAATCACGCTTTGAAAATCTTCTTCTGACATTCGGTTCAACAAGCCATCCTTGACAATTCCGGCATTATTAACCACGACATCTAACTGATTAAATTGGGCATAAATCTGGGCAATCATTTCTTTGACAGCAGAGACATCCGTTATATCGGCGCTAAGATCAATTACATCATTACCATATTTTTTTAGTTCTGTAATGATTGCTGGTGCTACCGGTTTACGCGCATTTAAAACAATCTTGGCATGATTTTGCGCAAAAGCTTGTGCGATAGCCAGACCAATGCCGCGTGAGCTGCCTGTTATCAAAACAACTTTATCTTTTAAATCCATTATTTCATTGCCTCCAATGCACTAACTGCAGCTTGCATGTCAGCACAACTATCCGTGCGGTAAGTTGGCACACCAACAACCACTTTACGGGCAAAAGACAGTAAAGTTTGACCGGGACCAAGCTCGACTACCGCGGTTAATTTATCTTGGTGCTGCATTAATGTCTTAGCAAAATAAGTTGAACTCACTAGCTGATTAGTTAAATTTGTCGTCAAATTCGCGGGCGTAAATTCTGTTTGCGTCGTTGTACTGTATACCGGAAAGCGCCCTTTTTGCCAGTTAACTTGCCTTAATTCGGCATTAAGATCTGACTGAATCGACTGCATTAACGGAGTGTGAAAAGCTCCGCTAACCCGCAGCGGCACTACCCGCGCACCCTGAGCAGTTAACTCACTACATGCCTTGGTGACAGGCTTTTCCGCCCCGCCAATTACCACTTGCTTTGGGGTATTAACGTTAGCAATGCCGATTTCTCCTAAATCTTGGACAGTTGCTAAAACCGTCTTAATTTTAGGTAGCGAACTTTTCATCACGGCCACCATCACACCAGGATGTTGCTTGCTTGCTTTTCCCATTAGTTCGCCGCGTTTTTGGATAAGCCGCAAAGCTGAAACAAAATCAATGTTATGCGCACTCGCAAGTGCACTGTATTCGCCTAAACTAAGACCAATGCCAAAAGCAGGTATATCTACGCTATCCTGCAATACTTGGTTAAGTGCATAACTCACTACTAAGATAGCTGGCTGTGCATATTCAGTTGCCGCCAATCGCTGTGCTTGTGCCTGATCATAAAGTAGATCAGGTAAGTCAAACTGCAAAATATTGCTGGCCTGATCAATCAACTGACGATAATGCGGTACTGATTGATATAAATCTAGCGTAAGCCCGGTTTTTTGTGCTCCTTGTCCACTAAATAGTAATCCAATCATTGCTTAACGACCGCCAGTCAATAGTTTTTCTGCTTGTTCAGCTACTTCAGCCAAAATCTCCGCAGCTGGTTGTTCTTCATGCACCATGCCGGAAATTTCACCGGCCATAAATGAACCGGTATCCGGATCCCCGTCGATGACTGCCCGGCGCAAACTGCCGCTTCCCATCTCTTCTAATTTGGCAAAATCGGGCTCAGGCTGCAATGCTTCTTCTTTTTCCAGCTTGATATAGTCCTTTGCCATCTTGTTTTTCAAAACGCGCGAAGGATGACCGGCATATTCGCCGGTTACCATCGTACTGGCATCTTTAGCACGCAAGACAGCTTTTTTATAATTCGGATGAATCTTTGATTCTTTCGCAACTAAAAAGCGGGTACCCATTTGAACACCTTGTGCACCTAACATAAATGCAGCTGCAAGACCGCGGCCATCACCAATACCACCAGCAGCAATTACCGGAATTTCCACGGCATCTACCACTTGTGGAACCAGCGCCATCGTTGTTAATTTACCAATATGACCACCAGATTCCATCCCTTCCGCAATGACAGCATCAGCACCAATGCGCTCCATCATTCGCGCAAGTGCTACTGAACCGACAACAGGAATTACCTTAATCTGTGCTTTTTTAAATTCGGATAAATACTTGGAAGGATTGCCGGCACCAGTAGTGACAACGGCAACTTTGTCCTTATTGGCTAAGATTACGTCAACCACATCATCGGCATATGGTGATAGCAACATGACATTGACTCCAAAAGGACGGTCAGTTAACGACTTTGCCCGCTCGATTTCTGCCGCTACAACATCGCCTGGTGCATTGCCGGCACCAATAATTCCTAGGCCACCAGCACTGGAAACACTGGCAGCCAACTTACCATCAGCAACCCAAGCCATTCCGCCTTGAAAGATTGGATAGTTAAGTCCCAAACTTTTCATTAATGGACTTAATTCCATGAGTTAACCCTCTTTCGCAGCTAGCTGTTTTTGCACAAAATCAACTAAATCTTGAACGGTCTGAATACCATCTTCACTTTCAATCTTGATGTCAAACTCGTCTTCCAATTCATTAATTACTTCAAAAACGTCCAAACTATCGGCATTTAAATCATCCTTGATATTTGCTTGAGGCGTCACTGCAGCATCGCTTTCTCCGGTTTGGGCAACAATAATTTCTTTTACCTTTTCAAAAATTTCTTGTTCTGTCATCTTGTATACTTCCTTTGTTAATTTCTTTAGTTAAAAAATCAGTGCAATGCTGGCAACCGTCAGACCGCCACCAAAGCCGCTTAAAATTAATTTCTGGCCGGGTTGAATATCACCCGATGTTACAAATTCGTCTAGCAAAATTGCCACACTAGCCGCCGAAGTGTTGCCGTAACGGGCAACATTATTCAAAAACTTAGCTACTGGCTCATTAAGATGTTTGGCAATTACGGTTAAAATGCGGCCGTTGGCCTGATGCAAAAGATACCAATCAACGTCATCTTTTTGCCAATTAGCTTGTGTTAATACCCGGTTAATTGAACTTGGCACTTCATGTGTAGCGAAGGTATAAACATCGCGGCCCTGCATTTCCAAATAGTGCTTGTGCTGATCGGTATCATCTTGGCTAAAGGTGGAAACAGTCGGCTGATAGCCGGCGGTTAGAATTGCCGCCTGTTCACCAAATGCACGTAAATCTTCAGCAATAATTCCCGCGGTGGTGACATCTTTTTCCACAAGTACGCCACCACTACCATCGCCAAACAACACGGCAGTAGAGCGATCTTGCCAGTCAACTAACTTGGTTAAAACTTCCGCACCAATGACCAGTCCCCTGCGATAAGGACCAGCAAGCAACTTATCCGCAACGGCCAAGGCGTAAATAAACCCAGAGCAGGCGGAATTAAGGTCAAAAGCTAAAGCATGCTGGGCATGAATCTTTCCTTGCACTATTGCAGCTGTCGAAGGAGTTAAAAAATCCGGTGACATTGTAGCCACAATAATAAAATCAATTTGATCAGCATCAACAGCCGCTTTTTTTAGTAAACTTTGCGCCACCTTAACAGCTAAATCTGAAGTCTGCTCACCGCGAGAAACATGGCGCTGTTTAATACCAGTGCGGGATGAAATCCATTCATCAGAAGTGTCCATTATCTCTGTCAAGTCATCATTTGTGACAACTTGGGGTGGTACATAGCTGGCTGTTTGCGTAATTTTTAACCCCATCAGGTTAATGCCCCTTCTTGTTATCAATATGCGGTGGAAATTCGAGAAAAGCCCTTAGATTGAGCAGAGCCCGTTCAATAATGGCTATCTGCTCTTCATCAAAACCTTCGATAAATTTCTTAACCATGTGTCGGTGAAACGAGTCGTGTGCTCGGTAAATCAAACGACCGCGATTGGTTAACCCCAGGCGAATAATTCTGCGATCATCTTCTCCGTGAATTCGAATAACATAACCTTTGCGCACCAACTTATTAACCATCGTTGACAATGAGCCAACGGTAACCATTAATTCACTAGCAACTTGCGAGCTTGTCTTATGCTCATACATCGTAATTGCGTCAATTGCGTGTAGTTCTCTAATTGAAATGTCTTTAAACTCGCTTTTACGTAATTCGCGTTCTTCTACGCGCATAATATCGGAATAAACCGTTGTTAACAGGCTATTAATTCTTTTCAAATCTGTTTCCAATAGCATCACCTCTTAGTTAATAATTATTACTAAATTGCGATTTTCTATTCTTTAATACTAATCAAAAAACAGCTACTCTCCCTTTTTGACTTGTAAAATCGTACAACTTAAAAATTAAAAGCAACAATCATCATCTTTCTTATTTACTTTGTATTTCAAAATAAATTATGAAAGTATGATATTGTATTAAGTAAAAAAAGTCAAATAAATATTGTAATTTGCGCTTTTTAGGTTAAAATCTTAATAATTTAAATTAATTTTTCTTCTTTAAATACTTTGATAATCAAACTATTATTTTTGAAAGAGGTTATATCAGTAAAATGTGTAATAAACAAACTAGCACTTCCCATAAAAAAGAGATTCTCAAAATGTTGTTAGCAGATTTACCATTACAAATAAATTGGTGGCAAACATGCCAATCGACTAATTTAACTGCTAAAGAAGAGTTCTTAGCAAGTGGCTATCACGGTCCCAAATTGTTTGGTAGTGACGTGCAGACAGACGGTTATGGCAAAAGTGCGCGCCCCTTCATCTCACGCTACGGGGGGATCTATCTTTCATTAGTAATTAAAGTACCGCAATTAACCGGACAAAATCAGGGCCTGTTAACCACTGGTATTGCTTGGCAGCTTTACGAAACCATTAAACAAGAATTACAGATAGAAACAGAGCTCAAATGGGTTAATGATCTTTTTTGGCAGGGCAAAAAAATAGCGGGCATTCTAGTTGAAAGTCCCGCTCCACGCATTGCAATTATTGGCATTGGCTGCAATCTTTTTCAAGCCCATCTAAGCGAAGAGTTACCCAGTGCGACTAATTTGCTTATTGCCCAGCCGACTACTGCAAAAACTTGTCATTTAATTAGTAATTTAGTCCACCACCTATTTTCTTTTATCCCTAATTTTATCCACAGCGATTTTCTTCCCCAATATAAAAAACACATGATGCTTTTAAACAAAAAAGTTACCCTTCAACTGGGTCAAACAACCATTCAAGGACGTGCGGTTGACCTAACACCTATGGGTAACTTAGTTTTGGAAACTGAAACAGGCAGCCAGTCATTTAATGCTGGCGAAATTACTAGAATCCACTAAAAAATGACCTACTTTTTAAGAATTAATCTGCCGGTTTAACCAGTATTAAATTGATGCCACCTAATAAAATTAAGATAACGCAAACAATAATCAGCTCTTGCTGGCCTACACGGTCAAGAAGAACGCCTGCTATAATTGATGCGATTGGTCCGCCAACTTCGGTCCCAGTGCGCATAGTTGTTAATACTCTTGCTAAATATTGATTTTCTGTTACATTTTGCTTTTTGGCTTCGCCTAAAACATTATGAATACTAGTTGTAATCCCAAAAATAAACAACAGAAAAATAAATGCAATCATATTAGTCATAAAAAAGAGCATTAATATAAGCGGAATTACACTTAAAATCCAGGCTGTTGCCATTATTCGGGTATCAGCATTCATTTTACCAGCTAATAGTGCGCCTATAATAAAGCCGGCCATTAGAAATAGATAAAATGTGCTGTACAGCATCGGCTTACCACTTTTTTGAGCAATACGCGGCAAAAGCAGAATTAGCGCCGGACTAGCAAAAGAAAATAGAAATGATGACCAAAAGTATCGCCGCAAAAAACTATTTGCTCGCACATATTGGTACCCGCTGACAATTTGCTGCCAATAATTTGCAAGTGTCGCTGTATGAGAAACCTTTTTTACCTGGTCATGCTCTTGGCTGGAGACTTGATTAAGCGCAACTAGCAATAAGATTAAGCCCAACAAACTTAGGCATGCACAAATAAAAATAATTTGTCCACTAGTTAGAAAAGCTAATAGTGCGCCGGAAAGTGCGATACCACCAATTTGGACCACTTGATCAACAATATTGATTTGAGCAATCATTGAGGTCATCTCATTTTCTTTCGTCAGAGTGCCTTTTAGAATTGCCCGGTCAGCTGGATCAAAAAATTCATCACAAAGAGATAGTGCTCCCGCAATTAAAATTGCCCAAAAATAATTGTGTGCAAAAAAGGTAATAATGGCTGTTAACGTAAAAGTTAGACCTACTTGCCAAACCATTGCAACAATGCTTGTCTTCTTATAAGAGTGGCTATCGATGATCGGACCATAAAAAATCGACAATGCTGCTGTCGTAGAAAAAATAGCATTAACGATACCAACGATAAATGAACTTTCGGTCTGGGTTTGCAGCCACCAAATAAAAACCAATCCGTATAAAGAATTGCCTAGTCCGCTAACTAGTCGAGATATTAGATAAAATTTCTTTTTTAACATTGACCTACCTCTTATCCACATTATTGATTCAGCAATTAGGCAAAGCAGATTTTAATTAACAGATCATTAAATTGATAATTATTATTTTAATATTATGAATGCTAAAAGCAAAGCACTTTTAGCACTTAAAAAGCACATACCCGCTACTAACAGGTATGTGCTTCTTATTTTCTTAAGGAGATTTTTACATAACAAATTGACTTATAGATAGTAATTACTAGTCGATACTAACTGAGATTGTCCGATCTCGCGGCAACATATCATCAGAAAAGCTTTGTAATTCTGTTTCCAAAATGCCGAGATTGTCAGTTTTTTCTTTTAAATAAGCAACTGTCAGAGGTAATAAATCGATTCCTACTTTAGGATTTAACTGAGTAGCCTGTCTGATTTTTTCTAGGCGATACTCAATTGTTTTGGGGTGAACCATCAAAATACGTGCAAGTGAAGACAATGTAGCCTGCTCTTTAGTATATAGCCATAAAGTTAGTTGCGTATCTTCATCTAACTGGCTTAATTTTTTCCTGACATCAGGATAGTCCAGTGAAGAATGAACGATACTATACATATTGGCTACTTCATCGTACTGAACAATTGAATCAAATTTATTACTTAACAATAAGGCAAAAAGTGCCTCTTTAATACTCCCAGATAGGTCGAAATGTCGTTTACCTATACCAACTTTGGTTTCTTTGGGTAAACTAGTTAAAAATTTACTTTCTTGCTTAGGCCGCATTACATAAACCCGATTGTTCTTGTCAAGATCAAACGCTAAACGCCATTCGGGCAAGTTGGTAACAGAAGAAACAACCATAGCAAGATATTTCACATCCAAATCAACTCCATTCATTTTTGCGCGGCCATCAAATCCATTATTTGCGACAGGAACATCGTAGTCAGATACATATAGCCATTCATGCATAAACTTATCAAGCATATCCTATTCTCCTATTGTATATTTAGATTTGTATAAATAAAACTTATACTATAATGATTTAATCCATTAGACTTGCTAATTACAAATAGGCCACTATATAACTCTTATAACAACTTTAAATTTATACATGTTTATGAAACTTTAGTCTGGCAAAATAATTGTTCCGTCACCATTTTTAAGATACGAAGAGATATTGTCTAGTGCGGTAATAACAGCCGATTTATTCGATTTTTCAGCAAATAAAATCGCAGCTTCTACTTTAGGTTTCATCGATCCAGGTGCAAATTGATTTTCACTAAGAAATTGTTTCATTTCTGCAACCTTAACCTGATGCAAATCTCTTTGTGATGGTTTATTGCAATATATTTCATTGTGGTTAAAATAATTAACTAATCAGTATCTGCTAATTCTGCTAGTTTAACCACAGAAAAGTCTTTGTCTATAACTGCCTCGATTACAAACTGATGTATGAGAGCCTATTAATTTTAAAATCAATTACTTTCAAACCCAAAGCTTATTAATTTTAAAAATTCTCTTTCAAATACTCTGATAACAGCTGTAGACCATTTTCTAACGTTTTTTTCTTACAGCAATAACCTAATCGAGCATATCCTGGTACGCCAAATGCAGTTCCAGGTACAAGTAAAACTCCTTTATCCTTAAGCAGATCCACGCAAAACTGATAATCATTTTGGGGAATGTTCAGTTTGATAAATGAAGTGGAAACATAGTTAGGAAAAACCAGCTCTACTTTATCCTCTTGAGCTACCCAATTTTTAACAATCTCTAAATTATCTGAAACTATGTTTCTATTTCGTGCTAAGATTTTTTCTTTGTTTTCCAATACTTGAATAGCTAACTCGTCAGAAACCACACCTCCACAAATCATTGTATAATCGCGATATTTACGGAAGGATTCAGTAATTTTCTCATTAGCTGCTGTCCATCCGATACGAATACCCGGAGTTGAGTAAGTTTTAGACAAAGAATTAGTCGCAATACCTTTTTCATAGCAATCAACGATTGAACAAAACTTTCCTTTATCTGTCAATGGGGCATAAACTTCATCAACCAGGACATAGGCGCCTACTTTTCTAGCGATTGCAGCAACTTTTTGCAATTGCTCTTGATTTAATAAAGTTCCAGTAGGATTATTAGCATTATTTAAGCAAATCATTTTGGTATTAGGTTTGACTTTTTCTTCCAATGCTTTGAGATCTAACTGCCAATCATCATGATTTAACTTCACAAAGTCAACAGTAGCACCCAAGGATTTGGGTAAATCATAAAGTTGTTGATAAGTAGGAAGCATCGAAACTACATGATCACCTTTTTCTATTAACGCAAATATAGCAAGGAAATTCGCTCCAGTTGCACCATTAGTTTGTAAAATATTTTCTGGTGTCATATGTTTATATAAAGAGGAAACAAGCTCTTTAAACCGATTTGATCCTTCAATCCAACCATAATCTAAATGCTTATGAGAGATTTCTGCAAAAAAATCAGCACCACTTTTACCGCTAAAAGCCATGAGTTCTTCAAGAGTCAAAGCTTCAATTGAGCTTTGCGAAATATCATAAGTTGCCTTTTTTTCCCAAGTATTAAGCCACTGCTCTACACCAAAATTTTCGATTTTCATTTTTCCTCCAACTAAGATATACAAAATTGTTCCATAGCAGCTATAATTACAAGTGATTGAATAAGTCACAGATCATATGTTAAATAAAATTAAATATCTAAAAACTTGTAAGTACACTCAGATGACAATTAAGATTATCTAGGCAATATGTCAATAAATAATCATAGGTCATCTTTTTAACTCTAAAAAATTAGAAGTCTAAAGCTCTATTCAAGATTTGGAAAATGCTATTAACTATTGGTTATCCTCTATTTTTCGATACTTCAACATTTTTGAACATCATTTACTAGGACTAATTATTGTTCCATCCCCATGCATTAAGTAGGAGGACACACTGTCTAATGAGGTTATGACAGCTTTCTTCTTGGTTGACTCTACGAATGAAACCGCAGCTTCAACTTTAGGCTTCATCGATCCACTAGCAAATTGGTTTTCTGCCAAGTACTGCTTCATTTCTGAAACTGTGACATCATGCAACTCTTCTTGATTCGGTTTTTGATAATTTAAAGTGACATACTGTACTGCTGTCAAAATAATCAATTCATCTGCCTTTACTAATTCTGCTAATCTAGCAGCAGAAAAGTCTTTATCAATCACAGCTTCAACACCATGAATCTCATTATTTCTTTTGATAACTGGGACACCACCGCCACCAGCTGCAATTAAAGTAATACCTTTGTTAACTATCTCCTTAATTGCATCAGCTTCCAAAATGTTAATTGGCTTTGGTGATGGAACCACTCGTCTATAACCACGACCGGCATCCTCAGTTATTTGCCAGTCAGGATGATCCTTCTCAACTTCTTTTATTTCGTCTTTGCTATAAAAAACTCCAATGGGTTTTGAGGGATTCTTAAAAGCCGCATCTTGCTCATTAACCACAGTTCTTGTTAGCATTGCCATCACATTTATTGGAATGTTACGTTTGTCTGCATTCATATTTAACGCATTAGCTAGCCAAAGACCAATTTCACCTTGTGTCATTGCACCAACAGTATCTAACGGCATTGCAGGATTATTTTTAGTACTACCATCTAGTTGCTGTAACAATAAGTTACCAACTTGAGGGCCGTTTCCATGAGTGATAATCAATTGAATATCACCCTTAGAAATAAAATCCATCAGATAACTTGCCGTTCTGTTTAGGGCTTCCTGTTGTGCCCTAGCCGATGGGTCATTTGTTAAAATTGCATTCCCACCTAATGCAACAACAATTCTTTTCATATTAACTCCAATTTTTATATCTTCAATTTACCTAGTGCCAAAGCAGCGATTGCACCGATTGCTAATACGGCAATAATAACCATAAATAACCATTCGAGTTTGCCGACGCTGTTACCCGTTTCTTTACGTGCCTTGTAGTACAAGACAAAGCCTATTACATAAGCAATAGTGCATAGCCACAAGAATTGCAATCCCGCAAAAATCATGCTAAGAACTTCAAAAACTAAGGCAATTAAGCCGGGAATAATGACCTTTAATTCCTTTTGCTGCAAACCGAGTTTCAATTGATAAGCACCAACCAAGGCATAGCAAACAGCGATAGCAGATGTACATAAAGAGTATGCAAAGTTATATGCTTGATCAGTAAATAAAAGGGTTATTAGAAAGAGTTGAATTAAAATTTCGGTTAGCCATAAGGAATTTGAAGGGGCACGATGTTTATTCAACTTGCCAAACCATTTTGGCAAAAGTCCTTGTTCCGCCATCAGTGACGTCGCTTCAACTGGTAGCATTGTCCAAGAAAGCCATGCACCTAAAATCGAAATAATTAGACCAATTGCAATGAAGGCTCCACCTATTGGCCCAGTCATTTCTTTAAATAGGTAAAGTAATACTGGGTGCCGCATTGTTTGCAATTTACTTAATGGCAAATAACCATAAGGTAGGATTGAAACTACGACATAGATACTTAAGAGTGAAATCAATCCGATGATTGTTGCCTTACCAGCATCAGATTTTTTCTTTGCCCGGGCAGCCATTGTTGTTGCCCCTTCAATACCGACAAAGACCCACATCATAACCATCATACAGCCTTTGATTTGCTCGAAAATACCTGAAGCAGTTGCCTTGGAATATGTCACGCTTCCCTGAAGATTAGTGGACATATTAGCCCAAAAGTGGCTAGTAAAAACGCCAGCCTTGAAGTTGATGATTGCGATCACAATGAAAGCAAAGATTGGAATCATTTTAGTAACGGTTACGATTGCGTTAATGATTGCAGCAGATTCAATTCCCCGGGTAACCAAGATTGTCAATGCCCACGAAATTAGTGAAGCAATGATAATTGCACTAACACTATTACCCGATTTTAATGAAGGGAAAAAGTAACCAAACGATGACATGAGCATTGTGGCAAAAGCAACATTGCCTAGCCAAGCTGAAAGCCAGTAGCCCCAGCCTGAAATAAAGCCAACAAAGTCACCAAATCCGGCACGAGCATAGTCTGATACACCAGTTAATTCAGGTTTATTCAAAACTAAATGATTTAAACAAAGTGCCAGCATCAAAATTCCAATTCCCGTAATTACCCAAGCAATTAATGCTGCTCCTGGAGTAGCTGCTTGAGCTAGTGTTGACGGTAAATCGAAAATTCCTGACCCAATTGCGGAACTAACAACTAAGGCAACTAGGGCCGGCAGGGCAATACCATTTTCTTTGGAATCAGCCATCATTTTCTCCTGCTTGTTCAAGTTCAGGTACAGCTGGAATGAATAAATTACCTAACGTAGCAGCCATAATCGCTTTAATTGAGTGTTTGCGGTTTTCTGCTTCTTCGAATTGACGGGCATATTCACTTCTGAATACCTCATCAGTAACTTCCATTTCGGTAATACCGTATTGTTCCTTAACGTCCTCACCATATTCTGTATTAGTATCGTGGAAAGCAGGCAAACAATGCATAAAGATAAGTTGGTCCTTTGGTGTGCCTGTCTTCTTCATCATTTCCATGTTGACTTGATATGGCTTCAATAATTTAACCCGATTTTCCCAATCAGATTCGCCCATTGAAACCCACACGTCAGTGTAGATAACATTGGCGCCTTTGACACCTTCATCAATATCAGCAGTAATCAATAATTGCGCACCAGATTTAGCCGCAAACTTATTAGCTAAATCAACTACTTCTTGAGCTGGGTGGAGTTCTTCCGGAGCGACAATATGAATGTTGACACCAAGCATGGCACCAGTAACTAATAATGAATTAGCCATATTGTTGCGACCATCACCAACAAATGAAAGAGTCAAACCACGTAAATGACCAAAGTTTTCTTTAACGGTCATAAAGTCGGCAATCATTTGTGTTGGGTGCCACTGATCAGTTAAGCCGTTCCAAACAGGTACACCTGAATATTTGGCCAAAGCTTCAACATCAGATTGCTTGAATCCTCTGAACTCAATTCCGTCAAACATTTTTCCTAAAACAATCGCTGTATCTTCAACGGATTCTTTTTTACCTAATTGAATGTCATTTGCACCCAAATATTCTGGATGTGCGCCTAATTCAATGGCCGCAGTGGTGAAAGCTGAACGTGTTCTGGTTGATGTTTTTTCAAATAATAATGCAATGTTCTTGCCTTCCAAATAGCGGTGCGGAATATTATTGTGCTGCAATGTCTTTAAATGAAGACCAAAATCGACTAAATATTGAATTTCACCTGGGGTAAAATCTTTTTCCGCTAATAATGAACGACCTTGAAATACTGAGTTAATTGCCATTGATAAACCTCTTTACTCTCTTTTTTGAATTAGTTATAAATCTTCACGCCATAATGGTTGTGACATACAACGAGGGCCGCCACGACCGCGTGATAATTCGCTTGAAATAACTTCGTGAACCAGAATGTCATGCTTTCTCAGCATTTCGTTGCTGACATAATTACGGTTGTAGGTAACTACTTCACCCGGAGCAATTGTTAGCGTGTTTGAACCGTCATTCCATTGTTCACGCGGAGCAACAATGTCATCACCGTTACCAGTTAAAATCAAATCTAGTTCTGATAAATGCAAAACTTGTTTCAGAGTTTCGCCCAAATCAGTGTGATGTTCCATTCTTACTTCACCGTTATCACCAGGTGTCAAAACAAAAATATTCATTTTGCCAGCTTCGTCCATGATGCCTGGGAAAACGGTAAATTGATCTGTGTTAACCATCGTAAAGACCGTATCTAGGTGCATCATTGCATGATTATGTGGAATCTCAATTGCCACTACGGTATCGAAGTGACTATCTTTATTGGTAAAGAGTTCTTTAGCTAAGCCTTCTACTGACTTAGATGAGGTTCGTTGGGAAACACCAATAGCTAAAACATGATCGTTCAAGACCAGTTCGTCCCCGCCTTCAATTCTGGTGGTGTGATTGCGACTACGCCAAATATCTACTTTGCCAGCAAAACGAGGGTGATATTTCATCACAAACTCGGTAAACAATGATTCAGGGCGCCGAGCAGCAAATGTCATGCGGTTAATGGTAATACCTGAACCAATTGATGCTTGTGGATCACGTGTGAAATATGCATTAGGCAGTGGATCAAGTAGAAACGGATCGCTAGCGTCACTACCTGCTAAATCATGGAGTGATTCGTGTTTAACATCCAAATCAACTTCATTACGCCGAACGCCGCTGTACAGTTTTTCCACCATGTCTTTAGTTTCTAAATTTATCAGATATTCATACAAAACATCATGCGTAGTCCCTGAACCATAACCGTGTTCGTCAAGATACTGTTCTAAAAACTGTTCTTTAATATCATCATCTTTTGAGAGCGCCTCAACTGCAAGATCATCAATATATAATGTTTCCACGCCATTTTTTCTTAATGTTTCAGCAAAATAGTCATGCTCTTTCTGAGCAATTTTTAAAAAAGGAATATCGTCAAACAAAAGCCGCTCCATCGTATCTGGTGTAATATTTTCAACTTCTTCACCAGGTCTTTTTAGTAAAACCGTCTTCAATTTACCGATTTCCGAATTAACATTAATTGCCGGATTATCCATAATTGCTTCTCCTTTGTAAAGTAATGTAAAATCATAAAAAGCGCTTTCATTAATTTACGATTTTATTATCACAAAAAGCAATTATTGTTTAAACGGTGTTTTAGATAGACTTTTTTATCCAATTGGATAAATACATAAAAGCAGTGCAAAAAAATTGGTCTGGAAAATGTTCTCCAAACCAACATAAAAGTTTTGAACTTGATACGGTGTGAACCCTAAAATTAGGACAGTTTAATAAATTTTAACTAAGGACTAATGCCCGATATTCAAGCGGACTTAGTCCTTTTACTTTGATTCTTTGCTTGTTGTAGTAACTGATATATTTTTTGATTGCTTCTTCCAGCTCCTTTAGATTCTTAAATTGGCCTTCAAAGCCATAGAACATTTCCCGTTTGAGTATGCCAAAGAACCCTTCCATTAATTCGTCATCTAAGGAATTGCCCTTACGCGACATGGATTGTTCAATTCCATGGTCTTTTAGCCAAGCTTGGAATTTAGGATGCTGGTACTGCCAGCCTTGATCTGGATGAAAAATTAGACCATTTAATGCTGGATGCTTGCGCCAAGCCTGTTTTAGCATGTCCATAATCTGTTTAAGGTTAGGACTGCGGGAAATGGAATAGGCAATCACCTCTTGCGTGCAGCCATCAACAATGGGTGACAGGTAGGTCTTCTGACCGTTGAGTTTTAACTCGGTCACGTCTGAATACCACTTATGTTCCGGGTAAACTGCGCTAAAATTACGTTTAATCAAGTCGGTCTTAATTAGACCCTGGGTGCCGCGATAGCTATTATACTTATGCCAGCGTTTACTGACGATGCCAAAGAGTTTCAGCTTGTTCATCAAGCGTTGTACTTTTTTGTGATTGACTAGCCAACCACGCCGTCTAAGTTCCAGAGTAATGCGCCGATAGCCATATAGTTGACTCAATTCTTTATGCCCAATGCAATAATTGTGCCAAAGTTTGAAGATTTTAATTTTATCTTGTTTAAATAATTTATTCATAATAAAAACTCCGAAACTGTTCCAATTTCGGAGTTCAATTCATAGATGCGGGGCTATTTCTTGTATATATTATTTCTTAGTTTTACTATTGTTCATCAAGCTTTGAATATTTTATAAGTAAAAAAGTGGTATAAAATTATACCGCGTTTTGGCATTCATGCAATCCAACTGATATCAAGACTTTAGTGCCCTACCTTGAGAAGATATAGGTTTTGAGCGTATCTGACACGATTGTAGCTAATACCGTTTACTGCAACTAAATTAAGTTTACTAACCTGCATAATTTTACCAACCAATTTAAAGTTTATGTAGCAGATGAATCCCGGCCTAGCAGTACTAAAATGGCTCTGATCAAGGCTTCAAAAGTTAACATGGCGTACCAACTATATTCCCACCTACCTGTACTTAAAAACAGAACTAAGCAGCATTTCAAGCAAAACCGACAAACACATTCACGGTTAACGCAAGATTTACATAGAATCAGTCTTTAGTCACTAAAAAAATATAAATGGTATGCTCCGCTCAAGAGAAAGACAAAAATTAAAAACAAATTAGGACTAATGCTAATGCCATGAATTTGAATATATATTCAAAAATAAAAGAACTGAATGATCAATACTAGGAAATAAAAAGCAGGTAAACAACCTTTTTCAGTGTATTACCTGCTCCTTTTTATTCAAAGAGCTAATTTCTTCCCCTACTCTCTCTTTTTAAAAAATTAATTAACATTTTTGTCAGATTTAGAGTAAAAAGATATTATATAATTAAGCTCTTTATATATTCAAATAAAAAATAATTGAATAAAATTCAGATTATAAGATTACAACAATTAAATCTCTTAACAAATCCATAACTATGCTCCTTTCCATTCTATTATGAGTAAAAATTCAACTTATAAAGCTATTTTACTTATTATTTGTAAATGTAATTATGCTTCAAACTGAATTCTTCTCATATACTAAATCTTAAATTTCAACAAATCTATATTATTACTAATTAGTTATTCTGTTACTTTTTTTTCGTATTTGATAATAAACTTTTAGAAATCTAAAAGGTAATAATAAATATTTTAGAAACTATAAGATAAATCGGAATATCAAATGCTGTTTTCTTATTATATTGCTAGTATAAAAAATGTAACATATTATACTTTTGGATATTTGGCTTGAATTGATTTATATTCCGTCATAAAGTTTTGCTTAGCATATTTGTAAGAAAATAGTATACCAAACAAGGTCTAATTTATTTGAGATTAAATAAAATATAGGGTTAACATTGTTTGCTTAATAGCTGATAGTTTTTATAATGTGTTATAAATCACAAATAGCTCTAGCTACTTTTTACTAACTTTTTAACAAAAGTATTGTAGCCTGCCTTGTTTAAAAGTTTACGAATCAACTTTGCATCACTAATTTTATTGTTCATTAAACACTCATAATATTCAACAAGTATTTTGGAAAAAGCAAGTTCTACTGTGATAGGTAATTTTTTTAAATATTTTAAAGCATCCGTACAAAAATTTGCTTTTCTATTTTCAAAACACCAATTTACATAATTTATCATTAATGCGCTTATTTCCATCAACAATTTTTCACCAAGCCTATCAATATCTTTATACCTTCTTATGATGCTACTAACTATAAAAGAAGCTTCCTCAAAACTATAAACACGTATTGTATTTGCAATAATAGCTAATCTTAGATTTTCATTTTCATCAGTATCTTTTTGGAAAATAATTTTCTTTATTTCATTTTTTTCCTTTTCAGTTAGTTTTTTAAGTGCATCTGCATCATGAGTATTAGCAATTAATTTGGTCAGTAATATTTCAGACTTAATAAACGGAGTATTAGGTTCAATTTTTTCTAATTCATTAATAATGATATTAATTTCTGAATCATTATCTTCATTCGCTGCTTTAACAAATCTACTTAATAAAATATTTATTTTCTTTTTATTCCAATTTTCTTTTTTTACATCAGAAAAAAAATCTTCAAGACTAACATTATGTTTTTGTAAAATTTTAATTAGTTCCTCTGCGCCAATATCGTGAAGCCCACGCTCAACTTTTGAGTAAAAAGAAACCGAAATTACTCCTGCAGCCATCTCTGTTTGAGTCAGTCCAAGATCATAACGCAATTGTTTTAACTTTCTCCCGATATATCTCATCTCAGCAATTTCCTTTCTCTGTTTTATATAGTTAATTATGGACATTTAGCTTAAATTATTCAAAATTATTATTTTTTTCTAATAGTTTTGTTTTTTTTAATTATCAAAAACTAACTGTAATCCTTTAAGTTTGCTATAATCAAGGTAAGTAGTAGATTTTTTCAATATCAACTGAAATTAAATTTTTGAGGAATTTATATGCCTAAATTTCAAAGCAAAAAATTAGTTAAGGAAGTCGTCTTACGCGATCCCGTTCATGATTACATTCATATCGAGGATCAAATAATCCTAGATATTTTAAAAACTAAAGAGTTTCAACGAATGAGACGGATTAAACAATTGGGACCATTAGCCTACGTTTTTCCCGGTGCTACTCATACACGTTTCGAGCATAATCTAGGAGTCTATGAATTAACCCGCAAAATTTGCAACATCTTTGCTACCAAGTATCCTTCACGAGTTCCCGGCGACGGACTATGGGATGACAATAACCGCTTATTAGTCGAGTGCGCGGGATTATTGCATGACATCGGTCATGGACCATATTCCCATACTTTTGAGCATCTTTTTGGCACAGACCACGAAAAGATTGGGCAAAAGATTATCACTGACTCTAGTACTGAAATCAATCAGGTATTGCGCAAAGTAGCACCTAATTTTCCCGATTTGGTTGCTAGTGTTATTGCCAAAACTTACCCTAACCCACAAGTCGTTAAAATGATCTCCAGCCAAGCCGATGCTGATCGGATGGATTATTTAAAGCGTGACGCCTATTTCACCGGTGTCACTTACGGCGAATTTGATCTTTCACGAATTTTGCAAGAAATCAGACCATACAGTGGAGGAATTTGCTTCACAATGGCTGGAATGCACGCAGTTGAAGACTATATTGTCTCGCGTTATCAGATGTATCAGCAAGTCTACTTTCATCGCGTTGGCAGATCAATGGAAGTAATTCTGCAACATCTGCTGGAACGAGCCAAAATGGTTTACCAACAAGGAGCGTTGCGGGTGACGCCTAATCTAGCCAACTTTTTAGCCGGAAATTGGACCCTCGAAGATTATCTTAAACTAGACGATGGCGTTATGGAAAGTAACTTTTTAGAATGGACCCAGGCTAGCGACCCAATCTTAGCTGACTTAGCAAGTAGCTACTTATTCAGAAAGCCTCTGGAAAGCGTCTGCATTGATGAAGAAACCAAAAACTTGCTTCCTAAACTGAAGGATTTGATCAAGCAAGCAGGATTTGATCCACTTTATTATACCGACACTAATTCTGCCTTTGATGAGCCTTATGATGCGTATAAGCCGAGTGGTAAAAACGCCAACAGCCAAATTGAAATTATGCAAAGCGACGGACAGCTAATCGAGTTGTCACAATTAAGTCCATTGGCTCGTGCACTTAATGGCACACTGCAAGGAGATGAACGTTTTTTCTTCCCTAAAATTATGATGTCAAACAGTGCGGAACCACAGATTTTTGATCCACTTTACCAGCAATTTCAGCGCTACGTTAAAAACGGCAAGTTGCGCTATTTGAGAAAACCAAAAAATAGTAAAAAATAAAAAAATGAGTTCCGAATAGAACTCATTTTTTTGATAGATTATTTTATTTAAACATTCATGTGCCCAGAAATGGAAGTATCAGTTACCGGACTAACACTGGTATCAATTCCAACTTTCTCAGATAACTTAGCCGCCAGAATTTGAAAAGGCACGATATAGAAAATTGGTGAAAGCAGTTCAGAAGTCTTTACACTCAATTTCAAATCTTTTTCGGTTGCCTTAAATTGCTCTCCAGAAATCACGAAAACATGCTTAGTATAGGCACGACGATAATAAGCACTTATCTCTTGCAACCGTTCAAACTCAGGCCCAAGATTGCCACCAATCAAGAAAATATAATTGTCTTGATTATAAGCACGCAGCGGTCCATGAAGCTGCTCTTCTTGTTCATAAGCCGTCGTTGGACGTCCAAATGTTTCAAAAAATTTTAGCCTAGCTTCTAAAGCTGTCGGCAAATTAACGCCATAGCCAGCAATAGAGGCCTTTTGCATGTCAACTAACTCCGCTTGTTGCTTTTCATACCACTCAAGGCTTTCCTTAACTACGATTGGAAAATCATTGACTAGCTGCTGAGCTTGCTCAATTAAATTATCATACTTAGCTTTACCAATTTGCTCTGATTGATAAGCAATTTCAACAGCTAACAAATAGAACTGCAGCAAAGTTTCAGTATAACCACGTGTTTCTGGCCCAACCTGTTCTTCTTCACAAACCAAATGAACATAATGATCAGCAATTTTCGTAATGGCTGATCCCAGTTGCTCAGTAATACCTAACGTAGCATATCCGCTCTGCTGTGCATGTCGCAGTGCATCACAAGTAGAAATACTATCCCCATGTTGTGATAAGCCAACCACTAGAATCTGATCATTTCTAAAATTACTGCTAGGGTTAATGTTCTCCGAATAAGTAAAAACGGTTGGTTCTACTGCAACGCCTTCAACATGTAAAAGCTTAACAAACATATTGCGGATTACTCTCATGGCATTGTAAGAGGTACCTGATCCCGTAAAAATAACTTTCTTAAAATCCTTTTTTAGCCAAAAAGCAATCAGCTCTTGACCATATTCATCCCTTTCGGCAATTGCTCGTTGCAAAACTCGTGCAGTGTCTTCAATATGTCCCATCATTGATAATTTTGTCATGTTTAAAACTCCTCCATTTTTATTGTTTGATGCGCGAGTTTACGCATCTGCATTACGTATGTCTGTTCTTGTTTTCTCAATCCGAGTATTTCAGTAGCTTTAGCCAACCTTTGATAAATAATTAGTTGTTGTTGTGGCTCACTTGCTACGGATAATTGTTGTTTTAGTTGATCTAACAGTTTTTTATTGGGTGCCAAATATACTTGATATAATTCATTTACCTCATCTTGAACTTCTTTTAGGTGACAATTTTTAAGCAAGTAATTTGCCAGTTTATCTGCCTCTTTACTACTTTTTTTATCCAAAAAGAAAATGTAACAACGCATTAAGCGAATTAATACGGCCTGTTCCGAATCCAACTTTTTATATTTAGCAATTAGCAGATTAACCATTTGCTTAATCTTATCTTCATTACCATATGCTAAATAATAATCTAGGCTTAATAGTCTGCGTGTCTTGACCGGTAAGCAAATTAATGAAATTGGGCCATTTAAAAGCTGAAAATATTGTTTTTGTCTACCTGCCTTTTGCAGACGTAGCAATTCAGACAATAGTCTTTTTCTTAAACCTGATTCTGCCACCCAGCTAAACGATAAAGCCGCAACTAGCAAAAGCACAATCCATACTGTTTTCATTCAATTTACCTGTCTTAAAGCAACCCTAGCGCAACAGCTACAATTCCTAGGATAATTAGCCCAATCAAAATGACGGTTCCGTTGACTTTCTTTTGTAACAAGCCATAGCAGCCAAAAGTTAATAGCAATGGCAACAAATCGGGCATCAAGGAATCAAGGGTCTGTTGCAAACCAACCTTGGTCCCACCTAATTTCATTACTAACGGTACTTTAATAATAACCATCGAGGCAATCATTGCTCCTACAACAACCAAGCCTAATATCTTAGCCGCCTCAGTTAATTTTTGTAGAGTGCCATTTTCACTTGCTTCAGCTAGAAACTTATTGCCGCCCTGATAAGCCAATTTAAAACCAAACCAACGCAAAAGTTCACTCGGAATTACATTAATTAGGAAATAAAGAATAGGTCCTAGAATGCTGCCTTTGACAGCCAAAGGGGCACCAACTCCTACTCCAATAACACGCAATGTTCCCCAAAACATAGAATCGCCAATTCCGGCGAGTGGACCCATCAAGGCAGTCTTTACCGAATTAATTGAATTGGCATCAAATTTTTCCGAATTAGCATTTTGCTCTTCCATTGCACAACTGATTCCTAAAATTAAGGGTGAAGTCGAAGTTGAGCAATTGAAAAATTCTAAATGTCGCTGAAACCCCTTCTGCATTTCCTGGTCGTTATCCCCATACAACCTTTTAATGACAGGAGTCATGGCCCACGCATACCCCAATGACATTTGACGTTCATAATTAAAGGATCCTAAGAGTTGATAATGACGCCACATAACACGGCGTAAATCCTTTTTAGTTAACTTTTTCTCTGTTTGTGTCGCTTTAGAATCAGTCATTACAATAAGTCCTCCTCATCATTTGCAGCAGGCTTAAACTCATAATAAACATAGGCAATAATTAGGCCAAAAACTGCTACTCCAATCATCGGAACTTTCAAGAAAGCAACAAGACCAAAACCTAAAAACAAAAATGGTGCATACTTTTTGTCATATGTTAACTGCATTAACATTGCTATTCCTAAAGCCGGCAATAAATTACCTGATTGGGTCAATCCATCTTGAATAACTTTAGGGATTGCTTTAACGATCAATTTAATTACTGGCGCGCCTACTAAATAGCCCACAATTATCGGAATAAATTTAGCCAAAAACAGCATTGCCGTGCCAGACCACTGACCAATTGCAATTCCTTTCCAGTTTTTTCTTGCCACCTGCCGATCAGCATAGTGAGTAAAAATAGCGTTAAAACTGCCAATTGCGATTGCAATCATCTGTGCAATCAGGGCAATTGGTATGGCTAAAGTTAATGTCGTTTGCCAATTAGTGCCGGTTTTAATTGCCAAAGCAGTTGCTAGGGCCGAACCAACCACAACATCGGGTGGCGTAGTGGTACCAATACCAACTAACCCCATCCAGACTAGCTCTAGTTGTCCACCTAATATTAGTCCAGTGGTAAAGTCTCCCATCACCAAGCCCACAAGTGGTCCAATAATAATCGGTCGATCAAGCATATGCTGGCCGCCAATACGGCTTTCCATGTAAACGCCGGCACCAATCAGTGCAACTAAAAATGCCTGTAACATTGTTTACCTCCTTTCAGACTTTATTTAGTAAAAGCCTTTTCGATTCCCGCAAAATTCAGCTTTTCTGCTGTTGGTGTTACCTGAGCAAACACTTCAACGCCTTGCTCTTGCAATTCCTTGGCACAAGCAAATTCTTCTTGGGTCATTTTTACCTGTGGTAAGACAGCTACTCCGTTTTTTTCGTGAATACCAGCAGTGCCAACATTTACTTTTGCAATCCCAGGGACTTCTTTTTTCAATTTCAGAGCATCTTCAACATTAATCGTGACTACGAAAATCTTTTTATTGGCATACTTAGGATTATTTAGAATTTGAGCGGCTGATTTTAGGTCTTTAATTCCTAACGTTACTCCAGCTGGCTTAGCTAATTTCATCGTCATTTTAGTCATTGTGTCACTAGCTGCATGATCATTAGCGACTAGTAGAATATCTGGCTGCAATTGATTAGTCCAAGATACGGCAACTAAGCCATGAACTAATCGATCATCTGCACGTAATAGTGTAATCATTCCAAATCATCCTCCTTCAACAAATCATTTACGTATACGAGTTGCTTTTGAGCCTGACTAACAGCTAAACGAATCGTTTCATCTGACAATGTTTGGTCAGCATTTAACACAAGTTCTAGTACTAAGGCCAAATTAATTCCGCTAATTACTTGGCAGTGATATTTCTTAATTAAATTAACTGCTTCGCGATTTACGCTTCCTCCAGGCATATCAGTTAAAATTACTACTTGCTCATTTGGCATCTGATCTAACATTTGACTTAATTCATCAGTAAAATTAGTTTGCTCATCAACGTAAGCATTAATAAATTGCACATTATTAACTGAGCTATCAAAGAACTTGAGTGAACTCTGATACCCGTTTGCTAAATAACTATGGGTAGCTATGATAAATTGGCTCATTGATTACCTTCCTTTCAGTAAGTTCGATTTTTTAAGTAAAATGTTAGCGCCAACATTAAAACTAGCTTAAATATACTACTGTATATACATTTATGCAAGGGTATTTTTTGCATTTATTGACATAAGTTCCTTTTATCATGCATTTTAGCCAGTATTAATTATTAATGTAATAATTTTTATGTTTATTGGTATATACATTTTATCAAATAGCAATAAAACTTTTTTGCTTAAATGTCATTCCATTATTTATAATTAAAGTAACGTTTATTGCAAAAACTAAATTCCAAACCATTAATTAAGGACAAACAAGTGAAAGCTAAATATCAAAAAGTAGAAGATTTTTTTATTGAAAAAATCAATAAGGGCTTACTTAAAGCCGGAGATAAGTTGCCGCCAGAAATTACAATCAGTGCAAAATATGGCTATAGTCGAATGACCGTTAATAAGGCCATGAAGGACTTAGAGAAACAAGGCTATGTTACGCGTATTGCTGGTCGCGGCACTTTTGTCAAAGAAAAAAGTGTTTTACGCCTATTAACTGATAACATCAGTTTTAGCGACATCATTAAACAGCAACGAATGACTCCAGGATCCACGCTTATTTCATACAATTTATTACCCAGTAGCAAAGTTCCTTCGGCAACTGAATTTGAAACGCCAATTAATAAATTTCACCATACAGTAAGACTGCGCACTGGTGATGATAAGCCGATTGCAATTACGGAAGACTACTTGAATGCGGATTTAATCACTAATATTGACTTCAACCTTCTAACAACCTCACTTTATTCCTATTTAAAGAAGCTAAAGTTACCAGTTATTCAGAACTTTGTTGAAATTAAGGCAGTAAGAGCAACTAAAGAGCAACAGAAGGCCTTAAATTTAGACGTCGATTTTTTATTAATGACGCTTGCTAATGCAGATACAATCACTGCCAGTAATCAACGTGTCCCCCTAGGTGTGTTTGTTTCTTATTACAATCCCGATTTTTATACTTATCGTTTCAATGAAGCACAATAATAAAATTAATTACTAAAATACTCAGCCTTACCTTAAAAGGAAAACTGAGTATTTTTACTATAATTGAAAAAAATGGATAAAAATATTTTTACTATTTATATTGACAGTTACTTATTTATCAAGGTTTACGCTAGAGCTTCTAGAGGATATTTGGTAAACTTGTGTTTAGTAAAATTTGAACATTTCATGTTTTTCATCAAGATAAAATCAGATTTATCTTAAGGAGTTGCCATTTTGTCAGCTATCAGAAAAGAAGAGTTAGTAGCAAAAGATATTCAATATAAAATCGACCAGGGACTAATCAGCAGTGGACAAAAGCTGTCAGAACGCAGTATTGCCAAAGAATATGCCATTTCTCGCGGAACAGCGAGAACAGCGTTGCAAAGATTAGAAAAAGAAGGATTGATTAAATCTAAACAAGCTGTTGGCTACTTCATCAATCAACCCAAAAAAGAACCATTATTAAACTTTATTAATTATTTTTCTGATAAGTTTGCCGCTCTTTCGATGCTCAATGAGGCTCAAACCATTAATATTCTTTCCACCAAATTAATTGATACAGACAAAGAATTATCCGAAAAGTTAAAAGTAATTTTAGGGACAGTCTTCTTATTAGTGTCGCTGCAGATATTAGAAACAGATTCCAACAATTACACACTTTGTCGCGTTTTTATTCCGGCGAAAATTTCTTCTACTATTAATGAAGAACAGATTATGGCTTTAATTAAAAAGCAGCTGCAATTAGCAATTGATGCCGAAGTAACTATGAACCTTAGCTTTGCTGATGATAACACAGCAAGCTTCCTGCATGTGCCTAATCACAGTGCGCTATTAACTACAAGCACAATTTTTAAGGACAAAAATAATCAAACATGTTTATTTTTAGAACAGTTCAGTGATGCCAATCACGCCGTTAGCATCATGCCGTCAGAAATTATTAGCAGAAAGCTTGGTACATTTAATGAATAAGTTAGCTTATAAGACACCGCTATATGAGCAAATTGAACACATTCTTTACGAAAAAATTCAAACACAAGAATACCTTCCCGGACAAAAAATTCCGAGCGAACGAGAACTGGCCGAGCATTATAAGATTAGTCGAACTACCACTAAACACGCCATCAATTCTCTCGTTGAACAAGGTTTATTAACACGTAAATTGGGCAAAGGCACTTTTGTAGTTTCTGGTATCGACCAACGCTTTAACATTTCCTTTCAAAATTCACGTTCATTAACAAATTCACTTTCTTCAAGCGGAATCAGTATTGCAAATAAGCAAATCAAATTTTTTACTAGCATTGACTCTGCTTTTTTACGGCAAAAGCTGTGTCTAGCAAACGATGAGCCTGTGTTCGGCGTACAGCGGCTCAAGTTGCACTGTGGCAAGCCCTTTGCCCTTGAAAACTCGTTTGTTCCTGGAGCTTTATTTACCGATTTTTATGAAATTGATTTTAATAATGTCGGCTTGTACGACTACATGGAAAGTAAAGGTCATAACTTGGAGAATTACCAAGTTTACCAGCAAATTGAAACTTTGATGCCTGAAGAAGCAAAACTATTAAATGTTGCAGAAGATTCATATGTTATCAAGTCTTGCTACTCTAGTGCCGATCAGAACCAGCAAATAATCGAGTATACCGAAAGTTATGTAAAAGCCAATAAGGGCATTATTCAATACCATTTAAATTTCAAATAAATTATGAAAAAGACGTCTTAATCAAGTCGTCTTTTTTAGTAATGGCAATGAAAATACTAGTTCTGCCCCAAGCACCATAACTCCACAAACTAGAAAAAGTACTTCATAGTTAGAATTATCAATGATTAATGCACCAAAAACGGGCCCGATTGCTTTTCCAAGTGCGCTAAAGACCTGTACTTTGCCCTGATAATACCCAGTTAGATTAGTCGGTGCGGCAAGGTCAACGAAGCTGGCTACGCCAGGAAATAGAAGGATTTCTCCAAGTGTTAGCAAGCACATAGATAATAAATAAAGCCAATAATGGTGTTTAAACGGTAATAATAAAATGACAAAGGAATTTACTAGCAGTAACGCCCCTAAATTAAGCCTGCCACGAAGATGTTTAAGCAACCAATCATCAAAAAAAGTGACTAAGGGCTGAAAAACAACAATCAAGACCGCATTGAGTGTCCATAATAAACTATATTTTTTCACTGGAAAGCCAAGTTCAACCATATAAGCTGATAAGTTGCTCTGCCATTGTTCATACACTAGCCAACAAACTAGTGTCAAAAACAAGACTCCCAAAATTTGCGATGTCATTTTCCCCTTGTGCGCTGTAAAATTACGCTTATTCTCAGTAACAGAGCGGGCAACATTATATTTTTTATAAGCTACAAGTAAAAATAATATTTGAATGCTAGTTGCAAGCGCAAAAACATAACCAATTCCTAACGGTAAAATGTAACCAACCGTTAGGGTACCAAATACAAGGCCAAAATTAGCTGCAAAATACAGCAAGTTAAAAACATAGCTTGATCGCCTATTTTTTACCCGTGTTGCCAATGAATTCTCACAAGTTACAGAAATGCCATTGGCAAAGCCAGAAAGGATGAGCAAGATGGCATAAAACGGCCAAGTATGCAGGAAAATCAGTCCACCAAGTGCAAAAATATTTAAGCCAATACCGAGTAAAATAGCGTAATACGGCTGCCACTGATCAAATAATTTTCCCCCGATTAAACTTCCGAGCATTGTGGCAAATTGGTTAAAAAAGAGAACCAGCGAAGCAATAACTAAGCTTTTGTGTAAAGTTTCGTGAAGATAAATCGTATTTAACGGCCAAATAAAGCTCATTGCTGTGTTCGTAATCAAAACACCTACCAGAAGCCATTTAAGTGAGACAGTTTGTTTTTGATTAGTCATTTTTCACCTCTTTAATTCGCTAACCGAAAGAAAAAGAAATGAGTAGTTACGGCACTCATTTCTTTTCGTTAATTTAATAAATTGACCTGGCTATACTCCTAGAACATTAAAGTAGGCGCCAGCAATGCTGACAATGAGGACAATCAGCATAATTAACAACGGATTCATTTTCTTTTTTAACATCCAATACATGATGCCAAAAAGCGCAAGGGTTGCTAGTCCTGGGGCTATTCCGTCAAGTAAATTTTGAATTGTTTGTGCGCCCTTACCTGAACCAATTTTTGTCACAAAATTAACTTTAGACATACTCATCGTCATGCCACCAACAACCATGATCCCCATGATTGAAGCATATTCCATTACCTTATCCATAATGCCTGATTGCTTTAGCTTATCAATCACGTTAGAACCCAAGCCGTAGCCCAAAAAGGTCATAATATAACGAATAATAAAGTGCGGGACATCAAAAATTAACAAAAATAGAATTGGGCCTAAAATATTGCCTTGCAGCGCTAAGGAAGTACCTACACCTGTGGCAAGTATACGTAAAGTGCCCCAGAAAAAGGCATCCCCGACACCAGATAGTGGTCCCATCATGGCCAGTTTGACCGCCGAAATTGATTCCGTGTCAAAATTTGGGTCACTTGCATTCAATTCTTCCATTGCCGTTGCAATTCCTTCGGGTAAAGTAATGATATAAGGAGTAACATTATAAACTTCCAAATTACGAGTCAAAGCTGCGGATAAATCTTCTTTTTTCGGATAAAGCTTTTTTAAAATTGGGATCATCGCATAAGTGTAACCAACATTCATCATTCGTTCATAATTCCATAAATGTTCGGTAGGAATGCTGCGCCAAAAAACCTTTTGTAAATCCTTTTTAGTTATTTTGCCTTTATATTGAGGCTGAATTTTAAAACTCATCGAACCCATCTCCTTGTTCTTCACTTGAAGTTGTTGAACTAGTTGCTACCTTCGTAGAATTGCCATTTCTTTTTTCAATAAAGATATACATAACAATAATGATTAATGCTGCAAACAAAGCCACTCCCGTAGTTGAAAGATTACCGTAAGCAACCATAAAGAAACCGATGAAAAAGAACACAGCAACTTTTTTATTCATAATCATCTGGGCTAGCATGGCAAATCCCAAAGCTGGTAATAGGCCCGAAGCAATTGTCATCCCAGTTGTAATAAATTTTGGCATGTTGCTTAATAGGGTTGTTACCGCACTTTGACCAAAATAAAAAGCTGTCGGAACAATAATTAAACCAGGTAACTTGCCAACATAACCCCCGATAATCATGTTGCGTGCGATTGCTCGTGTATTTGCATCTTGAGCATTTTTATCAATCCGGTGAACAAAGATTAGTTTTAACGGTTGACCAATAGCTGTTTCTAAAGCTAAAACGATTGTGGCGATTGGAATTCCTAACGTTAAAGCGGCCGCAGAATTTGCGTGGGCTTGGATAGCTAATGCCGTGCCTAGAATTGTTCCGGAAACCATATCAGGTGGAATGTAAGCTCCAATTGAAACCGAGCCAACCATTGCTAATTCCATGGCACCACCCATAATAATTCCATCTTTCAAATCTCCTAAGACTAGTCCGGTCAGCATCCCCATGACCAATGGACGCTGAATCAAGCTAGTACCAGTAAAAGCATCACTGTAGCCAATTAAGGCTACAAGAAAAATCAAAAATGTTTTTAAAATCATCTAGAACATCTCCTTTGTCGCTCTAAATTACATTCTTTGCTTCAATCCTATTTTCAGTCGGTACCATCTGAATAAAGACATCAACCCCTGCATCAATTAGTTCCTCAATTGTTTGTCTTTCATCGTTATTGATGTAAATACTATTACTTATTTTTTCTTTTCCCTTTGCAAATGAAATATTGCCTAAGTTAACCTGCTTAATGTTGAAGGTGCGTGCTAATTTTGCCGCAATTTCAACCGTCTCACAGATAACAAACAAAGTGTAATTATCAGTCTTGCCACTTTTAATGACATCTATTGCTCCCTGTGTATCCTTGACTACAACCTTAACGCCGCTCGGTTTTGCCAAAGCAAGCATCTGCAACCGTAATTTATCGTGCTTTAAAGTATCGCTGACCAATAACAGAGCATCTGCACCAAGTGTACCGGTCCATGAAACCGCTACTTGTCCATGTAAAAGCCGGTAATCAACCCGTATCATTTTAATCATTCAAAACATCTCCTTTAACTGCTAACTAAAAGTCATCGCTAATTGTTTCCGTCTCAGTCTTAATTGTTTGATTAATATCCTGAATACCGTTTTTTGCTTCCCGAATTGCCTTTGCAATCGTTGCTTCTAAGTCTTGTTCATTTGAAAGTAAAAGTTGGACTACCATTGGTAAATTGACACCAGCAATTAACTGTAAATTTTTATGGGTTGGGATCATCTTTGCCAAAGCCGTGTTGACACTACCTCCGACAATGTCAGTCAGTACTACGACCGGCTCAATAGGATGTTTTTGTAAAAAGGTAGCAATTTCATGTTCATAATCAACTTGCTCTTTAGTATAAGCTGCAATCGCATGCAGGTTTTCTTGTGGTCCCATAATGAACTCGGCCGTCTTTTTGACGCCAATTGCCATTTGTTCATGTGTGCAAATTATTACCTGAACCATTCTCTACCTCCCCTGATTGTCATAGTTTTTGGTTGGAATCATATTCATAAATTTAGTCGCCAGTGGATGCGCATCTTCTCGCTTTAAAGCAGGCATCATGCTGGCCACTATTATTTGGAAAAATGGAATTGTTGCCAATGAGCACAAACTATTAATTGCAGGTAGCTTGATATTAATTACATTAGGCTGAACTTTGTCCGAATTATATGTAATAAGGTAATGCCGTGCAGTGACAGCAGCCAAACTGGTATAAATGGCAGCAATTCTAGGACTTGCCTGCGGATTATCAATTAGAAAAATGCTATATTGCGGACTTAATTGAATATCGGGTCCATGCATAAACTCTTCAATCTCGTAATGTAATGTCGGTATTTTTAGTGTTTCTTGAAACTTTAAAGCTGCTTCGCGAGCAACACCAAGATTCATATTATTACCACAAATAAAAGTTGGGCCCATTTGTGCTAATTCCATAAAATGATCGTTAACAAATTCAAGAGCAGTATTGATTGTTTCAGTCATAATTTCGGGCAGCTGTAACAGGTCATCATCGCTGTCAATCGGCCTTTGTTCTCTTTGCGCAACTTCATTTGCAAATAAGACCAGATACATCACCAAGGTAGAAAGCCCCACTGTGACGTACCCCACAGTTTCCTTACCAACACCATAATCAATCGCGATGTCAGCCTTTTGTGCCACCTCACTGTGTGTATTTCCTGTTAAAGCAATGGTTCGACCATTTCGCTCATTAACGAACTTCATTGCATGCAAAATATTAGTTGAAGCCCCACTTTGAGAAACAAAGAAGGTAAAATTATTCATGTTTTTACTAGTTCTGGTTAATTCAAACAGTTCTGGCGTAACGACCTCAACTGAACGAGCTAACCGCATTTTTAAGTAAGGTTTAGACATCATTACCGCGTTAAAAGATGACCCCGATGCAACTATGGTAACGCTTCCATTTTTCTGCTTAAAAAAAAGATTGACTAATGGGGAAACTAAACTGTTCTTATCAGCTATATTCTCTTTTAATTTAGCTGGTGTTACTTTCACATAATCAAGCATTTCCATGACTAATACTCCTAATCTAGCTTAATAAAGTAAACGGGATACACTGTATCCCGCCCTCTGCCAATCACCAGTAAAATTAGTACTCGAATTGACGATAATATCTTCTGTAGTTTTTATTGTGCTTTGTGTAAACCTGATAATGATTGGTTAACCGATCAGTTAATAGTGAATTTACAATCCATGGAATTACTAATGGACGAAATTCGTCATCAACACTCAGACTGTATTCCTTCGTGTCAATCACATAATGTTCTGCGCCAATCTTTTCACAAAAACGTTGCACCCGAACATCTTGCTTTCTAAATTCATCTTCACCTTCAACGATAAAGACCGGTACACCTTTTTCGACCAGTTCAAGTGTTCCGTGGAAAAACTTGGCACTAGTAATTGGACGAGTCCTAATCCATTGCATTTCTTCAAGAAGACATTCAGCAAATAATTCGGTTTCTCCCCAAAGTGCGCCAGAACCTGTAAAAATCGTGTACGGTGCCTGGTAACATTTTTGAGCAATCTTATCGGCTTTAGGTTCAAACTTTTTACGAATTGCCAATAAATCCTTGAATACGCCTTTTAGTTGATCAGCAAATTTAGGGTATCCTGCGAAATCACCGTGCTTGTATAGTAAGCGATAAATTAACATTGCTTCTGCCATGTAATAATTTTGCCCTGACCCGGTAGAGCCATTAACTTCAATAACATTTGGTGCTAGCCCACCAAGCTCACCGCTTTTTTTCGTAAATGCAATTAAGCGAATATTAGCTTTAATCAACCATTTAGCAGCTTCAATAATTTCGGGCGTGTTTCCGCTATCGCTTGCCGTTATTACAATTGAGTCTTGGGTTAAGTCGCGTGGATGCACACTATTCAAGTCGGCAGCGTTAATGCACTTAACCGGTAAAGCAGACATTCTGTTAGCTGCATAAGCAAACTGGTACAATTCGAACTCAGTTCCACCAATGCCCATTAAGTAAATATTTTTATAACCTTCAGTCGATAACTTGTCCGCCAGCGCCTCAATTTCAGGCCGCTTTGAATAGACAAAATCGTCATCGGCAAGGTATCCATCTTGATTAAAATCGATTAATTCTACTTTTTCAGTTTCCATTTTGACCTCCCAAAATTAAATTAAATTTCAAAATTGGACTCTTTTGAATCCCTATTTCAATTTTAAGTATACCAGTTGTTCTGATTAATTCAACAGCTTTTTTTAAATCGCTTACACTTTTTTAGATTCTGTGAGATTTACTTGGTGTAAATAGACTTTAACTAATAAAAAGACCACCTTTTGCATAAAGATAAAAGGTGGTCACTATTTTGATTTAGTTTACTTGTTTACTCGACTTTGTAAGGTGGATCTCACGGTCGAATAACTGTTTCATCTGGGAATTGAAATTGTGGGCAATAAACAACACCGTTGACGATGTATTGGTCACTTCACGCAAAATTGCCATTGTCGCTTTTTGGTCAATTGCACTTGTGCCCTCATCAATCAGGATAATTTTACTCTGATGGACTAAAGCACGAACCAGTACAATTTTCTGTCTTTGTCCACCGGAAATATTTAGCTTATTCAAATCAATTCGTTCATTCAATCCCTGATCAGATTTGGCAATATCGCTGTCCAAGTGTACTTTTGCCACTAAACTTGGTAGCCGGACTTGTAGCTTTTTATTAAACATTGTCATGTTATCAGCAATGCTGACGGGAAAAAGCACGGGATCTTGTGGAATGTAACCGATTTGACTCATATCAGGGTTAATTATTTTGCCATTTTGATCTTTAAACACTATTTCACCCGTATTTGGCTTAATCTGCTTTAAAATCAACTTGAATAATGTCGTCTTACCGGAACCGGAATCACCGGTAAATAAGATTTTCTCACCCGGCTGAATAGCAATATCTGGAAAGAACAGATTTTCACCGTTATGAAACTGTAAGCTGAGATTGTGGGTACTAAATGCAGCTGGTGTAGCATTTCCTAGCTCCGGTTGTGGCAGAAGGCGACAAGTTGCCGCAATCTCAGTATTCAATTTCTGTGCGCCCTTTATTTGCCCATACGCATCAACCATCTTGCTAATCGCAAAGTTCATGTAGTACTCACAGTTAGACGCTGCCACAATTACACCAAAAGCTACTTTCCCATTTAAAAATAAGAAACCGGCAAGAAGAAACAACATCAAAGAAAAGATCACTTCAATTAGACTATTGATACTTGATAGGCATTGCGTGAAACCAGTTTGCTTCACATTGGCATCTTCTAATTTTTTGGCCGCTTTAGCCGTCACCTGAAATAATTTTTCACCTGCTAAATAACGTCTAATTTCGTCTAATCCGTTAAGCCACTTATTCAAACAATCAAGATATTGCTGGTTGCTAGTCGAAATCTGCATTGTTGCTTTTTGTAACGGTTTAGCAATTAGTTTCGGTACCAACAGCGAAACAAGCGTCATTGCAATAATTGTTATTAGTAAGCTCCAATGAATTGTAATTAATAAGATAAAAACAAGCACTAGTGTGACTAGACCAGAAACAAAGCCAATAAAAGCTTCCAGATAATTTTCGTTATTTTGCACTAAATCATTAGTCAAGCGATTTTGTACTTGCGCTACCGGATGATCTTGACCATCTAAGTAATAATGGTCAGTAATTTGTTCACGTAAAGCAACATTGTACTGTTGCTCTTGCTTGATAATTAAATAGGAATTTAGGCCCTGAACTAGGTAGTTAAACAAAGCTAAACCAAATTCGATTGCAATAATGCTAAAGCAGGTTCGGGGATCATTATTTTTTAATGCTGTCGTTTCAATAATTAATAGTTGAGTATCAAAAATCATGGAGGCAAATATGAAGACAACGTTAATCATTATCCCAATAAATCTTACCGGATTTATTCTAAAAAATGCTCTAATTGTCATTGTTATTAGCCTCCTTACTGTTGGTAGTTAAATGAATTTGTCTGTCAAACTGTGCAATTAATTCGGGGCTAAAGTTATGTGCAATCATTAAAATCGTTGCGTTTGTCTTGAGTAATTCACTAATAATTTGTTTTGTACCCTGACGATCTATTGCACTAGTAGCTTCATCTAGCAGCAAGAATTTGGTCTCGTGAATTTCTGCGCGTGCTAACACCACTTTCTGTCTTTGCCCGCCAGACAAATTAGGTTGATCTAAGTCAATAACGGTGTTAGCTCGAGCCGGAAACTTAGTTAAATCTGGGGCCAGCTGCACTTTTTGTAAAACTTGTTTTAGTTTACCGTTAAGTTGCTGATTAAACATCGTAATATTATTCGCAATGGTTGTGGGAAAAAGACTAGCATCCTGAGCGATATACCCAACTTGGGCATTTTGCGGTTTAATTAACTGCTGATTAGTCGCTTTGAACATAACTGAGCCTGCACTTGGCTTAATTTGGTTCAATAAAACTTTAAATAAAGTAGACTTGCCCGTTCCCGAGTCACCCGTTAACAAAACTTTTTCTCCTGGTTTAATTTCAAAATCAGGATAAGTTAGTTTTTCACCATTTGCGTGCGTAACAACCAAATTATGGCTTTGGACAGCATCAACAATAACTCGCTTATTAGTTATTTTGACTGGTTGAACTAGTGTGGCAACTTGTTTACGCAATTCTGCAGTCGATTTTATTTTAGTAATCGCAGTTATAACTTGCCAAAGTCCATTAAAAATTATTGAAACAAAGCCAAGACTTGTTAGCCAATCTCCGATTGTAATCTGCTGCGAAAAATATAAAATAGAACACCAGAAACAAATACCAACTTGACCAATTGAATTGCCAATACCATTAATAATTTGAGCTTCACCACTAATTTTTCCCTGGGTGATATTCGCATCGGCCAAAGCCTGACTTTTTTGCTTAACTGCTTGCTTCAAGGTCTTTTTGGACTGGTAGCGGCGAAGTTCACCCAAACCAGAAAACCAATTGCTAATCGTATTCAAAAATGTTGAATTCGTTTTAGCTACAATCGCGGAAGCTCCGGCCAATCTTTTCTCCAGAATCTTAGGTAATAGCAGAACAATGATCGTAATTAAAATCGTGGCAATTACAATTGACCAGTGCATTGTCAAGATGGCGGTAATGGCTAATATAACTCTTAGAATCGTGCTCCAAATGTCAATCCATGGTTTAGCATAGTTATCGGTTAAAATCTTTAAATTATTGCCTAGTTGGTTCGCCATTTCAGCTACATTGACCGATTTTTGGCCGTAATAATGCTTCATCATGTGCGTTCGAATTTGATGAAGATAATTTTGAATTTGCTGATTAAAAAGATATGTTCCTAGAGGCAATAGAAAAAAGGTAAATAGTCCCATAATAGCAATAATTACGAGCCACATGACCGCATTAGTCCAAGCTTTTTTGGTTAAATTATCGGTTGCAAATTTGATTAAATAATTATTGAGGGTTTCTGCAATGGCATACAAAACATAAGCAAGCATGATAAGCATCCCACGGGGAATATTCGACTTAAACAATTCTTTTATTGACATGGCTTTCTCCTTTATTTTCCATGCACTTATTTAAACTTAAGCTTTTTATCATGTAAATAAAGAACGGGTGAGCGGTCAAATAAGCCTATTAAGTGGCCAAATTTTTCACACAAAAAAAGACCAACTTTTGCAAGTAAGTCTTTTTCTGCGTGTTATATATTAATTTATATATTTGGCTTATTTTCCTGGTATCTGGTATTGAACAATGGACTAAGCGGTTCATTTTTTTGAATACACTTAATCGCATCCCCAATAAGTGGACCGACAGAAACAAGTAAAGTCTTATCCAACTTTTTCTCGGCAGGTTGGTTAATTGAGTCTGTTAACACCAAATTTTTAATCGGAGAATCATTCAGTCTCTTAATTGCCGGGCCAGACAATACAGCGTGAGTGGCACTGGCATAAACTTCAGTCGCACCCGCATCAATTAATGCTTGTGCTGCTAAAGTAATTGTTCCGGCAGTATCAATCATATCATCGATAATAATTGCTCTTTTGCCTTTAACATCGCCAATAATATTCATAACTTCAGCGACATTAGCACGTGGGCGACGTTTATCAACAATCGCAATTGATGTACCCAAAAATTCTGCTAACTTTCTAGCACGGGTAACGCCGCCATGATCGGGCGATACAACTACAGCATCTTTTTCCAAGTGATTACTTAAGAAATAATCTGCCAGTAATGGTGCACCCATCAAATTATCCACAGGAATATCGAAGAAACCTTGAATTTGTGGTGCATGCAAGTCAAGTGACAATACTCTAGTTGCGCCAGCTTCTTGTAACATATCTGCTACTAGCTTAGCGGTAATTGGTTCACGGGGACGTGTTTTACGGTCTTGGCGAGCATAGCCGTAATAGGGAATCACAATATTAATCGTCTGTGCACTTGCACGGCGGACGGCATCAATCATGATTAACAATTCCATCAAATTGTCATTGACTGGAACACTGGTTGACTGAATCAAATACACGTCTTTGCCTCTGACTGACTCGTCAATATTAATTTGAATCTCGCCATCGCTAAAGCGCTGCACACTGGATTCACTTAGTGGAATACCAACGCGTTCAGCAATCTTTTGCGCTAACGGTACATTCGAATTAAGGGCAAACAACATCATATTGTCTTTATAAGACATAATTTCCTCCGTATAATATTTGTCTACAACTTATTATTTTACCAAAAGTTGCCGAAAAAAAGTTAATAACCATATTTATTATTCAACTTTAACCAGTGACATTCAAGCCCTTAGGGCTAATTATTCAGGAAAAAAGGCATTTTTTTCTAGTTTAGCATAGCTTTTTAAACTAAAAGCTTTACAACTTAGCTGCTTTATAGCTTTATCACCTAGCCCGAACACTTCATGAAAGCATGACATAAATTGCACTAATTAAACTAGAAAAAGCATTATTAATGCGGCCAAGGTTTAATTCATTATTTATTCGCATGCAAAACTGCAGCAACATTACCGTGTGCTTTTGCCAGCAAATCCCTAGCATCTGCCTTTGACCTACCAGTTTCAATCATAATAATTGCTACAGAAACATCATTTGCACTATTATGTAAAGCCGTCATTGCTTCACTAGTGGAAACACCGGTTGTTGTGCTAATAATGCGGCATGCACGGTCAATTAGCTTGGCATTAGTCGGCTGAACGCCAATCATGACGTTTTGGTAAACCTTCCCCTGCTTAATCATCACACCGGTGGAAATCATATTTAAAATCATTTTTTGTGCGGTACCAGCCTTCATTCGTGTCGAGCCCGTGATAACTTCTGGACCAACAACGGCTTCAATACCAATTTCTGCATGTGAGCTGATTACGGCATTCGGAACACAAGCTATTGCAATCGTTAACGCACCAACCTCGTTAGCAAAATCAAGGCTGCCAACTACATAAGGCGTTCGGCCACTCGCCGCTAAGCCTATCACCGTGTCTTTTGCAGATAAATGAAGTCGGCGCAAATCTTGCTGACCGAGCTCAAGATCATCTTCTGCTCCCTCAACCGCCTGTAGCATTGCCTTCTTGCCGCCTGCAATTAAGCCAACTGCCCGCTCTGGCTTAATGCCATAGGTCGGGACTAGCTCAGCTGCATCAAGTACTCCCAGCCGGCCACTGGTGCCCGCACCAATATAAATTAGGCGGCCGCCTTGCTTATACCTTTTAGCTGCGGCGTCAATTGCTCGCGCAATTTGTTGATCCTGCTGGCCAACAGCTGTAGCAACTTTTTGATCTTCATGATTGATTGTACGAACCATCTCAAGCGTTGACATCGAATCAATGTTCATCGTGTCGGGATTGCGTTCTTCCGTAATTAAATCTTTAATGTTCATTAATTCTTCTCATTTTTATTTGGTTTTAACTGTTACAGCATCCTGGTTAATTTCTACTTGACCAGCAGCAAGCGGCGTAATCTGAGCAACATCTTCCATATTAGTAATGATTGTCATTACATCTGTTGGCTTACCTGCATCTTTAAGAGCAGCAAGATCAACTTTTGCAATAATGTCTCCGCGTTTAACGTGTTGACCGCTGGCAACCTCAATTGAAAATGGTGCACCCTTTAATTCAACCGTGTCTATGCCAAAATGTAGCACTAATTCTAATGGGCCGGTTGCTGACTCCATCGTAACTGCATGCTTGGTATCCATAATTGTTAATATCCGACCATCAACAGGCGCAATAATGGTACCTTCATTAGGAATAACAGCGAAGCCGTCTCCAAGCATTTTTTTAGAAAAAACATCATCTGGAACGGCCGTTAGGCTCTCAATCTGACCACTTACGGGACTGGCCAATGTAACTTCTGTTGCAGCCGCAGACACTGCTGGCTCTGCGGTACCAGCTACTAATGAGCCATCTTCATTTTTAGCTACCATTGCACTCTTGGGAACACCCCAAAGGTAAGTAAGAACAAAACCGCCAAGATAAGCTGCTAATAAGCCAAAACAGTAAATCAACGCCTTGTTATTAGCAATCAACGGAATTAACGCAATGCCTGAGGTTCCGATAGCAATTGATCCGACATTACCAAAGGCTCCCAGAACGGCACCACCAATTCCGCCGCCGAGACAAGCAGTAACAAAGGGACGGCCTAATGGCAGGGAAACACCGTAAATAAGCGGCTCGCCAACACCCAAAATGCCGACTGGCAAGGCACCCTTAATTAGTTTAGTGAGTTCTTTATTTTTCCGGCATTTAACCCACAATGCAATCGCCGTACCAACTTGGCCAGCTCCAGCCATTGCTAAAATTGGCAAAAGCGGTGTATAGCCCATTTTTTGAATCATTTGCAGGTGAATTGGCGTCAGAATCTGGTGTAAACCAAACAGAACCATTGGTAAAAAGGCGGTGCCTAGGATAAAACCAGCAACTGGCCCACCAACATGCAGGACCCAATTTATGCCACCGACTAGTGAATTTGATACCCAACCGGCAAACGGCATAATTAGAAAAATGGTGACTAATCCCATAATTAATAAAGTTAAAAATGGTGTGAAAATTAAATCTAGTGATTCTCCCATGTGATCATGGAAAAATTTTTCAACATAGGACATGAGCCAGACGCTAAGTAAGACGCCAATGATCCCGCCTTGACCCGCTGCAAGAGGCAACTTGTCAAAAATATTGGGAATGGTCATTGGTGCAACTACTCCGGGCAAATAAACAATCCCGCCAATAATTCCACCTAGTCCAGGAGTGGCGCCAAATTCTTTGGCCGCATTAATACCGACGTAAATATTTAGGTAAATAAAAAGCCCGTTGGCAATAACGCCAAGAACAGTAACCCCTAGGTTCCAACTAAGCGGAAGCATCTTGGCTGTCATCATATTACGTAAGATTCCAGCTACACCAGAAATCAGTCCCGCACCAACGAATGCTGGAATTAGCGGAACGAAAATAGCTGAAATATGCTCCAATGCACTGCGCCACCAAGTATTTTTTAAACTAGCCTTTTGGGCAGTGTGAACGCTAGCTGCCTTTTTCATGACCGCTGTTTTATTTTCGTCATATGAACTAGTCGAGTTTTGCTCAAGATTCTCCGGAAAAGGATCATTTTCTTGAACACCAGCAGCCTTAACCATCGACTGTGCTACCTTGGTATTAACGCCTGGACCAACAACTACCTCTAGTGTCTCCCCAGCAACAACACCGATAACTCCAGGAACTTGCTTAAGCTTTTCAAGATCAACTCGATCTGGATCTTTAAGTGCTATTCTGATTCTAGTCATACAATGGTAAAGCGATTTAACGTTAGCGATTCCACCAATCTGCTCGTAAATCTGCCTACCCATTTCATCATATTTGTCTGAGCTCATTTTTCCCCTCCTATTTAAAATACAAGCTAAGTATATTATTAAATAGACCAATTTTCAATTGTTACCGCTCAATCAATTGATGTTGACTTTTTTTCTTTTTATTTTAGGGCTATACCAATATATCAAAATTACTTATATTATTGCCATAACGTAAAAAAACTGCAGCTAACGCACTTAAACGTTCCTGCAGTTTTATTAACTTTACTATTTAACTAATAAAAATTCGTCAGTCGTCAGCCGATGTGCACCAAGTTTAGTTAACAAGTGGTTATAATGCTCACGGATTGGCTTTACAACTGAATCGTGGTTATATGAAATTAGCGTGATCGAGTACTTTTCGTCTAATGCACTCTGAACAGTTGCCTTCAAACAAGTTTGACTCATTAATCCAACCACAAAGATATTCTTTGGTCTCATTTCGTGAATTCGCTGAACAAGGTTTGATTGAGTAAAGGCACTCGCAAATTTTTTAGTATAAACAGGGGCTGAATCTGCTACTTCCAATTGAGGAGACAAGCTACCATGATTTTCCTGTTTAATGTAAAAAATAGGTTCATTACTTTTTTCAAAGGTTTTAATAATACGATTAATTTGATTAATCCTTCTTGTTTGTCCGGCTTTTCCTCCCCAGAATGGCTTTGATTGCTCTTGAACATCAACAACTAACAATAAATTATCGGCTGACATAGTTAACCTCTCGCTTGATGAAAAATAAATAAGATCTAAAACTTTTATGTATACTATATATGCATACATAAACTTAAAGTTCATCGATTCAGCAACTTTTCTCTGAATCTGTTTTCATTATAACGCGATAATGTCAACTTTCAATATAATCATTATTACAATTAAGAAAAATTGTAATAAATTGGTAATAATCGCTCTATGACGGTCTTTTGAACGAATTGTAATTTCTATTTTTTTAGAATTTTATTTTGCCGCCGTAAAAATCAGCTCTTGTCCTGCTTCAACTTGGTCAAGTAAAGCCAAATCAGCCGAAACGACATTAGCAATCACATTAACGCGCTCATCAGCTGGCAGGTCACACTTGGTTATTTGCAATTCACCTTGATAGCGTAAGTAACGTTCATTATCACATGTCAGACTTCCCTTAGGACGCGTTTTAGGACTTGTTTGCGCGTTCACGTCAAATAACTGCCTTTTTCTACCTTCCACTAAGCGAACAACATCGCGGGCAGCATCAGGACGATTATGCCATTCATTCGTCAATAATTCAGGCACTTCCCGATCCAAGTGCAAAGTGAGGGCCTTTTTCTTTGTATAATTAGTGAAACTAGCAATTGTGGTCGCCTTTAAAGCGGCATCCCCAATAAACACATGATCACAGCCTAACTTTTGCAATTCCAGCGTTGCTGCCAACGGATTTTCATTGCGGTGCTTTTCTAAAGTTGGCAAACCTGCATGAATAGGTCCGCGCCGACAACTATCCCCGGCAACAAAAGCAACGGTCTTCAGATTTGCTTGGTGCAACCATTCATTCTTTTCTTTAAGCCATGAGCTAGCGAGTCCAGTTTCAGGTCGTGGATAATAATTGTGCCATGCCTGCAAATGATCAAAATTAGCACCGTGAACGCGCAAAGCAGCTAGTTCATCTTCGCTAATTGTACTTGCATTCAAGGCAATCGGCATTTTTTTTGATAGTCTTGCGATTGTATTAACATTCACACCAGCGTCGATGCGCAATCCCGATAAATTCAGCTGACTAAGCTGCGCCACATCGTTAATTGCTACTCCTAATCGTTCTAAGCCTTCTCGCGAAACATCGGCAATAATTGCTGCTTCCAAGTTCTGACACCATTTAGTCAACTCTTGCAGGCGTTTTAATACTTGAGCGGGATCATCTTCCGGAATATTTAAGGATGTAAAAACCGTAGTTAAACCAGCATTGCGCATTGCAAGTAGATAATTATAGTCTTCAGCCGTTAAATCATGATTAAGATATATTGAAAAGCCCAACATGTCTTTTTGCTCTCCCATTTCTATTATTAAAGTGAAAACACTTACAAATAATATTATACTATTTTAATTCACTAATTGATTATAAAACAAAAAGTCGTGATTTTTTTCACGACTCTTCATTTATTCATATTTAATTTGTATATTAGTTCTCTTGAAGGTTAAAAGTACTCCAAGGTTCTACCAAATCGAGCAGGTCTAAATCATCTGCTCTTAGGTGTCCGACTAAGTTTCGTCTACCATCATTTTCAAATGGGGTTAAGACAATTTGTAATTCACCTTTATAACGTGGGTATTGCTCGTTGACAACAACGATGTCTCCACATTCAAAAGTAGTCTTTTGATTGTTATGGGCAGGAATATCTTCCTTGGCATAAACAACACGTGGTTTAGTATCTCGCAATAAAAATTCCGATGCATCTCCGCGGTATAAGTGCGGTTCTTTCAAGCAAATTGTGCGTTCAATTGGCAAAACATCGCTTTCAAATTCTATTCCTAAAACTGGAAATGGACTATTAAAAGCCTTGGAAGCTGCTGCCAATTCTTCTTCACTAGCAAAAGCATTACCGATAATAATATCGTCAATCATTTTACTTAAGCGTAAATGCGTGACTTGACTAGCAATATTGCGCAAACGGTCACTTTCCATTGTTGGCAAGCCTTCATGAACTGGCCATGGACCAAACTTAGCATTTTTAGAAGAAATGAACGCAGCGGTATGCAACCCGTATTCACGGTACTTGAACGAATAATCCATAAAGATATCTTCGCTCAGTCCCGTATATTCCTGAGGATAGAAGTTGTGACAACCAATTAGGTTATCAGGCTCTGGGTCATAGGACATAATACTGTCAAGGTAATTTGTACCACGACTCATATTTAGTTCAATTTTCAGACCATATGGATTATGCGTCATTGCCGCTTCTTCCATTCCGCTGAAGCCCTCATCTAACCGAAGACCCCAGACGCCTAAATCATGGAAGAAAACCAAGTTGTTGTAATCAATCTTTAATTCCTTAAATAATCCTGGGTTGATATCAACTACGGTCGTAAAGCCTAACTTATTAGCATAAGCAATATCTTGCTTTAATTTAGCAAGCAGGTCTTCGCCATCAGCACTCTTTAACTGCAGAAGTGAGGTGAAAATTCTGCGATAGCCATATTTGTAGGCTAAATCCATATATTTCTTATCCTGTTCAAATGAGCTCTGCTCAGGATAAAGTGATATACCTAACTGTTTCATATTTTACTCCTTAGGCTTTATTAACTTTATTTGGATCAACATTGTTTGAAGCAATGACGAATGGGACGTAGATTAAGAAGCCAACTACCATATTAATCAATTGTAGAATAGCTGCACGCCAATCCATAGTACCAAGAATAGAGTTCAAAAATGGTGGCATTGCCCAAGTTATCTGAGTATATACTCTATTTACTAAGCCAAGGCTCAAAGCACCATAAGCAATTGAAGCCATAACTAATGGAGCAATGACAAATGGAATAATATATATTGGATTTAAAACAATTGGCATACCAAACATCACAGGTTCATTAATGTTAAAAATGCCAGGAACAAGTGAAACTTTAGCAACAGCTCGCTCATCTTCACGCTTAGAAAAAGCTAAAACAGCTAAAATAAGAAGCAATGTTGAACCAGCACCACCGATCCAAACATATAAATCAAAATCTGTTCTAGTCCACATATAAGGCAATGGTTTCTGCATTTTATATGCACTTTGATTAGCAAGCAATGCAGTCGTCCAAATACTTTCTGTGATTGGTGCCATTACATTCGTACCATGAATACCAAAGAACCAGAACAATTGAACTAAGAACGTAATCAGTATGACTGATCCATATCCCTGTCCCATTTTCATCAGCGGCTCTTGAATTGTTTTGGCAATAAAGTCAATAACAGTCGTGTTATTTAAAGTAAACAAATAGTAAATAATACCAACAACATATAAACCTGCAGTTGCAGGAATAATCCCTGTGAAGGCATTTGAAACTGCAGGTGGGACACTTTCTGGCATCTTAATGGTGATGTGTTTCTTTACTAACCAAATATAAATTGAAACTGAAATAGCTCCCATAATCATAACGGTAAAGAAGCCATATGAACCAAAGTACTTGCCAAAATTGAAATAACCCCAAGCGCTAACATTTTTACCAGCAACAGCTGCACCAGCATCAGTTAAACTCTTGATATCAATTTTTGACAAAGCATTCTTTAAGTCTAAAGAAAAACTTTGAGGCAATCCCATGATAAAGGTACCTAAGGTGACTAACCCACCGGCAATTGGTTCTACATCATATTGCCGGCACATTTGATATCCAAATGTAAATGCAAACAATACACCTAAAATAGCAGTTGTTCCTGTCCAAACTACTGCATTAATATTAATCAACCATTGCATTGAGTTGACTATACCAGTCCAACCTAAGTTTGTAGGTACATCTCTGAAGATGGCATTAAGCACATTTGCAACAGCACCAGCCATAATCAGTGGCATAAGTGAAATAAACGCGTCACGCAAAGCTACAAGCCAGCGAATTGACCCAATCTTGGCTGCGACTGGGACGACATGCTTATTTAACCAATTTATTAAAGCATTCATAATAATTCTCCTTACTATATTTCTACTCCAACTGAATTATAACACATAATTTGGAAACGCTTTAGTATTTTTTGGGCAGAAATCCACGTGGCTGTAGCGCTGACGGCATTGGTATACACCAAAGTAAGCTCATAATCACGGTATATTTATTGATTATCATCAATAATGGTATATACCAAAGTTTTTTTAAAAAAACCATAAATATAATTACAAAGAAAGCTTTTTCAGCATTTGTATAGCAAAGACAGGCAGTTTTGAGGAAATTTTGAGATAATCTTTTTGATTGCAACTAAAAACCAAGCAGCAATTACCACTTGGTTTTTACTTATTTAGTTTTTGCCATTTTTATTCCTTTAAGTTGGGAACGCTTTAGAATTTAATGTGAGTGTTCATTGTGGCGATTAAAATTGCAAAATTGGTATGAACCATGAACAACTAATATTCTTAATATACTAGTCATAGTCAGACTTTAAAAATATTTTATATTATTTTTTCCTTATTTACTCAAAAACTTTATTTAAAGAAGCTGGTAACACTATCTGCCTTTTTAGATAAAAAAGCCAGTAATTATTAAGATAAAAACTTATAAAAGAGTTTTTCAAATATTGAATTTTTCAAGATAAAAATATTTAAGACTTTATTTGCTTGCTATTAAAAAATTAAATTTACATTTTTTTGTTTAAAATATTCTACCCATTCAGTATCAGGTTTTTTATCCGTAATTACATCACTCAATTTTGAAATATCTATTAGATGAACAAAACCTTTTTTCCAAAATTTAGTGGAGTCTACAAGAAGATAGACTTCATTTGCTTGCTCAATCATAATCTTCTTAATTACGGCTTCAGAATCTGTTGAGTCTGTGACACCTTGAGCTATATCTAAGCCCTTACAGCTAATTAAGGCAACATCCACATTGTAGTTTCTTAAAGTACGCTCCGCAATCACACCATGAAATGAAAGGCTTTGTCTATCTAATATTCCACCTGAAGAAATAAAGTTGGCTTTGCCATTGTATAGTTGCCTAGGAACTTCAGCAGAATTAGAAACAATTGTCAAATTTGTATCCCTTAGAAATTTGATGGCATTGACAACCGTCGAACTTGAATCAGCAAAAACACTACTGTAATTTTTCAACAGTGATGTAACTTTTAAAGCTATCTTATCTTTATTTTCTTTGTTTCTAGCTAAGCGTCTATAAAACGGTACTGCAAAATCAATTTTAGATTCATTTAGAATTGCCCCACCATATGTACGAGTAATTAGCCCTTCTGATTCAAGTTGACTTAAATCCCTTCTAATAGTCTGATTTGTAACACCAAATTTTTTACTTAAATCAGAAATATTAACAGAATGATTATCTATCAAATCTTTTTTTATTAATTCTATTCTTTCCATATAAGTTCCCACTTCCGACAGTCTTTAAATCTATTCTAGCAAATGTTTAATTAATATAATACAAAAATATATCTAACTTTTAAAAAATAAAATAAGACCAAGTTTAAAGACTTGATCTTATTTGCTAAAAACAAATTTAACTTTAGTAGTAATTAAAAGGGTAAAAACTTTAATAATTATCTAGTTTTAACTCGGCCTTACTCTGTGAACCAAGTACGTGAATCTTATGAACAGCCTCATCTTTTATCCCCTCACGAACATATTTTTGAACCTCAAGGTAAAGCTGATCACGATGTTTATTAAATGCTTTCATAGCCGCAATACCAAGATCAGTATGAATATTAACCTTGCAAATTCCCATTGAAACTGCCTTAGAAACTTGATCATCCGGAATTCCCGATGCGCCATGCAGAACTAGTGGAACCGACACCACATTAGATACTTTTTCTAATACATCAAAATTAAGGCTTGGCTTTGAAGTATATACGCCATGAACTTGACCAATTGCAACCGCTAAAGAGTCACAATGCGTTTGATCCACAAATTTTTTAGCAATCGATGGATCGGTATATTTATAGTTCTCCATTGCCTTTTCATATTTATTTGGATCCGCCACATGACCAAGCTCAGCCTCAACACCAACATTCAAAGGGTGAAAATATTCAACTACTTTTTTCGTTTCGGCAACATTTTCTTCAAACGATAGCTGAGAGGCATCACGCATTACAGAATTCATACCATAATCATATCCATTTTTAACGATATCAAAACTGCGTCCATGATCCCAATGTGTTATTACTGGTAATGATGAATGCTTTGCCATTGAGACCATCATGCCAGCGTATTCCTCAAAAATAGTATTATGGATAAAACCTGTACCAAATGAAATAATCACAGGTGAATTTTCCTGCTCACAGGCATCCATTACTCCTTCAAGCATTTCGACGTTCCAAACATTAAAATGAGGAATTGCAAAATGGTTTTTTTGAGCAATTTTTTCCCAATATCTTACATCTGCCAACATTATATTCAATCTCCCAAAATTTAATCATCAAAATCATAATGAAATACAACTTTTATAGCTGACTTGTCAGCCATAGCATCAAAGCCCTTCTGCCACTCTGAAAGACCATATCTATGGGTAATCATTGATTCAACATCGACCTTATGAGCAGCCAACAATTTTGTCGTCCGACGCCAAGTTGATGAACTATAGGCTTGATGCCCTTTAATATCAATGTTCCACTCAGTAATACGGTTAATTGGGTAATTAAATGATTTATATCCCATACCCACACGTACAATTGTTGCATTTGGGCAAACCATTTCAATAGATTGATGTAAGGCTACCATTGCTCCAGAACATTCAATAACAGTGCCCAGGTTCTCTTCTCCAATTATTTCCTTGCAGCGCTTCACTACATCTTCTTTGGAACCGTTAACGCAGTCCGTAGCCCCCAATTTCTTAGCTATATCAAAACGATATTTGGTATCTGCATCAAGGCCAACCACGACTATCTTCAAAGCACCTATTAGTTTAGCTATCTGTACTGAAAAAAGACCTAAAGGGCCCGTACCAAACACTACCACATCATCGCCAGGTTTTAATCCGGATTGTTCAGCTACTGCTTTATAAGCATTACTAATAGGATCAAGACAACTTGCCTCTTCATATTTGACATTATCTGGAATTCTCCAAAGTGCATGCTTGTGAATACGCAAAATTTCACCAGGAACTAAGCAGTATTTTGTAAAGCCGCCACCCCAGTGATTAGTATCTAAACCTAAGTTGATTTTATGTGGACAAAGTAAGAAATCACCCTCATCACAAGCGGGACACAATCCACAAACATGACCAGTATTGTCAGAAACTACTCTATCGCCAACTTTCCAGTCAGTAACCTTGCTTCCAACTTTAACAACATCACCCGCAAATTCATGTCCACGAATAGAGTTAAAATCTTTTGATCCATTATCAACTTTATAATGTTTCATATCCGCGCCGCAAATTGTTGCAGCCTTAATCTCAATTAAAACATCTTCCGGACCCACTTCAGGCACCGGTACATCAATCATTTTATAGCCACCAAATGGCTTACCATAGCGAGCTAATGCTTTCATATCATTTACCTTCTTTCCTTTATATTGAACCAATTTCTTCAACAGATTTTCCTCTGGTTTCAATCCCAAAAATTCCAATCATAAGAGCAGTAATTAAACAAGTAACACCAAGTAGTATAAAAACACCGGTAACACCAACTGTATCTAATAATTTAGCAACTACGAACGGAACAATAATTCCACTAATTCTACCTATTGCATTACATATACCTGACCCTCGTAATTTTGCATTTGTTGGCCAAATTTCAGGAACATACACTGCTGAGGCATAACAAACAAACATATAGACTGAGATCATTAAAAAGAAGCCTAAAATTGAAATCATTAGCATTCCTTTTTGTAATGAATAAATATAGCCTAAAATAGCCATAATGCTCAATAAGCCTATTCCCATTGCTTTTCGTGGAATTTTATCCATTATTAAAGTGGCTATAAATATGCCTACAGGTGCCCCAAACATATTCATGGTATTGAGAAAAACAGAATTTTTAATATTAATTCCTTGTGTTAAAAACATTGTTGGTAGCCAATTTATCAAAGTATATTGCGTAACGTTCATTGCAATTAACGAAAAGGAACCTAAAACAACTCTCTTCAAAAGGTCACCTTTAAATAGTTCAGAATAAGAAATATTCTGTTTAATATTCACATTTTCTTTCTTGGCACTGGGCAAATTACTATGAGTTTCTTTAATTACTTCATTTTCAATGCTAGTTAACACTTTTGTCGCTTCATTATAGCGTCCCTTAGATTCTAACCATCTAGGACTCTCGGGAAAGACCTTCCATGCAACACAAGAAATGAGGCTGGACAGAACAGCCGGAATTATGAATTGCAAACGCCAATTCATATCGGGGGCAACTGTTTCCGTTAAAAACATTGCAATTACTGAACATACTGGATATGACCAGTTTCCAATAAAAGAAACACGTGATGACCAAGTACCTCTACTTCTTGAAGGCATATATTCAGTAAAGCTAGCAAAAAGAATTGTTAACAGTGCACCTAAAGCTATACCCATAAAAAAGCGGTCAAACATCAAGAAACTCATATTCGGAGACGCAGCTGCAATTATCATTGTTAATATATGCATCACCTCAAAAAACAAAAATGTTTTCTTTCTACCTGATCTATCTCCTACATAACCACCTAGCAAAGCTCCAAAAAACATTCCTGCAGTACTTAAAGAAGTGAACAAAGCAGTTAAATTATTATTAGTCCAGCCGATGGTTTTTAACTGTGCCAAAACTAGTCCACCAATTGCATTGCTCCAGCATGTTAATAGCGCAAATCCTACAATGAGAAATATTTTCCAATGAAATTTACTTGTTGGAAGTCTATCCAGTCTGGATCCCGCATGAGGTATTTTTCCATTTTCCATTTTGACCTCCTTATTAGAAAGTCCTTATTACTATTTGAGTCATGACTCAACTTTTATACTAGGCTAAAAATGTCAAAAGTCAATATTATTTTTATTTTTTGTTTTCGTTTAATACATTAATTATTTATTAAAGTGTTGTTTTATTAGCATTTATTGCAGAACAGTTTGCCTTATTATTTTATTTTGCATTCTTTTTTTACATTTTATGTTTCAAAACAACATTTTTTGTTGTACCATAATGTTAGCGATTTCAAAAAATACGAAAAGAGGATAGAAATGAATAATGGATATAGTTCCGAACTAGTTCTAGATAATTTACCTTTCTCACGGTGGCATCTAGAGAATTTCTTTATTTTAGGATTTGGTTTACAAATCAACGGTGTTCTCAATTCTTCTGGAAATTCAATTCTAGCTGATTTGGTTCATAAAGGTTGGTCTAATAATTATTTGAATGCAGCTTTTTCGTCAGTCATGATGACTGGATTCTTTATTGGATCACTATTTGGCGGTTGGCTCGGTGATAAATTAGGTAGAAAACTTTCAAATGAAATAGCAATCATTATCTTTACGAGCTTTTCATTATTAGCAGCTTTTTCACCAAATATGGTTTTTTTGATTATTTGCAGAGGACTAATGGGTATTGGTATGGGAGCAGGAATCGAATTAGGTTATGGCTCTTTTACTGAACTAATTCCAGCTAAATTTAGAGGCAAATGGCAGGCTATGCTATCCTGCTTCGGTAATCTTTCACCGTTAATTGCTTCGATAGTTTGTTTGCTAGCAATCCCTACAACCGGATGGAGATCTGTTTTTATAATTTGTTCTGTTTGTGGTTTTATTTCTTTCGTCTTCTTTTATCGATTTTTTCGAGAATCGCCTCACTGGTTATTGCAAAATGGTTATAAAAAAGAAGGTGAACATTTAATTAAGGAAATAGTAAACAAAGTAGAAAAAGAACAGGGACACAAAATAAACATACCAAAAGAAAAATTGACTACGCCAATTGAAAACCAAAGGAAAGTCAACATTCCCTTAAAATATTTCTTTTATGGCGCTCTAGGTAGAAGAACTTTGGTTTGCTCCGTCACACTAATAGCAATGAACTTAGCCTTATACACCATTAATAATTGGATTCCAACAATTTTTGTGAATAATGGCATAACTGTTACTAAATCTTTATTAATGACGACTATTATGATCATCGCCGCTCCAGTAGGAACTTTCGCATCAACATTAATTATGGAATTTTTACCTAGAAAATGGTTTGGCGGAATTTTTATTATTGCTATCGCTATTTTGGGGTATATTTATGCGCAGCAAAGAAGTGAAACTAATATTTTAGTCATTGGTTTTCTAATGATTTTCATTCTTTACATTTATAACAGTTTCTCTTCTGCTGTATATGCTACAGAACTTTGGCCTACGCAAGTCAAAATGCGCGGACTTGGTATATCAAACGCAATTGGTCGCTTTGTTGCTATTACTTCTCCATATTTAATTGCCTGGCTTTTAACTGATTTTGGCGTTATGGCTGTTTTTATCACATTAGGTGTTTTATTAGGTCTTTGTGCATTAATTATTTTCTTATTTGGAATTGAAACCAGAAAAAAAACTATTAATGAAATTGACAGTTCTATTAATTTAAAAACTAACAAGGAGGTTAATCATGCATAATACAAAAGCTGTTCTTAAAGAACCAGGCCAAATGATAATCAAGGATTCAGAGATTGGTGACCCTAAGGATAATGAGGTGCAAGTTAAAGTCTGCGACGTGAGCATTTGTGGGTCGGATATGCACGGGTTTACCGATGGCCCGTATTTACCACCTAAGGATCCAAAACAAGAAATAGGTTTGGGGCACGAAACAGCTGGAATAATTTCGAAAGTTGGCAAAAAGGTTAAAAATTTTAAGGTTGGTGATAGAGTTGCTATTGAACCTGGGGTACCTGATGGAACATGTGATTTTTGCCTATCTGGGCACTATAATGTTTGTCCAAATGTTGATTTCTTAGCAACAGCACCTAATTATAAAGGTTCGCTTACAAACTATATAAATCACCCAGCAGAATGGACATACCATCTACCTGACAATATGAGCTTAGTTGAAGGCGCAATGACTGAACCTGCATCAGTTGCTATTCATGCTGCAGAATCAGCTGGTAATTTACTTGGCAAAACTGTAATCATTTTAGGTGCAGGTGCTGAGGGATTGTTAACCACCATGGCCGTAAAAATTGCTGGTGCAGCTAAAGTTGTAGTTATCGATGTTATGGAAAATCGTCTGATGAAGGCTAAAGAACTAGGTGCAAATGCCACTTTCAACGGTAAAGACAAAAATATCGTCAGTGAAATTAAGTCAGTTGTGGGTAAAATTGGTGCCGACTTTGTTTACGAATGTGCGGGAAGTAATGCAACGGCTCAAATTGGGCTAAAAGTTGTCAAAAACACTGGAACATTTTTCATTCTGGGAACGATTCCCGGAACCACACCAGTTGAATTTCTCAAAATAAACCGTGAAGTAACAATTCATACCCTTTTTAGATACGTTAATGACTATCCTAAGACTATCAAAATGATTGCAAGTGGAAAATTCAATGTTATGTCCATTGTTGATAAGTACTTTGTATATAACGATATCCAAAAAGCATTCGAATTTGCAACCCAACACAAGAGCGATTTTATTAAAAGCGTAGTGATAGTCGACAAGTCATACAGGTAAGGTGAAAAAATGTCACAAGACGTAATTTGTGTAGGAACTGCTTTAGTTGATATTCCTTTATTCCCAATTACACCCAAGATACTGGATGAGGTTTCAGCGCCAATCGAAGATATATCCATGAAAATTGGTGGCGATGCTATCAATGAGGCGATCATTATCTCCAGATTGGGCAAAAAAGTTTCATTGGTTAGCGCTGTGGGCGATGATGTTGCTGGACACTATGTTATCAAGATGGCTAAAAAAAATAAGGTCGACATTTCTAATTTAAAGATTGATTCTCGACTAACAACTTCAATTAATGTTGGACTAGTAAAGCCTGATGGCCAAAGAACCTTTATTACAAATAAGAATGGCAGTTTGTGGAAGATGGACGAAACAGACATTGATTTTAGTTCAATTAATAACAGTAAAATTCTGTCTATGGCAAGTATCTTCAATAACCCGTTAATTGATGACCAAGTCATCCTCAAGATTTTTAAACAAGCAAAAAAAGAAAATATGCTTATCTGTGCAGACATTGATGCACCCCGTTTGGGCGAAACAATCGATGATATTAAATATATTCTACCTTACATCGATTACTTCTTTCCGAACGACAAAGAGGCTGCCCATCTAACTGGTTTAACCGGCCTTGAAAACCAAGCCAACCTACTGCTTAAATTAGGCGTTAAAAATATCATTATCAAGACAGGAGATCAAGGTTGCTTTATCAAAAACAAGTATTTAATGAAGTTTATTCCTTCATTTAAAGTGCCATCCAAATTTGACATTGATACTACTGGAGCCGGAGACAATTTTGCAGCAGGTTTTATATCTAAACTAGTTGAAGGTGAAAGCTTTGAAAATTGCGCACTATTTGGCAACGCAGTCGCCTCTATTTCAGTAAGAGAGCTAGGTGCAATAAATGGTTTGAAAAATAAAGACCAAGCTGAACAGTTAATAACAAAACGTAAAAGATAAGGAGTTACAAAATATGAAATTAGGAGACAATATGCAAGTTTCACGTATTGGATTAGGCACTTGGGCACTAGGTGGAGGGCCAGCGTTTACAGACTATAACAACCATCAATCAGCCATAGAGACAATAAGGGGAGCATTAAAATATGGTATTAATTTGATTGATACTGCACCAGGTTATAATTTCGGCGAAAGTGAGAAGTTAGTTGGAGAAGCTATCAAAGAAAATAGGGAGAAATACACTATTATTACTAAATGTGGAATAACTTGGGAAAGACAAGGGGCTTTCTTTAATAAAGTTGGGGAACGATCCTTATATAAAAACTTGTCTCCTGAATCAATTTCTTTGGAATTATTCGATACATTAAAGAGACTGCAAACTGATTATATTGATGTCTATATGACTCACTGGCAATCAGTTGAGCCTTATAAAACACCAATTTCAGAAACCATGAGATATTTGATGGAATTAAAGGAGAAGGGAATAATTCGCGGAATTGGTGCGGCAAATGTTAACGCTAATGATGTGCGAGAATATCTTAAATACGGTCAACTTGATATTATACAATGCCGTTATAGTATCCTTGATCGGGAAGTTGAAAAAGACTTGCTACCACTTTGCAAAGAAAATAATATTGTTTTAGAAGCTTACTCACCACTGTCAATGGGTATCTTATCAGGCTCAGTGCCACGTGACTATGTACCGCCTAAAGGTTCTGCACGAAATGGCAAAAAGTGGTTTAAACCCGAAAATTTAGTAAAAGTTGATGACATGCTTGACGCTTGGCAACCTTTATGCCAGAAGTACAATTGTACGTTAGCTAACTTAGCCATTGCCTGGGTTCTTAACCAAAGCGAAAACGTTAATGTGTTGAGTGGATCTACATCCCTTGATCAATTAGATGAAAACAGTAAAGCAATGAATATTAAAATTGAGCCAAATGATCTCGCACGAATGAGAAAGATGGCTGAGGCTTTGGATAATTAAAAAGTTGCTTTAGTTAACTACTGTATAATCAATTCTTAAAAAATTAACTCTCTGAATCAAAATTATTATTAGTTCAGGAAACAAAAAAAGATAGTAAAAAGCATCCCAATCCATAATCGAATTTATTTTAGGGATGCTTTTCTTTGTTATTCGGTTTGATAAGGTCGATAAGTTTTGTGTTCAGTTGAATATTCCACTACCCTTTTGATCTTTAGTCCAGAAAAATCGATCAGGGACACACCATCAAAACAGTATTCCTTTTCCTCTCTTGCTTGGAAAAACCACGTAACAACAAATTGACCCGAGGTGGTTTGTTCGATCTTAAAAATTGTCCACTTTAAGACCGTCTGTTTCTGGGCCGCCACTTTAATATATGCTTTAAGTTCAGCTAGACCTTGGTAAGTAGCTCCGTAACACTCACGGTAGAACATGTCTTGTTCAAACCATTGATCAAGCTTGGAAAAATCTTTCTTAACCCAGGAATCAAAATAATCTCTGATAATTTGCTCCTTTGCATTCACAATCTGCTCTTTAGTCATAGCGCATATCCTTTTTTATTTATTACTGCAATTTACCTTAGAAAAAAGGCGGCACCTATTCGGCGTCGCCTTCTATTTTTATACGTGACTACTTGTTAGTAGTTGCATAATCAGAAATGTTCAAAACTTGTTGGAAACCATTTGTACTAGTAATTGTTAAAACTGTGTTGTTGTTACTAAACTGAATAGCACTCTTGTCTACCCCATTAACAGTTGCAATTAATTGCACAATTTGGTCAGCTTCAGTACTAGTTAAGTTCTTTAAATCAGCAACTACAACTTTTTTACCGTTAAGAGCTGCTTTTGCAGTATTAATTTTACTTACCGCATCATTAACTTGCGCAATAGTTGAACCAGCAGAATTAATTTGGTTACCAGTGGTAATTGCAGCATCGTAAGCATCGCGAAGTGACTTAGCTGAAAGCTTGTAAGCGTCACTTGCCTTAACCGTTGCATCTTGGTTTAAAAGATCTTGCAAAGCCTTTTTATCGGAGGCAGCAGCATTTACAGTGGCGTTTTTAGCTGATTCCGGTGTATTCACTGGCGTCAGTTTTTGACCACTGATTGTGCTAACATCGTCTTCTTTAATAAAGCCATTCTTATCGCTTTGCAACTTGTAGAACAAGACAGCCTTATTTTCAGCTTCAACCCAAATATAACGCAGTTCGCTTACCCGAGCAGTGTGACCCTTAGCAAACGTCTTGGTAGTTTGAAGAACACCTTTATCGTTGTAAACATTAGCATCACGAGCAAGAGTTACAAGAGTAGAGTTAGGATCTTGTTCTGGCTTAGAATTTGCTGGTTTTAATTGCTTACCGGTAATTACACCTACATTATTCTTCTTAACCCATTGATCAGTACCAGGATAATTGCTGTCGCTAATCCGGTAGTATAATTTACTTCCGATGTATTGCAATTTATCAACTTGAATTTGTTGACCAGTTCTAAGCAATTTCTTAGTTGAATGGCCTTCACCATCATAGATGTAGGCATTGTGGCTCAATGTAATAACAGTTGGGTCATTTTGATTGTCACTTGGTGTGTTATCAGTATCAGCAGGCTTTAACTTACCAGAAAGCTTGCCAACATTAGCTGCCTTGATAAATTGATTATCTTGACCACTAATTCTGTAGTACAGCTTTTTGCCAATATGAATTGATTGGTCAAAGCTTACGGTTTGACCCTTCTTGATCTTCTTTTTATTGGTCTTACCCTTAGCATCATAGATATAAGCATTGTGCTTAATCTTGCCTGTTACAGCTGTATTTGCTGCTGGAGTTGTTTTACCAACTTTCTTGCCGTCAACATAGCCAACGTTAGCAGCTTTTACAAAAGCACCATTACCAATGTCATAGTAGTCCTTGCCAGAAATTGTAACCTTTGAACGGTAATTCAAGGTAATGCCCTTAACAATTTTAGTATTCTTGGCACTGCCCATGTAAGTCTTCAGGCGCTTTCCATCCTTGTCATAAACATATGCATTATGACTTAACTTAATTGTGCCTTTTTTCGAAGTTTTCTTCTTAGCCGTTGCCTTTTTGGCAGCTTGTACAGTTACAGCTTGACTAGTACTTATTACTGGACTAACACCAATCAGTGCAGCAGTCGATACCATCATTAACTTATGACTTAGTTTCATCTATTATCTACCTCGTTTTAAAAAACAATCTCAATACAGTAATTGTATACTAAAAAAGAGATTTTATAAATCAAGTTGGTAATAACTTAACTTTTCTTAATACTCTTAATTAAATACTAAAAACAAAAGTTATTGCGCCAATTTTTGTAATAATTATACTTTACTTTGCTAAAAGAACAAACTATTCAGCAGCTTTTTTACGCATTTGCCGCTCACTAATTGCAGTATAAAGCAAAAACAGCACTGCTACTATTGATGCACCGTAAAGCACGGTATTGCTGGCAATCCAGCCAAAATGATCAACTAAAATACCAATTAATGCTGTCGCCAATGTCTCGCCAAAAATGTACTGGAAAAAGCCCATGAATCCCGTCGAAGCACCAACGGCAAACTTTGGCACAACTTCATTGATCATTAAGCCAACAAGCGTCAGCGGGGCATAAATCAAGTTACCCATGATAATTAGGGCAATAATAATTACAGTGTGATTGCTACTGAAAAAGTAGCAGGTTAAACAAAGCAGCATTCCAATTACACAGACAATTGAAACTGTCGCCCGCCGACCCTTTAAAGCGTCAGAAATTGCACCAATGATAATCACGCCCGGCACAGAAGCTAATTCAAAAATACCAATTACCCATTTGGCTGCTGCTGGATCAAAACCCTTATTTTGAACTAAATAAGAAGGAATCCAACTTTGAATACCGTAGCGCACAAGGTATAAGGACATTGATGTTAAGGTTACCGCCCAAACAAGCTTATTTTTCAGAATGTATTTAATAAAAATTTGCGTGATGCTTAAATCTGTTTGATCGGAGGTAGAAACTTGGCCATTATCAAGGATGACTTTGTCACCGGTATAAGTTGAAATATCTGGCAAGCCCACTACCTTTGGCCGATCAGCTCCTAACAGCAGGATTAAGATGCAAATTATGAATGAAATAACCGAGGCGGTGTAGAAAACTGCAGGAATCGAGCCAGAAAAAAGAAAGACCGCTAGTTGTACTATGGCAACGCAGATAAATGAACCGGCATTGTGGGCAGAAGACCAGATCGAATACATTGTGCCCCGCATTCTTGGCCCCCACCAAAGCTGAATCATTTTTTGACAAGCCGCTGCACCCATTCCTTGGGTTACGGCCATTAAAAACATTAAGAGCATCATTAAATATAAGTTTTTGGTTGAGCCCAAGAAAATATTTAATACTGCCGACAAAAACAGGCCTGCCATCAGGTAGCGGTTGGAATCGCATTTATCAGCAAAAACGCCCATGAATAACTTAGCCACACCGTAGCCAATGCCAAAGCAGGATAAAATCAAGCCAATGTTAGCCGTGGAAAAATGATAGGCCTTCATAATATCATTTTGCTCGGTTGTAAATACTAGACGAATAATGTAATAACCAATATAGCCAATACAAGTTGCGAGCAGCACGCCAAATTGCCGCCACTTATACGTACTTGCAACCTTTTCAGGTGGCACAATTTTCTGTGAGTCAGGTTGTTTTAAGATCCATTTAAACATTTTTTCACTCCCTTTTTATTCATGATAGCACTTTCTTAGAAATTTTAAAAAACTAAAAAAGCTTTAGCAATTTTGCTAAAGCTTTAACTATTATAGTTATTTCCAATTTGGATCATCGGCCAACGGTAATTTGTGCCAATAATCTGCTTTGTTAACTTGACGACCGCGAGCAATCGCCATGTCGTACTTGTTAACATCCTTTGTAATCGTTGAATCCGCAGCTACAAAAGCGTGATCAGCAATATTTACTGGCGCAATCAAAGTTGAGCCTGAACCGATAAATGCTCGGTCACCAACATTAATATGGTCCTTTTTAACACCATCGTAATTAGCAAAAATCGTACCGCAGCCAACATTAATGTCTTTACCTAAAGTTGCGTCGCCAACATATGTTAAATGACCAACCTTCGAGTTTTCACCAATTTCAGCATTTTTAATTTCCACAAAGTTGCCAATGTGTGCTCCCTTGCAAATAAGTGAATTTGGTCGTAAATGAGAATTTGGTCCGATATCAGTATGAGCAGCCATTTCCGAATTCTCAATCGTTGATGAAGTTACAGTAACATGATCGCCAATCTTAGAATCAGTGATTCTTGAACCAGAAGTAATCAGACAGTCACTGCCAACTTCTGAATTACCCTTGATAACCACATTACCTTCAATGACAGTATCACAAGCGATTTTAACATCTGCATCAATATAAGCAGTATCCGGATCAATAAACGTTACACCGTTTTCCATGTGCATTTGATTAATCCGCTTTTGCATAATTTTAGTAGCTTGAGCCAGCGCAATCCGATCGTTGACACCAATACTTTCACTAAAGTCACGCATCCTGTAGGCACCAATTCTTTGGCCAGCATTACGCAAGATTTCCAAGACATCAGTCAGGTAGTATTCACCCTGAGCATTCTGATTATTGACATGCTTTAATGCATCAAAAAGTAGTTTATTGTCAAAACAAAAAACGCCAGTGTTAATTTCCTTGATCTTTAAATCTTCGGGGCTACCATCTTTTTGCTCAACAATTCGCAGCACGTTATCTTGATCATCACGGATAATTCGTCCATAGCCATAAGGATCAGGAGCCTGAGCTGTTAAAACTGTAGCTGCATTACCCTTGTTCTGATGGTAATCAAATAATTTTTGGAAGGTTTCACTGGTAAAAAGCGGGGTATCTCCCGTAATTACCAGAGTAGCGCCATCTTTATCAGCCAGTTCTTTTTCGGCAGTTAAAACGGCGTCACCAGTACCCAACTGCTTTTTCTGTAAAGCGAATTCGGATTTGCCAGCAAGCACTTTTTCAACTTCCTGAGCACCATTACCAACGACCGTCACAATTTTGTCAGGCTTAATCGCTTGGGCTGCTTGAACAACGTATTCAACCATTGATTTACCACATACTTGGTGCAAGACTTTGTAAAGGCGGGACTTCATCCTTGTACCTTTACCAGCTGCAAGAACAACTACAAACTTTTTCATTACTTTTAGCCTCTTTTATTCTCAGATTAATTCTTTACTTTTTAGTATAACATTTATCCTAAAAGCGGTTAAAGTCCGTATGTGCTATAAGTGTGCCCGGTTCGGCCAGGATTACTTTCTTTTTACCGTCAACTCGCTTTATTTTAACTAAAGAAAGATGCCCCTCTATTAGTTTTTCATCTTCAAAATCGGCTTCACATAGTACACAAACACCAGCAATATTACTGTTAAATTCTCTAACTAGTTGCTGCATTCCTGTTAGCGTACCACCAGCCATCATAAAGTCATCGACTAATAAAACATTTGAGTTTTCTTTCAAAACCCTTGTTGGCAACTCCATTTTAGACACGCGATCCAGAGAAGAAGAAATATAATTAACCGAAACGGTGGCTCCTTCTGTCACCTTCGAGCGTTTACGCGCGATAATAAACGGAACGTTCAAATAACGAGCGACAGCCTGAGCAAGTGAAATCCCTTTAGTTTCAATTGTCATTACCACATCTATATCGGCATAAGCGTAACGCGTTGCAATCAGCTTGCCAATTTTTTCAAGGTCTTGGGGATTGCCCAGAATATCAGAAAGATAAACAAAGCCTCCAGCTAAAATACGTTCTGGATCCTCAATTCGCGTTGCCAAATCCTGCAGGTAATGTTGCGCATGCTTTTTACCCCAAAATGGAACATAGCGGACACCACCAGCAGCACCTGCTACAGTTTCTAAGATTCCATCCTGGTTATCAGCTAAAGTATGCTTTAAAATTGCCAAGTCTTCAGAAATGGATGATTTAGCGGCACCATAACGTTTGGCAAAAAACGGTAATGGAATTAAGTCGTGTGGTCGCTCCATTAAATATTTAGTCATGTCAACTAATCGCTCTGAACGTTTCATAAAATCTCCTCCCCAATGTTTGTTTTTTACATGTTTCTACTATACACTGAACCACAAAAAAAGACACTAACATTTTTCAATGTTAATGCCAAAAAATTATTTTTTCACCCTAACTTGATTTATTCAGCTGAATCATCAAATTTTAATGTAATATTTTTGGTTAACAAATCCGTGTAACTGTAAGAAACATGTTCAAAGTTATTTTGATCTTGGTCTAAATCGACTACAAAAACTGCTGGAAATGTTTCCTTTAATACACCGCGTCTCTTGGTAACCTTCTTACGTCCTGCTCTTGCAACAACAGTTAAAGAATCTCCTAAATGTGAATCTAATTTCTGCTTTATGGTAGTAATAGATGTTGGCACTGATAACAACTCCTTTAGGAGCTTATTTTACCACAATATTATTATTTTTTCAATTCTTTTTAAGAGCAGCCCAAGGTCGCTTTCATCAATCAGCAGCCGGGATTTCCTTTGCCAATTGAATAAATTGGGCAATTTGTAATTGTTCGGGCCTGATGCGTGGCTCTACTCCAATAGCAGCAATAATTCGGGCACGTTCGTCACTATCAGATACCAAATTTTTCAAGTTATTGTTTAATGTTTTTCGTCTTTGAGCAAAACACATTTTTACTACCCAATTAAAGTGTTTAACATCGCCAACATCTGGCTTATCTGCTAAAGGCTTAAGCACTACAACGCAGGAATTAACCTTCGGACGTGGAATAAACGAACTGCTTCTAACAGTTAAAGCATTCCGAACACTCATCTGCGTTTGAACAGCTATTGTTAGTGGTCCGTACTCCTTGCTATTGGGCTGAGCGCCAAGACGCTCGGCTACTTCCTGCTGCATCATTAAGGTTAAACTAGTGAAGTTTAAGTCTGATTGATTTAAAAAGAAAATAATTGGAGTTGTTATATAGTACGGTAAATTTGCGACTACTTTGATTGGTTTATTCATATCAAAAAAGCCACTTAGATCCTTAGCAAAATCTGCTTTCAGAATATCTTTTAATAACAGTTTGAAACGGTCCTGCAACAATGCGCCATTAACTTTGGCTGGTAACTCATTATGCAAAATTTCAGGCAAGCTCTCGTCAACTTCATAAGCAAAAACTTTCGCGCCTGCTAACAATAATTGTTCCGTCAACGAACCAATGCCTGGCCCAATTTCAATTACTTGATCATCAGGTTTTATTTCAGCCGCTTGAACAATGCCCTGAATAGCATCTAAATCAACCAGAAAGTTTTGACCAAGATTTTTCTTTGCATGGACGAAATAACGGTTAATAATTGCTTGAGTCCTGACAAACGAGCCAATTGGAATTTCGTTATTCATTTTTTGCCTCCTTAACTGCCTGCTCAAGTTCTGCAAGTGTCACACCAAAGGTATGCAGCCTTTTATAAAACTGCTTGGCATTGCCATAGCCAACCCGCAATTTTATGCCGACTTGCTCTCGTAATTTGCGAGAATCTACACCACTGGACAGTCCCAGCCTTTGGTAATCGCTTTTAGTTAAGTCACTTGGTAAAGCTTGGCTTTCATGTAAGTCCTGCAAGGCCTTCACGAGTGCCTGTTTTGAAGCATGCTCTACCCCCAATGAATTACCGCGGCCATGCTTAGTCGGTTCTCCTTCTTTGCGTGTGATAAACGCCTGCTTAGCATTAGGGACAGCCTCTGTCACTAACCGCCGAATTCGTTCACCGTTGAGATCCGGGTCAGTTAGCACAATAATTTCACGCTTTTTTGCCAATTCCTTCAGTTCTGTTAAAACCGCCTCAGGAACATCCGAACCGTTGGTTTCAATTGTTTCAATCCCAGGAAAAAATTGGTTTAAGCGAATCGTATCATCTTTGCCCTCAACGACCACAACAGCATTAAATTGTTTTTTATTTAAGACCATAAACCCTCATTGTATTTGTATACGTGGCTTCTGCAACTTCTTCTAACGAAATATTTTTAAGCTGCGCAATTGCTTTTGCTACATAGTAGACATTACCCGGCTCGTTTTGACGGCCACGGTAAGGCTTAGGCGTTAGAAATGGTGCATCGGTTTCTACCAGCAAACGGTCGAGCGGCGTATTTTTGGCCGCCTCATGAACCTCGGTTGCCTTGGTAAACGAAACAACACCCGAATATGAGAAACAAACATTCAAGTCCAAAAACTTTGCTAGCCACGATGAATCGCCGTTAAAGCTATGGAGGACTGCACCGTATTCCAGATTGCTATTTTTTAAAATATCATAACAATCAGCAAACGCATCCCTTGTATGGATGTCTACGGGCTTCTTCAATTCGTGGGCAACCTCAATTTGACGAGCAAACACTTCACGCTGCTTTTGGCGCGGTGATTCATCCCAATAATAATCAAGACCGATTTCTCCCATTGCAACAACACCAGGTATTTGCAGCTGCTCGATTAATTGGTTTTCAGCTTCTTGATTGTAATCCTTAGCTACATCGGGGCAGTACCCCACCATTGCATACACTTGGCTAAAGCGCTGACTAAGTTCAATCGCACGCTTATTAAAATCCGGATCTTGCCCAACACAAATTAGTTTAGTTACACCTAACTTTTGTGCACGATCAAGGTAAAATTCTTCTTTTCCCCGAAAAGGTTCATCCTGTAAATGCGTATGGTTATCAATTAATTCCATTAAGCTAAATCTGCCCCAATTTCATGTTCATCGCCAACTAGTGCCAATTTGACTTGACCATTCTTTTCGCTTGAAAGCAACATTCCTTGGCTTAGATGGCCTAACATCTTGCGTGGTTTTAAATTAGTCACAGCTAAAACTTTTTTACCTAATAATTCACTTGCATTAGGGTAATATTTCCGAATGCCGCTAAGAATTTGCCGCTCATCACCATTACCAAAATCTAATTGGAATTGTAGCAATTTGCTTGAACCTTGAACTGGCTCAACTGCTAAAATTTTACCAACTTGAATCTTAACTTTATCAAAATCATCAATCGTGATTTCTGGGCCTTCTTCTTTTTCACTCCGGCTTTGCTTTTTTGGCTTTGCTTTTGCCATTTCATCTTGAATATACTTAATTTCCTCTTCAGGTTTTAAGCGTGGATAAATTGGTTCTGGCTTTTCTGTAACTTGCACGTTCCAGTCAAAATCACCAAAGCTAAGCTTCTTTTGGTCCTCATTATTCCAGTCAAGACCAAGTTGCTTAAACATTTCTACTGGTGTTCTGGTCATAATTGGCGCAATTAATAACGCAATAATCCGCAAGCTCTCAGCCAGATTGGTCATTACACGCGCCAAGTCGTCCTTTTTACCTTCTTTATTCAAAGCCCAAGGCATTGTTTCATCGATATATTTATTAGCGCGACTAACTAGCTGCCAGATATCTTCAATGGCTTGAGTGAAGTGAAGTGTATCCATTTTCTTCAGATAATCAGTGATTACGCTGTTAGCAACTTCAGTTAGATCTTGACCTAATTCATCTTGCTCTGATGCAATTGGGCTGACTTTGCCGTCTTGATACTGATTAATCATAGATACTGTTCTATTTAACAAGTTGCCCAAATCATTAGCTAAATCATAGTTAACTCTCTCAACAAAATCTTCTGGAGTAAAGACACCATCTGCACCAAATGGCAACGCGCGCATTAAGTAGTAGCGCAAAGCGTCAACGCCATACCGGTTAATAATTGATTCTGGATAAACGGCATTGCCCTTAGACTTGGACATTTTACCGTCTTTCATCAATACCCAGCCATGACCAATAATATGCTTTGGTAGTGGCAATCCCAATGCCATTAACATAATTGGCCAGTAGATTGTATGGAAACGAACAATTTCTTTACCTACAAGATGAACATCTGCAGGCCAATACTTCTTAAATAAAGAATCGTCATCAGAGCCATACCCCAATGCAGTAATATAGTTGGACAATGCGTCAATCCAAACATAAACCACGTGCTTAGGATCACTTGGCACAGGAATTCCCCAAGAAACAGTTGTCCGCGTGACGGAAAGATCCTCAAGTCCAGGTTTAATAAAGTTATTAACCATTTCCTTTTCACGTGAATGAGGCAAAATGAAATCAGGATGATCTTGATAATACTGGTAAAGTCTATCAGCGTACTTGCTCATCTTGAAGAAATATGATGGCTCTTTAACTAATTGCACTTCATGGCCAGATGGTGCCTTACCACCAATTACATTGCCTGTGTCATCTTTATAGACTTCGGCCAATTGCGATTCTGTAAAGTATTCTTCATCTTCAACTGAATACCAGCCAGTGTATTCACCAAGATAAATATCACCTTGCTTTAAAAGCTGTTCAAAAATCTTTTGGACACCCTTAACGTGCTCTTCGTCAGTAGTTCGAATAAATTTGTCATATGAGATATCTAGGCTTTTCCATAACTTTTTGTATGTTTTAACCATCTTGTCGACAAACTCTTGGGGTTTAATACCTTGTTTTTCAGCTTTTTGTTCAATTTTTAAGCCGTGTTCATCGGTACCAGTTAAAAAGAAAGTATCGTAACCCTGACTACGCTTGTAGCGTGCCATTACATCAGCCGCAATTGTTGTGTATGCATTACCAATTGTTAGACGACCAGACGGATAGTAGATTGGGGTTGTAATATAAAAAGTTTTTTTATCAGCCATGTTCATTTTCTCCTTAAGATTCGTTTAATTTCATTATATTATACTACATCAATAAAAAAGAGAATTCCTTACGGAGTTCTCTTTTTTACTATTTCATAACGTAATTTGCTTAAAATAGCTTACTTTTTTCACTTTTGCTTAGTACTTGGTCCTAACAAGCTCGCTGCGCTTGGAAGACGCAGCTTTAAGAAATAACCTGAAAATTCTTTAATTAAAAAGTGCGCTTCTTTACCACTAAGACATAGGACTAAATATTAAATCCCCTGTAACTAAAGGCTCTTTTAGGTAAGTATAGCTTTAGATTAAAAACTTTTCGTTTTTAAGGTAGAAATGCTTAACAATCGTTGTTAACAGGATGTAAAGAACAAGAATTGCCAAAACTACCCAAATAAAGCTGACGGGCATTTTGCCAAAGCCCAATTTATTTGCAAGAAATGAAAACGGAATTAGTGTCCCAATGACGCCGGCGCCAAAAGTTGCTAGCGTTACGCCAGGTGCAGCATGTTGACCAATAAACGGCAAGCGTGGGTCCCGCAATGCATGAATAACCATCTCTTGCGTCCACAGTGATTCAATAAACCAACCAGTGTGGAACAATGCAATAAAGGCAGCTTGCTGTGCTGGATTAAGCGTTTGATAGCTGCCACCAACAAGGTGTGGACAAATCACAAAGAAGAGTAAGCCAAAAGTCAAAATATCAAATATTGATGATGTTGGTCCAAAATAAAACATAAATTTAGGCAATTTTTTCGTCGACCAACTACGCGGCTCACTTAAAAATTCATTTGACATGTCATCAAATGGTAACGACAAGCAGCTTGTGCCGTAAAGCAAATCTAAAACTAGTAACTGTAATGGCAACATTGGCAAAAATGGCAAGAATGACGAAGCCACCATGATTGATAAAATATTACCGAAATTGGAAGATAAAGTTATCTTAATGTATTTCATCGTATTGCCAAATACTTTGCGCCCGATTCTTACTCCGGTTTCCAGCACATTTAAGTCTTTATGCAGCAAAATAATATCAGCGGATTCCTTAGCAATATCCACCGCAGTATCCACAGAAATCGATACATCAGCCGCCTTCATTGCTGGCGCGTCATTGATACCGTCTCCCATATAACCGACAGTATGACCATTTTGCTTGAGCAAGTTAATAATATTGGTTTTATCTTCTGGTGATAACTTAACAAAGATATTGCATTCTTCTACCATCTTAGCTAATTCTTCTGGCTTTTTGCCTTCTAAATCAGCTCCGGAATAAACCGTGTCGACATTGAGCCCCACTTGCAGGCCCACAGTTCTTGTAACGGCTTCATTATCACCAGTTAAAATCTTAACGGTAATCCCATCTTTTTTAAGTCTAGCTAAAGCATCTTTAGCACTTTCCTTAGGTGGATCAAGGAATGCTAAGAAACCACAAAGGATTAAGTCGCTTTCATCTTTGACTGAGAATTCGCCTACTGGAGCAGGATTACGCTTATAAGCAAGCATAATTACCCGTAAGCCGTCATCATTCATGTCATTGACTTTTGCCATTACTTTCTGCTTGCGTTCAGGTGTTAATGGCAAAATCTGTCCGTCAACCTCGATCTTAGTGGAAACAGCAATCATTTCCTCGGACGCACCTTTAGTCACAAGTAGGTGTTCGCCGTGCTCACGGTCAGAATTTTCCACAACAACGCTCATTCTTCTACGAGAGAAGTCAAATGGAATCTCATCAATTTTGTTATAATCACGCTGAATTTCATTGATATCAAGCTCATCACCAGCAGCTTCAATGATGGCCTTATCAATTAGATTTTTCATCCCCGTTTGGTAGTAAGAATTGAGGTACCCCAGTTCCAAAATAGTGGAATTTTCGTGTAAATTTAAGTCATAATGCCGCTCCAAAACAACTTTGTCCTGCGTCAAAGTTCCAGTTTTATCCGTACATAGGATATCAGCTGAACCGAAGTTTTGGATTGAATTCATCTTTTTGACGATTGTGCCTTTTTTCGACATTTCGATTGAACCCTTAACAAGGTTAGTCGTCACAATAACGGGCAGCATCTCTGGCGTTAAACCAACAGCGGTTGCAATTGAGAAAATCAGTGCGTTAACCCAATCGCCCTTAGTCAAACCGTTAATAATAAAAACAAGCGGGGCAATAATTGCCGTCATAATAATTAACAGCTTGGAGACATTTTTAATCCCAACATCAAAGGCAGTATTTTTAACATCGTGGTGTGAAATATCATGAGCAAGCTTACCAAACATGGTTCGTTCGCCCGTCGCAAACACGACACCCAAGCCTGAACCCGAAACAATTGTCGTCCCCTCATAAAGAATATTAGGATAATCCAGGTAGTCACGGTCAGCACCAATCTTGGGCTTTTTAGTCGCAATTTTCTCAACCGGATTAGATTCACCGTTAAGAGAACTTGAGGAGCAAAAGAGGTCTTTGCTTGACAACAAGCGCATATCTGCTGGCACCATATCACCAGCAGCCAGACGAATGACGTCTCCTACTACCACTTCACTGGTATCAATTTCCTGGTCTTTACCGTCTCTGATAATGTCAGTTGTTACGGAAACCATCTTCAATAATGAATCAACCGCATTTGAAGACCTGACATTTTGAATAAAACTTGTAATCCCAGAAATGAATACCATTATTAGCATAATGGCAACAGTTGTTAAATCTTTTTCACCAGCAGGAACAAAGATGTAATCCGTAAATAGCGACAGGGTCGCTAAGACCAGCAGTACTAATGTAAACGGCGTAATAAATGCTTCCGCTAAGAAACGTAACTTAGAATTATGCTTATTGGACGCAATCGTATTTGCCCCATATTCCGCGCGATTTTTTTCTGCCTGCCTTGTGGATAAACCATTACTGCTAGCATGCAGTCTTGCTAAGGTCTCTGATCTGCCTTCATTAGCAATTGCTTTGACCAATGCTAGATCTTTGTTGCTGGTTGTCTCACTTGGTTTTCTCAGCATCATTCTCACTCTCTCTTTTTCCAAAAACGCAAACAAACCAAAAAGGGACCCACCTAAGCTGCCGCTGGTGACCCCCTTTTAAACAAGGTATCATTATACTCGTCGTTCAGTTTTAACACTACGCAACGTAAGCCTATAGCTAGCTATCTGGTTACCGCCTTATGTCGACGGAAACTATTTAACTCGTTGGCATCTCTGGATGTTTCCGGGCGATAGCATATGTTCACGTAGGAGTCTCACCTAACAGTTTATTTGTTTACTTATTTAATTTGCATTGTGAGTGTAATACAAAACTGCGCATTAAGTCAACCTTTTTACTTATTTTTTCAAATGCAGGTTATTTCTAAAGAAGTACATTAAGCCGCCAATTACTATAACTAGACAAAGCGCAATTGGTAAGGCAAGTCGACGAGGATGTGACAGTTGAGCTCGCTCTTCACTTGAAAGATCATATTTATCTAACGCGTACTGGTAGCGCTGATCGATCGTGGTCGCACAGGCACGAAAGACAAAGCGCAATCCACGGTTAAATTCTTTTTTGTTATTACTTCGCAATTGGTTAGACTGCGAGCGGATAATCGTTCCCCTAACATCAGCCGTAAAAGCACCGTGCAAATCTTTACTTGAATAGATTTGTACATTACGTTTCTTATTGGCACTACCTACAACAATAAAAACTGTCCGCTTATATTTGTTTAACTTTTTGGGTGTTAAATGGTCAACCCGATTGACCGTTTTTACAATGATTACTGGTTGCTCGCTTGTTTGCAGGTAGCGATCATTTTTTTCCTTAATCAGCTTACTCGTTTTCTTTTCTAATAAGTGCCCATTATCGTGAACATATGGGTTAGAAAAAGCAGTCATCGTGAGAAAAATGCCTAGTAAAGCTGTTAGCAAAGTCAGCTTAGTTCTCAGCTTCCTCCAATTTATGTGCCAATTGCTCCACATATTTACGGTCAATTTTAATTTGTTCATAAGGAACCCCACAATCTTTAAATAGTGCAATTGCCAGCGGACTATCATGATAATCAAAATAATAATTGATTCGTTTAATACCCGCTTGAACAAGAGCCTTAGCACAATTATAGCAAGGAAAGTGTGTTACATAAATTTCTGTGTTATCAGTTGAAACACCATTGCGCGCACATTGAATCAGCGAATTCATCTCGGAATGAATCGTTCTTACGCAGTGCCCATCAACGAGCTGGTGACCGACATCATCGCAATGGGGCTCACCGGTAACCGAACCGTTATAACCCGTCCCGATAATCCGATTATCCTTGACCAAAACGCTGCCAACAAGAGCACGGTCACAAGTTGAGCGCTGGGCAATTACTAGTGCCTGCATCATAAAATACTGCTTCCAGGGAATCCGGTTGTGCATTTTTTTACCTCTTAAAGTAATTCAAACCGATTGCATCACGAACTTCATCTAAAGTCTGATTGGCAACCTCATTAGCTTTTTTCGAGCCTTCAATCAGCATTTCGTAAACTTCATCCTGATTTTGCTCGTAGCGTGCGCGACGCTGACGAATTGGCTCCAGCTCATTTTCTAAAACGGTATTTAAATAGCGCTTAATTTTAACGTCACCCAAGCCGCCTTTTTGGTATTCTTCCTTTAATTCTGCTACTTTATTCTTGTCAGGATCAAAAATATCAAGATAAGTAAATACAGTATTGCCTTCTACCTTACCTGGATCTTCGACATGAATATGATCAGGATCAGTATACATCGACATCACTTTTTTCTGAACTGTTGCAGCGTCATCCGATAAATAAATTGCATTACCCAAAGATTTCGACATTTTTGCATTGCCGTCCAGCCCTGGCAACCGACCCTGGCCTTTTTCTGGGAAGTAACCTTCCGGTTCAACCAAAACATTGCAGTGATATACCCGATTAAAGGTGCGGACAATTTCTCGTGCCTGTTCAAGCATTGGTTCTTGGTCGTCTCCCACCGGTACAAGTGTTGCTTTAAAAGCAGTTATATCGGCTGCTTGTGAAACTGGATAGTTCAAAAATCCGACTGGAATTGAATCGTTAAAGCCTTTTTGCTTAATTTCGGCCTTAACTGTTGGGTTGCGTTCTAGGCGACTAACAGTCACTAAGTCCATATAATAAGCAGTAAGCTCGAATAAGGCAGAAATCTGAGACTGAACAAAAATAGTTGAAATTTCAGGATTAATCCCCACAGCCAGATAATCCAGGGCAACTTGGATTAGACTAGCCCGAATTTTTTCAGGATCACGAGCGTTATCAGTTAACGCCTGCGTATCGGCAATCATAATATACGGATGATACTCACCTGAATTTTGTAGCAGCACGCGGTTTTTCAACGAACCAATATAATGACCTACGTGCAACTTTCCCGTTGGGCGGTCACCTGTAAGGATAACTTTTTTATTCATTGTCTTTAACCTTTCCTAAAAATAAAACCTGCTTTAGTGTGATAATTACAGTTAATTCTACCAAAAATTAAGCAATGATTAAATATGGAGGATAAAATGTGCAATCAATTTCAACTGCCAAGTTTGGCAGATACCAAAAAGTATTTAGTTAGTGACCTTCATTTACCTTTAGAAGAACCATCATTTGACTTTCCTGAAAACTGTAGCGTTTTTCCTAAAGGGATTGCGCCAGTGCTGCTTTATCAAGATAATCGCTTGGAGCTGGTCCCTAAAACCTGGGGCTATCCCAGTCCATTTGACCACAAAAAGGTTGTTTTTAACGCTCGCATTGAGCGCTTCTTCGAAAAAAAGCGGTCGATGTGGGATTCTTCCTTTGCTAAGTCAAGGTGCATCATCATTGCTAATCAGTTCTTCGAATCTGGGCGTAAAACTTACACTGCCACCAACAAACACCAGTATCACGAACGGTTTACCTTTCATAATCCAGATGAACCATTAACTTTAATCGCCGGGATTTATCAAAATGATTATTTTTCAATGGCAACTACTAAGCCAAATTCTGTTATGGCGCCGGTACATGACCGCATGCCGCTAATCATTACACCTAATGAACTGCGCCAGTGGCTTTTTCAGGACTTTTCTAGCTTAGTTGATCGCAAGCAAATAAGCTTAACTTCCGCCAAAGTCCCCAACCGAAAGTAAATTTTGCTTACCCAACTACACTTAAAGCTAACTTCTTGCATTAGACCAAAAACAAAGCTTGGTTTTACCGCTAAAAAATGGTAAACTTATTCAGTAATGCGGGTATAGTTTAATGGTAGAACGTTAGCTTCCCAAGCTGAAGATGCGGGTTCGATTCACGCTATCCGCTTAAATTAAAAGGCAATGATTTAAACATCATTGCCTTTTTTGTTGTTCATAAATTAGGTCATAATTAGTAAAATAACGCCATTTAATGCCGCTAAATAGACCGGCATCCACATTGTTTGCGTATATAAGTACGACCAAGCAAAAATCGCCCCAAATAGTGCATTAACCACCAGCAAGGGGACAGAGCTTTGCCAGTTAAGCAGACTAAATAAGATACCAGAAGTAATAATTCCTAAAATGGCTGTTGCCACCGTATTACTACGGAAAGCATAATTAAATAAAAAGCCAGTTGTCAAAAATTCCTGCAAAATTGGCAAAACCAAGCCAACTGCTACCACTAGGAACCAATAGGTCGCGACAGATTCATGCTGCAAATAAGCAATTTGAAAGCCATAGAATTTAATTTTGCCATAAGACTGCAACCAGGCTGTACAAATTCGCAAGGCGGTCACAACTATCGTTAAGCTGATAATCAGACCAAAATTGCTAAGCCAGGAGCCAGAAAAACTTCGGTCAAAAAAGCGCTGTTCACGGTTAAACCGATAAATAAAAAATAGTAATATCATCAAAGAAATTGTTGCAAATAAAATCAGATCCCAGATATGGATTGGCGAATTTTTAGCAACCAACTTGATTACGCCAGCAACCATTAAATAACCAATAAAATAAACGATGTAGCGTATAAGGTTGCCCTCTCTTGATGCTGGTGTATTCACTAAAATTACCTCTATCCTATATGTACCTTACAAATTCCATATTATAGCAAAAAAAGCTAATTTTATGAAACGCCAGCTTAGATTTTTCAGTTTGCTTTTTATTGTTAGCATCTTGCACTCAAACCAAGCCCAAGTGCTTATTTTAAAAAGGATTTTTCTCGGCAATACTGAATAAGCGCAAATGCTTTTGGTAACAGTCAGTTAAGCGATACATGGCTACTTTATCACAATTATTCGTACGCGTTTCCGCCATTATGACCACCCACTAGGCTGCTACGTCTTATTGCCGTGGCGCCTTCCATTAGGCTGGAGGCTTTAACCAAACTTTTAAAGCCATATTTTCGCCTTATTTGGTCAATCGTTTCATCAATTTTACGTTTCTTTATTTGGGTAGAAGGCTGCATAAAAAAGGTTAATTGCTGACAAGTATCCGGAATGAGCCTGCTGCAGCTGACTCCCAGCGCCCGAACTGTTTCACCACGCCAATTTTTGCGAAACAAAGCCAGTATTTCTTGTACGAGTAAATCATTGTCATTAGTCGGTGAAATTTTCCGCTGAACATTGAAGCCCGTTCGATTGCCTGTCGGTTTATACTGCGAAAAGCCAACATACAAGCTAACACATTGGGTTTGAAGCTTATGCGCACGAATTCTGGCAGCGACTTGCTCACCAATTTCACGCAAAACAATTTCGAGTTCACGCTGATTAGTATAATCCTTGGTTAAAATTTGCGAGTTACCATAATTTTTCATTTTTGGAAAAAACTTTTCGCTAATAATACTGCGATCAACACCCCAGCTCATTGCAAATAACTGCTCGCCAATTACGCCAAATTCTTTCTTCAAAATCGCAGGATCGGTATGTGCTAATTCATACATATTATTGATATGCAAACGCCGCAAATGATGCGCTGTTCTTTTGCCAATTCCCCAGACTTCTTCCATATCAGTAATTCGCCAAATTGTATCGGGAACATCAATATAATGCCAATAGTCAATCATTGAATGGCGGTGCTTAGCAGAAATATCCATTGCTAGTTTGGCAAGAAGCGGATTTTCGCCAATTCCGCAAGTAGTATATAAGCCCAACTTATCCCTAATCTCACACTGAATTTTACGTGCGACTAAATAGGGATCATCCCCAAACAAATGCCAAGATTTAGTCATATCAATCATGCTCTCATCAATTGAATACGCATGAATATCTTCATCCGCCGCATACTCACGAAATATATCTAGCACTTGCATGCTGCGCTTAATATATAAATTCATGTGCGGATCAACCAGCAATAAATCAGGTGCATCTTTTTTAGTGGGCAAATCGCGCACACGCATCACGTTAGTTAAACCATACTTTGCCTTTGCTAAAGGAGAAGCCGCCATAATTAACCCTGAACCATACTTGCTATCAGGCTGATGGGACACCACTGCCAGCACAGCCTTCATGGGATTAAGTCCTAGTTCTAGCGCCTCACAGCTTGCAAAAAATGACTTATTATCAATCATAAACACTACGCGGTGGGGTTCATAACGATAATCATACATTTTTTCCACTCCTTGTTACAAACCTTTGTTCGTCTAAAGTTAATTATACAAACGCTAGTTCGATTAATCAAGTGCAAAATTTAGTCAATTGCCATAATAGTAACGTGATATTCTCCCGCAGGCGCCATTACACTAACTGTCGTATTCACCTCTTTTTTCATTATTGCTTGCCCAAGAGGTGAATCAAACGCAACCTTTCCGTCGGCAATATCTGCTTCCATCCGGCCAACTACTTTATACTTCTCTGTTTCGTCATCATCATCAAATTTAAGTGTGACTGTCTTACCAAGGTCAACCTTCCCATCAGCGGTTTTATCAACAACATCAGCATATTTTAGTTGCTTTTCTAAGTACCGCACGCGGCTTTGTAAGTGACCCAGATCACGCTTAGCCTCAGTGTATTCAGTATTTTCCGACAAGTCACCCAGTGCCCGGGCCTCTTGCAAAATCTTAATTCTGCGCGGACGATCCTTTTTCAATTCAGCTATTTCGTTCTTAATTTTTTGGTAACCTTCCGGCGTCATTTTCTGATAATAAACCAATATTTTTACTCCTTTTGTTTGTTAGAAAAAATTTTTCCACAAGCTATTATTACTGCCACAACAGTTTTCAGCTTTTATTTTTAGCACTCGAAAATAAAGAGTGCTAAATACTTTAATTTTAATTTTCTAGGTACTATAATAATAACTGTAATGAGGAAATAGCAAACACCCCATTACAAAACTTAATTAAATTTGAAAGGAAGCTTTTTACTATGGCAAATGATATGATGAATCGGCACAATGACTTATTTGATGCGATGAACGATTGGTTTGATCTTCCAAGAAAATTTTTTGACGATGGCGATATGGCCAAATTAATGCAATCAGACGTTGTTGAAAATGATAAAGAATACATTATCAAAGTAGACATGCCTGGAATGGATAAAAACGATATTAACTTAAACTACAATAACGGCATTTTGAGCGTATCAGGCTCTAGAAAATCATTCAAAGACCTATCTAATGATAAGAATAATAGTCTTATTCACCGTGAAAGAAGCGAAGGTCACATTTCTCGCAGCTTCAGATTACCAAATGTGGTTGCAAGTGAGATCCATGCAAAGTATGATAATGGTGTATTGACTATTACTTTACCAAAACAAAGTTCTGGTCAAAGTGATAATTCAATTCAAATTGATTAACTTATTTAATAAAGATTGCAAGAAGTTCAAGATAAGTTGCCAATACAAATAATTCTCTAAAACGAGTTCAGCTATTGAACCCGTTTTTCTTTTGGCTTAAAATATAAAGTAATTTAAAATTAGATTAAAAAAGGAGAATTATTAATGGGACACAAAATTACTGTTCAAGAGCTTGAAAAGTTTGCGAACAATTTTAATGACAACCCCAAAAATCAGGTTGTTGCCCGTGCTGCTCAAAAAAGCGGCGTTTCGATGGCAGCTTATAACGAGCGGGTTCAAAATGAACTAACACGTGTTTTTTCAACAGAATTAGATACTGAAAATGTTACTAATCAGCTTCATTCAGGCCGCTGTTGGGAATTTGCCACTCTGAACATACTGCGTCATCAATTTGGTAAAAAATATCACTGCAAGAATTTTACTTTTTCACAAAGTTATAATTTTTTCTGGGACAAAATTGAACGTGCCAACACTTTTTATGACAACATTTTGGCTACCGCTGATGAAAAATTAAATTCACGGACGGTTGAAGCCATCTTAGGCGGGGCCGGCGAAGATGGCGGACATTTTCATATGGGTGCTGCTTTAATCGAAAAATATGGTGTCGTTCCGTCATACGCCATGCCTGAAAGTTTCAACGCCAATAACACTGATGCGTTTGGCAAGACTTTAGGCGATAAATTGAGAAAAGATGCATTAGTATTGCGGGAATTGAAGCAAGCAGGCAAAGACGAAGAAGTCGAGCAAGCACGCGAGCAATTTTTAAGTGAAGTCTACCAGATGACGGCAATTGCAGTCGGTGAGCCACCAAAGAAATTTGACCTTGAATACCGCGATGATGACAAGAAGTACCACTTGGACAAAGACTTGACACCACTTGAATTTTTACACAAGTACATGGGCGAGGTTGACTTTAATGATTACGTTGTTTTAACTAACGCTCCTGATCGTGAATATAACAAGTTGTACGGCATTCCATTTGCTGATAATGTTGGCGGCGTCTGCAGAATTAAGTTCTTGAATGTACCGATGGAATACTTAGAAACTTACGCTGTTAACCAGTTAAAAGATGGTGAAGCTGTTTGGTTTGGTAATGATGTCCTTGTTCAAAGCGACCGCAAGCAAGGATATCTTGACAGCGATTTGTACAAGTACAGTGACTTATACGGCGTCGATCTCAGCATGTCAAAAGCTGACCGTCTACGGACCGGTTCAGGTTACGCCAGCCATGCAATGGTATTAGTTGGTGTCGATGAAGATAAAGGCCAAATTCGCCAGTGGAAAGTCGAAAACTCCTGGGGCGAAAAGAACGGTGACAAAGGCTTCTTCGTTATGAACGACAAATGGTTTAAAGAATATGTTTATGAAGTAGTTGTCCACAAAAAGTACCTAACTTCTGAACAAGTTGCCTTAGCCGAAGGTCCAGTAACTGACCTGCCAGCATGGGATTCAATCGCCTAAACTAAATTTATATAACTTAAAAGACGAAACTCGTTAAACGAATTTCGTCTTTTTTTATCATTATCAAACTTATTCTGCCCGCATCAGAATTTCGTCAAATTTCTTGAAAAACAGCTTCTTGTCAGCTTTAGTTACCAAGGTAATCTCGCGGCCGTTAGGATCATCTTCCATTCGCCCGGCTGCAGTTCCGGTTGTAATTACCTTAACCCGCCTTTTTTCTGAAGCTAAAACTACTTCAGGATAAAGAGCACTAATTGCCGTTAGAACATCCCAGAAGTAGAGTTGCATCGTTTGAATTGGCGGATTAACGAGGAGACTATAAGCCTGCCCCACTAAATCAATTGCAGGATACTTGCGTAAACTTGCCCAGTGCATCTTCAATTCGTCCGTTAAAGGCAACTCCTCACTACTTTCAAGGCCGATAACTTCCATTGCAATATTTGACTTAAGAACGCGTTCAACCGCAAACGGATCCCAAAAGGCATTCCATTCTTGGGTACCATCAGCGTTAACTTGAACCACATTGCCATGACCATCAAGCGAGCCACCCATCCAGTAAAGCTTGGCAATTTTATCTTCAATTGCTGGGGCGGCATCAAGTGCACGTGCCAAGTCGGTCAGCGGGCCCGTCATTACCAGCGTCACTGGCTTTTGGGCATTCTCCAGTTTAGTTACGATATCAAGATGAGCTGGTTGATCAGCTTCTTTAGTCGTCATCTTGCCAGCCTCATTTAATAGCGGCAAGGAGTTAAAAGAATAGGACGCTGTTCGCCAATCGGCCGGGAATTGATTGACCGCCCGAGAATTGGACTTTGCTATTGCTAATTGGTCTCCTCTTAAATTAAACCGATCCGTCATTTTGCGGCAAACTTCCACAGACGGGTCAATATAACCGTCGGCATCAATTGCACTGACGCCAAGCAATTTAATATCGGGTGCGAGTAAGAAAAGCAAATACGACACTAGATCGTCGATATTACCATCATGATTAAAATAAATTTCTTTCATTTGTTCTCCTTATTTTGACTTAATATAATTTTGTCCGTCTGCTGCGGGTGCAACTGATTTACCAAAGAATAATACCAAAATGACAATCGTAATTACATACGGTGCAATTTGCATATAAACTGATGGGATATGATTGAAAAATGGCAGCTGGTTACCAATAATACTAATACTTTGCGCAAAGCCAAAGAATAATGATGCCAGCATTGCTCCAAGCGGATTCCATTTACCAAAAATCATTGCGGCTAACGCCATAAAACCTTGTCCCACAATAGTTGAGATGGAAAAATTACCAGAAATGGCCTGTGCAAAAACTGCCCCACCAATTCCTCCTAAGAAACCAGAAATAAGAACGCCCGCATATCTCATGGCGTAAACGTTAATTCCCATTGTATCAGCTGCTTGGGGATTCTCACCACAAGAACGTAAACGCAAGCCAAAACGGGTTTTATATAAAATCCACCATAACAAAATAGAAACAATAATTGCCAGCCAAGCAGGTGCAGAAGTGTTTTTAAAGAAAATTGGTCCAATTACTGGAATATTGGCCAAGCCAGGAAAGCTGAAATAGCCAAAACTTTGCGTAATGTTTTCGGTTTGACCTTTATCATAAATCGCTTTAACGAGAAAGACGCCGAGTGGTGGAGCCATCAAGTTCAAAACCGTCCCACTAATGACATGATCCGCATGGAAGTTAATTGTTGCTACCGCATGAAGCAGTGAAAATACTAAACCGACTATTCCACCAACAATTAACCCTAGCCAAGGGGTGGCTTTGCCAAAGGTGGATGCAAGAGTCAGGTTAAAGACTACTGAGGCAAAAGCGCCCATGGTCATAATTCCTTCAAGGCCAACGTTTGTAATCCCAGAATTTTCACTGTAAACGCCACCTAGTGAAGTAAAGATTAGCGGCGTTGAGTAAACGAAGGTGGAAGACACCAATAAAGATAAAATGGTAAGCAAATTCATTAGTTTCGTCCTCCTTCAGTGCTGGTTGCACTTGGTGCCTTATCCTGAGTACTAGCTATCTTTTCTTCTTGCTGTGAGTCACTGGCGGTTACCCGTTTATTTTTAAAGAGCAAGCCGATCACATATTGAATCGCCACAAAGAAGATAATTGCTGCAATCACAATTGAAACTATTTCATAAGGAATCCCGGCAATCGTCTGCATCCCCAAACCACCAATTTTTAAAATTGAAAATAAAATTGCTGCTAACAGGATGCCAACGGCAGTTCCACCACCCAGTAAGGCAACAGAAAGACCGTCCCAACCGATATCCAAGCTAGTTGTCTGGGTAAAGTAATTTTGATATGTTCCTAATCCCTGAACAACACCGCCTAAGCCGGCAAAACCACCGGATAAAAGCATTGAATACAAAATGTTTTTCTTCGTCGACATTCCGGCATAACGGCTGGCAAATGGGTTAGCACCAACCGACCGAATTTCAAAGCCGGTGGTTGTCTTTTTCATTAAGTACCAGTAAATGAACACACCAATAATAGCTAAGAAAATTCCCGCATTAATTCGCGAATCGCCAAACATCGAGCTGAGCCAGTCAATTTTTAAACTACCATTAGCAGCAATTGTTTTAGTTGTGTCCGTATCAATTCTCATCGTTTTCGGCATAATCTGCTGCATTAAGTACTGGCAAGAATAAAGCACAATATAGTTCAACATAATCGTAGTAATCACTTCGTTGGTCCCAAACTGAGCCCGCAGCCAGCCGGCAATTCCGGCAACTAATGCACCAGCAGCAATCCCGGCAATAATTGCTAGTGGCAGCAATAATGCCTTAGGCATATTATGATTAGCAAGCACCACCCAAATTGAAGTTAGCCAGCCAGCTTGTGCTTGTCCGGGTAACCCAATATTGAAAAAGCCGGCGCTAGAGGCAATGGCAAAACCAATAGCCGTAAAAATCAGCGGTGTAGCTTCACGAATAGTTTCCCCGATTCCATTCATATTGCCCAGAGCACTCGAAAACATTGACGCATATGCTTCAAACGGATTATAGCTCCATATAAGCATAATTAAAGCACCAACTAAAAAGCCGGCGAGAATTGAAATAATTGGTACTAAGATTTTTTTAGTTTTGGGATTTACTTTAAGCAAGAGCGTTGCCTTCTTTCTTGATACCCGTCATTAACAAGCCTAATTCTTCATCACTGGTTGTTTCAGGTTTTACTTCACCGGAAATCTTACCGTCATGAAGAACAATAATTCGATCAGACAACTGCATAATTTCATCTAGCTCATAGGAAATTAATAAAATGGCTTTACCCTTAGCCCGTTCAAGGAGCAGCTGTTTATGAATATACTCAATTGCACCAACATCAAGTCCACGCGTTGGTTGAAAGGCAATAATTAAATCACTGTTAAGGTTCAGTTCACGTGCAATGATTACTTTTTGCTGGTTACCGCCGGATAGGTCACTAACTGGCAGATTGCTGCCTGTAGTTCGGATATCAAACTTCTTAATCAACTGATTAGCATGCTGGTGAATGGCATCATAATGCATTAAATGATGGCTAGAGTATGGCTCACGGTAATAATTTTGTAATGCCAAATTATCAGAAATTGAAAATGGCAAAATCAAGCCGTATTTTTGCCGATCAGAAGGAATATAAGAAACGCCCTTTTCAGTAATCTTGCGGACCTTTTGGTTAGTCATGTCTTCGTCATTAATCATAACCTTGCCTGAATCAACGTGCTGCATGCCAGTTAACGCCCGAGCTAATTCGTCTTGACCGTTGCCATCAATTCCTGCAACTCCTAAAATTTCACCTGCACGCAAGTTAAAAGATAAGCCCTTAAGCGTTAAAATGCCTTGCTTATTTTTTACCTTTAAATCACTAACTTTAAGCGTTGTTTTACCTAGCTTGGCTTCAGGTTTATCCAGTCGCATATCAACATGACGGCCAACCATTAACTCAGCCAAACGATTATTAGATACATCTGCTACTTCAAACGTACCCACACTTTTACCAGCACGGATAACCGTAACTCGATCAGCAGCCCGCTTAATCTCTTCCAGCTTGTGCGTAATCAAGATGATTGACTTTCCTTCTTTGGCCAATTCTTGCAAGATCTGAATAAACTCGGTTATTTCTTGCGGGGTTAAAACAGCAGTGGGTTCATCAAAAATCATAATATCAGCGCCGCGATAAAGAACCTTCAATATTTCTACTCTCTGCTGCTGGGCAACTGTTATTTCGCCCACTTTTTTATTTGGATCAACATTTAAATTATACCGAGCAGATAACTCCTCAATCTGCTTTTGGGCTTTTTTGAAATCAAGTTTCGGACCCTTAGTCGTTTCGTGGCCTAAAATAATATTTTCCAAAACCGTAAATGAATTCATCAACATAAAATGCTGGTGAACCATACCAATGCCTAGATCCTTAGCTACAGTCGGATTTTTGACGGCTACTTTTTGCCCGCGAACAATGATTTCACCAGAAGTTGGCATGAGCAGTCCTGACAAAATGCTCATCAAAGTTGACTTTCCCGCACCGTTTTCACCAAGAAGGGCTAAAATCTCACCTTTTTGCAAAGTAAGGTTAATATCATTATTAGCCTTAAAGCCGTTAAAGTCTTTGACTATATGCCGCATCTCAATTACATTAGTCGTATTTTTCATTTCAATTATTAATTTCCTTTTGTAAAAAACTCTTTGCATATTAATACACAAAGAGTTCTTAAAAACATTTAACTAACTGCTAATTTTGCGCAACTTTAATTTTGCCAGCAATAATTTCTGTTCTCGCCTTTTGGACTGCTGCCCAAGCTTTAGGCGAAAGGTTCCCCTTAGTGACGGAAACACCGTTACCCTTTAACGAGTAAACTAAATGCTTGCCACCCGGGAACTTACCTTTAACAGCGTCATCAGCTAAAGATTTAGTGACAACATTTAAACCTTTCAGCACTGAAGTTAAAGTAAAGTTAGCTTTTTTACCATCTTTTGCCTTATATTCGCCCATGTTTTGCTGATCAACGTCAACACCAACAACCCAGACTTTTTGATCAGCTAGACGTGTTTGGTTATGTGCTTTTGCTTCTTGGAAAACACCATTTCCAGCAGAGCCAGCAGCTTGGAAAATCACATCACATTTATCTGCATACATCGATTGCGCCATTGATTTAGCCTTATCAGTCGAAGTAAAGTTACCAACATATTGGGAACTGACAGTAATTTTCTTGTGCATTGCCTTAGCTGCGTCTTCAATGCCTTGCTTAAAGCCGCTCTCAAATGAGCCAATAATCGCTGACTTGGCACCACCAATAAAACCAACCTTGTTAGTCTTAGTGGAGTACGCTGCAGCAACTCCGCCTAAATATGAAGACTGGTTACTCATAAAAGTTACGGAAGCAACATTCTTTTGACCAGTAATCACATCATCAACAATTACAAAGTTTTTCTTCGGGTTCTTTTTAGCAGCTGCGCTGACAGAGTCCTTTAACAAATAACCAATACCAAAAATTGTCTTATAGCCTGACTTAGCAGCTTGATTAAAGTTAGGCGTGTAGTCAGTGGCACTATTTGACTGGAAATATTGATAGCCACTGCCTTTTTGCAAGTTGTGCTCTTTACCGTAAGCTTTAAAGCCTTCCCAAGCAGCCTGATTAAAAGACTGGTCGTTGATACCATTACTATCTGTAATTAAAGCAATACTGTCCTTTTTACTTTGCGCGGTTGAATTCTGTTTTTTACCAGAACAACCACTCACCAGCAACGTAAATGACGCAGCAAGTGCTCCTAAAGACAAAAGCTTCGTAAATTTCTTACCCATAATTTTTTCTTACCCTCCACAAAATACGAACTTTTCATTAACTACTTTATTATAAAATACGTATAATTTCAAGAATAAGATGTAATATAAAGGGCTTAAAAAACTATAGTTATGTTAAAGGCGAACTATTTAGCAGGGTGAATTGGTACTTTAATCTTACCAGCAATAATTTCACTGCGTGCCTTCCGCGAATAGTTCCATGCAGTGTCATTGATATGACCACGCATAATGGAAACACCATTTGTATCAAGGCCGTAAACTAGTTGCTTACCACCAGGAAACTTACCGTTATATGCACGGTTGGCAATATCATGAGTAGCTACATTTACGCCTGTAATGACGGAGGTTAGGACAAAATTATCTTTTTTACCGTCCTTAGTCTTGTAGTTGCCGAGATATGATTGGTCAACATCAACACCGATAACCCAAACTTTTTTATCTGCAGCACGGTTCTGGTTAATAGCTTTGGCTTCTTGGAAAAGACCATTTCCAGCTAATCCCGAAGCATGGAAGATAATATCCGCTTTTTTAGCGTACATTGATTGGGCAATTGCTTTTTCTTTATCAGCACTAGTAAAGTTGCCAACGTATTGATTTAACAGGGTAATTTTCTTATGGAGCTTTTTGGCTTGGTCATTCACACCTTTAGTAAAGCCAGCGTCGAAGAGGTCAATAATATCACTGTGTGCACCACCGATAAAACCAATTACATTAGTCTTAGTTTGGGTAGCGGCAGCAACACCGGCTAAATAAGAAGCTTGTTCACTCTTGAAGTTTGCGGAAGCAACGTTCTTTTGGCCCTTAACCACGTCATCAACAATAACGAAGTTTTTCTTGGGATCCTTTTTGGCAGCTGCGCTAACAGCATCTTTTAGACTATAACCAATACCAAAAATGGTTTGATAACCGGCTTTACTTGCCTGGTCAAAATTTGGTTCGAAGTCTGCTGCACTGCTTGATTGGAAGTACTGGTATCCATTACGGCCACGCTTGATGTTATGTTCTTTGCCGTATGCCTTAAAGCCACGCCAAGCTGACTGATTAAATGAATTGTCATTAACACCAGCAGTATCAGTAATCAGCGCAATTGAATGCTTAGCATTATTGGTAGAATTACCACTACCGCCCTGTTTTTTGCCAGAACAAGCCGTCAGGGCAATCCCCGCCGTAACTGCCACCGTTGCAAGTGAAAAAATCTTCTTAATATTCGTCCTCATCTTTTGACCTCCTATTTTTTTACATTACCTAAAATATCAATATTTAGTAGCTATGTCAAAAGAACAGCACAACATAGAGTGTTGATATCATGCGGTTTATATTTGGTATAGACCAGAATGTAAGCTTAATGCTATCTATTTTTGTATGCAACAAGCACAAAAACAAAATTTTTTTGATTTTACGAATTTATGTAAAGTTATCCTGATAGGAAACTCCTTTTACTCGCTATTAAAGTAAGAACTTTTAGGCTAAAATAAGCTTAAATATTAGCAATAAAAAAAGAGCCACGATTGACGTGGTTCTCTAAAAATTAACGGTTAAATTTTATGAACAAGATTTTACACAAAGCAACCTATCAGTCGCCACTTGGCAAAATGATCCTTTTAAGTAGTGATCAGCACTTACTCGGTCTATGGTTTAATGACCAAAAATTTTTCGGCGCAAACTATCAGCTAGAAAAAGCAGATGAAAAAATAGTGCGACCACTTAAACTGACATTACAGTGGCTAACCGAATATTTCTGCGGGCAACAGCCCGATCCATTCGCGATTCCAATCAAACCAGAGGTAACACTTTTTCGTGAGCAAGTTTTTCAGGAATTACAAAAAGTTCCTTACGGGCAAACTACGACTTACAAAGAGTTATCTGACCAGTTGCAAAAACAGGAGTCAAAAAAGACTAACAAGGCACGGGCAATCGGCGGAGCTGTTGGTCACAATCCTATTACCCTGATTATTCCTTGCCACCGGGTTATTGGCCAGGATGGCTCATTAATTGGATATGCTGGCGGAATTGAGCGCAAACAAGCCCTATTACAAATGGAGCAGGCGCTGTAGCACTTTTAAACATCCCATTCCGCCATAAATTCTTTAACAAAAGCACGCATGAATTCTGTTCTTCTGTGTGCTTCTTTTTTACCACCAGCGGTATTCATCAAATCTTCAAGTTGGAATAACTTTTCGTAAAAATGATTGATCGTTGTTTCCGTATGTTCACGATATTGATCGTGACTGACCAACTTCTGGGGCTTAATTTCAGGATCATAAATTGCATTTCCGTGAGCACCACCATAGGTAAAAGCACGGGCAATTCCCATAGCTCCTAAGCTTTCAATTCGGTCCGCATCCTGAACATATTCACCAGATACCGGCAATTGGTAATGATGCTCAATATTTTGGGAGAAAGACATATGCTGAATCGTAAACAAAATATCCTGAACTTCTAATTCAGTAAAATCAGCCTGAGGTAATAGCTGTTTAATTTGCGCGATAACCGCCTCAGGGTCCGCACAGATCTTTTCGTCAATCGTATCGTGCAGATACCCTCCTGCTTTAATAATTGCCACCATGCGGCTATTAGGTCGTGCATCTGGGTTATCCTGCAAATACATTTGACTAGCTAAATTGGCAACTCGCCGACTATGATAAAAATCATGCCCGGTTTTTTCGTCTTTTAATTGCTGTTTAACAAAACTGGTAATCTTATCTAAATCCAACTTTATCTTCCCTTCCTTTCACTAAGCCGCTTCCCAGCTCCTGAGCATGTGGCTGTTAATCCCTAGCTATCAATATTTTTTAACTATTTCAAAAATTTAATTGTGCAGTTTTGTGTGCACTCTTAAGCCGTCCAAATTTCGGACATTCTGCTATTAATATCAGGATCGACACCAACGTAAGTTTTCATAAACATCGAAACTGTATGCCCCATTTTTTCTGCCGCCCATGGATATGATATTCCAGGTGTGTTAGCCAATTTGGTACAGATCGTATGTCTGAAAGAATAGATGCTCATACGTTTACCATTGGGATCAATTCCTAATTTGCGACAAATTTCTTTAAAAGTATAAGTCAGTCCACTCTGCGTTAAAGGTTCACATTTTTTGGCTCGGCGATAATCTCGCAAATTAAGAAAAATTAATCTTTTAGGATTAGTTAAACCATGACCTTTTAAAAAATTTTCTTGTAAAGTATGGTACCCCTTTATTTGTTCGATTACTTTTGCGGGAATCGGCAATAAGGTTCGAGTATAGCCTTGTGGACGGGCCTTAAGCGTACCATTGAAGGACTTGCTCAAATCTGACCAACTATCATCAATTTTAAAAGTCCAGAAATTATCATTTTTTACCATATTAGAAAATCTTAAAGCCTGCAACTCGCCCACGCGCATGCCTGTGTAACTTTCAATCAGAATAGCTAACTTGCTACCATTATTTTCAACAGAGTCATTTTTCAAATCATCAATAATCGATTCCCTAATTTTGACTAATTCATCGGCCGTAAATATACGCCATTCTTGAGCCACAGTAAAATCACTCTGTTTAAAAAACAATTTCAAGGCATTTTCTGGTATGGGATTTTCTTTAATTACCTTACCTTCAATAGATTTAAAATAATTGCGCAAATGAGTTAACCTTTTCGAAATGCTGGAAGTGTTACTTACAGTGGCATGATGAAATTTGACATAATCGTGGGCATATTGATTAATCAGCGCAGTAGTTACTTGATCAATTTTAGCTTTACCAAAATAGCTTTTAACCGATCTGACCGTCTCCAGCCAGGCCTTAAGTGTGACAGCACTAATTGACTTAGAACGCAATTCCACATAACGCTTAAAATCATCCGCGAATATCACTTTCCCATTGTTCGGATTAAGGCCAGATTCATATTCAGCCCACATTTGACGCTCGACTTTTACCGCTTCTTTTTTCGTTTTCTCGTAACTAATCGGCCAACTTATCCGTTTCCCAGTATTTTTATCGATTGGTTGGATTCTTACTTGATATTTATTCTTATTTTTTCCTTTCGTTACCTTCTTTATCATAAACTTCTACCTTTCTTGATTAAAAAAGATAGAAATAAAAGCTTAGTTATTAGTCACTTGCTTTTATTCTATCTCATTTTAGATTATTTTGACCAAGTTTTTTCTTGATGGTAACCTGCTTGAGCTAACCATTCTTGAACTTCTTTTAAATTATAGTATGCCCTGCTGTGTGGCAGTTGATGATAAGGCATGCCAGCTTTGCGAAACTTGTAAAGTAAGGTGGTACTAATATTAAGCTGCTCACAGAGCTGCTTGCCGTTCAATAAAATTGACGTCATTTCTTGTCACCTGCGATTCGTAAGCCTTTGACCTGATAGGTAGGTATTTCTTGCCAGCCTGGGCAATAAAAGTTGCCTACATCAGCTATAACCGGTTGATTAATGAATTTCGAATAATCGGCAACTGTATCGCAGAATAAAAGAATTTCGAGTGGCTTATTTCGGTCATTAATACAATTTTCTACTTGGCAGATGATTCCATCATCAATAAAGCTATCGCCTGGATTGTCATGATAGTCAATAATGTTAACTTCACCGATTCTGCGGCCAATCAAGCCAAAATCGCATAATTGCTGAAATGTAGGTGGCGTAATCCACATGTCGTAATAAGTGAACTTATTTTTTAATTTTGAATTATTCATATTTATTTCCTTTCAATATTAATAAAGTTTCTTTTTGCTAAATTTAGTTTTATACTTGAAATGTAAAAATTTTTGAAATGGCTAGTTTTCATCTTGGTCGGTGTGACTAGCTTTTTTATTTTGTCTTTGTGCGATTTTGCGCTTAATTATCTTGACCATTTGATCTGTGACCTTGATTGGCTTAATGCGCCTTAACAACTGATTAATCGAATCCACCGCCATATCATTTATCGAATTTATATTGCGATAGAAACTGATTGGATCATATGGCGTCGTGATGATTA